>CAMCHD010000019.1 GCA_945874545.1 Akkermansia muciniphila | reverse complement strand
CTCGTGCTCGCCACCGGCGACGCCAACGTGAAGTTCAACGGCATCGACAATCGCGAGATCCGCGTGACCGGTCTGTTCTCGGAAAAGACCCGCAACATCATCAGCGAAAAGCTCGATGTGGATAAACTCTCCCTCTCCATCGCGCCGGTCAGCCCGATCGACGCCCCCGAACACGCCGCCGCGGTGGCCCGCATCAAGGCCGACGCCGGCCTCCAACCCGCATTCGTGGCCGCGCGCGACCTGCCCCTTGACGCCGTCATCCACGAGTTCGAGGAGGGCGCAGTCGCGAACGGAGCCTACGCCACCAACGGGATGGGCGACAAGCCGGTCGCCTTTGGTTATTCCGGCATGGGCTTTCTCGCCAATTTCGCCCGCCGCCCGGGCGCCGGCGCCACCCTCACCGCGCGCGTCTCCCGCGCCGGCGAATATCAGATTCGTTTCCGCTACTCGGCGCCGGAGAAGGATGTCCCGGGCCTCCTCGTGAGCGCCAATGGCACCGAGTCCGCCCTGCCGGTGTTTCCCTCCACCCGGGCCCACAATTCCTGGGCACTGGTCACCCACCCCGTGCGCTTGAAGGCGGGCGTGAACACCCTCGCCTTTACCGCCTCTCGGGCGCTTGAAGGCGCCTTCTTCGCCGACCGCATCGAGCTCGTGCCCATGCCGTGAGGCCTTCGCCGCCCGCGTGCCCGTTCCCGTGTTGAATTCCGTGCTTTTCCCGTTCGTTCGTCTCCTCGCGGTTGGCCACATCGCCGTCGCCCTCGCCGCCTCCCCGGCCTCGGGCGCGGGGAAAACGGCGCCGCCGGCCCCGGTGGACATCGCCCTCTCCGGTCCCACGCTTCCCCCCTCCGCAGATCGCGTGGGCGCCGCCCACGCCAAGCTCGGCGACTCCCTGTTTTTTATCGGAGGATGCCAAAAGGATCGATGGCTGGACGACGCGGTGCGGATCGCGCCAGACGGGACCGCGACCACGCAGGCGCTCGACCTGCCTCCACGAGCGGACGCCGTCACCGTGGTGCATGGTCAACACATCGTGCTGCTCGGCGGATACTCGCCCGACGGCCCCACCACCGCCGGGCACGCACTTTCATCGAGCGCCGGCAAACTCGTCGCCGAGACCTGGCCGGATCTCCCGCACGCCGGTCCGCCCGCCGGCGCCGCCCTGCTCCAAAACCGCCTTTACGTGGTCGCGGGACCTTCGGCTTCGAGCGACGCCTCGCCCGCCGCCGCGACCTCGCTCTGGAGCCTTGATCCCGCCCGGCCCGCCGAGGGCTGGAGAGTCGAGGCCGAACTGCCTTCCCCGCCCCGCGCCAGGCCCCTGGTCGCCGCGCAACATGGCGGACTCCACGTGCTCGGCGGAGAACGCGTCGCCGCCGACGGCCGGCGCTCCCTGCGCTCCGACGGCTGGGTCTTCCTGCCGCGCCCGCGCGAGGCCAGCGTGCGTTTCGGCTGGCAAGCGCTTCCCCCCCTGCCCGTGCCCGCCGCCGCCGGGGCCGCCTGGCCGGCCGGCCAGGCCTCGCTGATTCTCCACGCCGAGACCGCCTCCGGTCCACGCCTGCTGCTGTTCAATACGGTGACCGAGGGTTGGGCCGACCTCTCCCAACCCACCCTGCCCGCCGGGTCCACGGCCGTGGCTCCGCCCGCCGCCCAGCTCGCGCTCGCCCCGGGCACCGGGGGCGAACTCCCCGCGCTCCACTCCATCGCCCCGGCCCGCTACACCCGCACCCTCGGCGTCGGCGACTACCTCGTCATCGCCGCCTATTTCGTAGCCATGGCGGCCATCGGGTTTTATTTCGGACGCAAACAGGAGACCGCCGAGGAATTCACCCTCGGAGGCCGCAAGGTGAAGTGGTGGGCCGCCGGCCTCAGCATGTTCGCCACCGGCGCGAGTTCGATCAGCTTCCTCGCCATACCGGCGATGGCCTACCTGACCAACGCGATCTGGATCCTGCCCCTGTTCATGATGTTCGTGGCGTTCGGCATTCAGGGCTGGGTCATTTTCCCGCTGCTCCGCCGCCTGCAAATCACCTCGACGTTCGAGTATCTGGAGCGGCGCTTCGGAGTTTCCCTGCGCCTGATCGCCAGCGCCCAGGCCATCCTGTTTCAAACCATCGGCCGCACCACCGTCGTGCTCGTGCTGCCCGCCATGGCGCTTTCCGCCACCACCGGAATCGACGTCGTCCTGAGCGTGGTGATCATGGGGCTGCTCACCACGGTTTACACCGCCGTCGGGGGCTTTGAGGCGGTTATCTGGACCGATGTCGTGCAGGGCCTGATGATGCTGCTCACCCCGCTGCTGGTGGTCGCGTTGGTCGCGTCCGAGGTCCCGGGGGGCTTCGCCGGTGGCTGGGCCCTCCTTTCGGAAAAGCAAAAATTCACCCTCGCCCTACCGACTTGGGACTACGCCCTGCCCTCCGCCTGGATTCTATGCATGGCCGCGCTTTTTCAGCACACGATAAACATGGCCGGCGACCAACCAGTCATCCAGCGCGTGTTCTCCACCCCGCTGCCCGTCCTGCGCCGCACCTCCGCGACCTACATCGGGTGCGGCTTCGTGATCGGTGTTCTGGTCAACGCCATCGGCTTCGCTCTCTACGTCTACTTCCATCACCATCCCGAGCAGCTCCTGCTCGGTTCGACCAACGATCAGGTGCTGCCCGCCTTCCTGGTCACCGCCCTGCCCACCGGCGTGGCCGGTCTCATCATCGCCGCCGTGTTCGCCGCCGCCATGTCCACCGTCTCGAGCAGCATGAACAGCGTGGCGACACTGCTACACCAAGACTTTTACCGGCGATTTCGACCCGACGCCACCCCGGCCCAGAACCTGCGATTTCTGAAAGGCAACGCCTACGCCGTCGGCCTGCTCGGCACCGCCATCGCCGCCTACATGGCCACCCTCCAGATCACCTCGATGTTCGCCCTCTGGAACACCATCCTGGGCCTGCTCGGCGGTGGCATCGTCGGTCTTTATTCGCTGGGCATGTTCACCCGCCGGGCCAACACCGCCGGGGCCATCACCGGCGCCTTCGCGAGCGTGGCGTGGAGTCTCTGGCTAAAGTCCACCGACGCCCATTTCATGCTTTATCTGCCATCGTCGGTGCTCGTGTGCATGACCGCCGGTTACCTCGCCAGCCTCGTGCTTCCCGGCCGCCCGCGCGACCTCACCGGCCTGACCATCTTCACCCCCGCGGGAACGAGCGGCGCGCAAACCTGATTTGATTGGTGACCCCGCCGCCTACTTGGGCCCGAACGCAGGAAATCACTTGCACCGTTTTTACGATTTAGATTTATTGTTAAACCTAGCTGTTTTCCCCGCCCTTCCGTTTTCGCCGCCCACCCGGGCGTTAATTCCTTCTCATGAAATTCACCGACGGTCTTTGGCTGCTCCAACCCGGAGTAACGTCGCACGCCTCGGCCGAGGCGCGCGCCTTCACCCGCGAGGGTGATCGCCTTGTCGTCCACGCCCCCACCCGCCCCATCCGCCACCGGGGGGATACCCTCGGCGGACCGATGCTGACCTGGACCTTGTCCAGTCCACTCGAAGGAGTGATCCGGGTGCGCGTCGAACACTACTCGGGCGGCCCGAATCATCGTCCCGGCATACCGCTTTCGCTTCCCGGCGACGCCCCGGTTCGCATCGAGGAGTCCGAAAACGAGGTCCGCCTCATCGCTGGTGATCTCGTCGCCCGCCTTTCCCGTCCATCCTGGTGCCTTACCTTCGAGCACGATGGCCGCCTGCTCACCCGCTCCGGGCCGGGCGCCGCCGCCTACCTCACCCGCGACGGCAAGGCCTACGTGCGGGAAAAACTTTCCCTCGGCGTCGGCGAGAACGTCTACGGTCTCGGCGAGCGGTTCACCGCTTTCGTGAAAAACGGCCAGGTGGTCGAAAATCAAAACAAGGACGGCGGCACCTCGTCCGACCAGGCCTACAAGGCCGTCCCGTTCTACCTGACCAATCGCGGCTACGGCGTATTGGTCAACGAGACCGGCCACGTTTCCTTCGAGGTCGCGTCGGAACACGTTTCCCACGTGCAGTTCAGCCAGGCCGGCGAAAGCCTGGAATACTTCGTGATCCTCGGGCCCACCCCGAAGCGGATCCTCGCCCGCCTCACCGCCCTCACCGGCCGCCCCGCCCTCCCGCCCGCCTGGTCATTCGGCCTTTGGCTCACCACGTCCTTCACCACCAACTACGACGAGGCCACCTGCACCAGTTTCATCGAGGGCATGAGGGCGCGCGACCTGCCCCTGCATGTTTTCCACTTCGATTGTTTTTGGATGCGGGAGTTCGATTGGTGCGACTTCCAGTGGGACCCGGCGGTGTTCCCCGACCCGGAGGGCATGCTCCGCCGGTTGCACGACCGCGGCCTGCGGGTGTGCGTTTGGATAAACCCCTACATCGGCCAGCGCTCCCGGCTTTTCGCCGAGGGGGCGGCGGGCGGCTTTTTCCTCAAACGCCCCGACGGCACGGTGTGGCAGACCGACCAGTGGCAACCGGGCATGGCCATCGTCGATTTCACCAATCCCGCCGCCTCCGCCTGGTATGCCGCCCATCTCCGCCGCCTCGTCGCCATGGGCGTGGATAGTTTCAAGACCGATTTCGGCGAACGCATCCCGACCGAGGGCGTCGTCTACCACGACGGCTCCGCCCCCGCCCACCTGCACAATCTGTATCCGATTCTCTACAACGAGTGCGTGTTCCGCGTGCTGGAGGAGACCCGCGGCGCGGGCGAGGCGTGCGTTTTCGCCCGTTCGACCTACGCCTCCGGCCAGCGTCTGCCCGTGCACTGGGGCGGCGATTGCCAGTCCACCCTCGAGTCCATGGCCGAGAGCCTGCGCGGCGGCCTTTCCCTCGCCCTTTGCGGCTTTGGTTTCTGGAGCCACGACATCGGCGGCTTCGAGGGCAAACCGCCCGCGGCCGTCTACAAGCGCTGGCTCGCCTTCGGCCTTCTGTCGTCCCACAGCCGCCTCCACGGCAGCACCAGCTACCGCGTGCCGTGGAACTACGACGAGGAGGCATGCGACGTCCTCCGCCATTTCATCCGGCTCAAGTGCTCGCTCATGCCCGCGCTATACGCGGCCGCGGTCGAGGCGACCCGCACCGGCGTGCCCATGCTGCGCGCGATGCTGCTCGAATTCCCCGAGGACCCCGCATGCGCCACGCTGGATCGCCAGTATCTTCTCGGACCCGACCTCCTGGTCGCTCCGGTGTTCAGCGAAGGGGGCGAGGTGGAGTTTTACCTGCCGTCCGGCCGCTGGACCCGGTTGCTGACCGGCGAGGTGGTCGAGGGGGGGCGCTGGCGGCGCGAGACCCACGGTTTCCTCGGCTTGCCGCTCTACGTGCGCCCGGGAACGCTTCTCCCCGTCGGCGCCAACACCGATCGACCCGACTACGATTATGCGCGGGGATTGTGCGTGCGCCTCTACGAACTTGCCGAGGGGGAGACGTGTTCGTGCGAGATTCCGCGCCTGGATGGTTCCTGCGCCGCCCGCATCAACGCCACGCGGGCGTCCGGCGAGATCACCCTCGCCTGGTCGGCCCCTCTTCCAGGCCTGGTCTTTGAACTGATCAACATCCCGTCCGTGCGCTCCTGCAACGGCGCCGCCGCGACCGCCGGAGCCCAAGGCGTCCGGCTCAGCCCCGCACCGCACGAGTCCGCCGTCGTGGTCGCGCTCTAGCCCCCGGCCTCCCCCGGCCATTATCATGCTTGAGGACATCTCCGCCGCCCTACACCAAGTGGCTGAAATGCCACGCGCCCGAAAAAGCCTGAAAGCCAAACCCGCCACCCTGGCGGATGTGGGCCGCGCCGTCGGCGTGTCCGCCATGTCCGCCTCGGCGGTCCTGAACGGCTCGCGCACGTCCACCCGCATATCGCCCGAAACCCGCATCCGCATCCTCGAGGAAGCCGCCCGCCTGCGCTACCGCCCCAACGCCGCCGCCCGCGCGCTGAATCGCCGCCAGATGAGCACGCTGGGGCTCGCCGCGGTCGTCGACTCGGGGGAGCTGAACGCCTACTTCCTCGAGATCCTCAACGGTGTGCTCGAGGCGGCCGGACGCTTTAACCAGAACATCACGGTCTTCACCCTCCACGATTGGAATCTCGACGCCGGCCGCCTCGCCGATTTTTGCGACGGTCGCATCGACGGCCTGATCCTGGTCGCGCCCGTGATCTCCGAGACCAAGACCGATATCGTGCCCGCGCACACCCCCTTCGTCTCCCTCCACTCCAACAACCCCATTCCCGGCGTGATCGACATCGAATCCGACGAGGAGGCCGGCGCCTTCGAGGTCGTCAGCCACCTGATCGGGCTCGGCCACCGCGACATCCTGCATCTGTCCGGACCGGAGGGCATGCAGGGCACCAAACGGCGTCTCGCCGGTTACCAACGCGCCCTGACCGCCGCCAGACTGGGCAAGACGGCCAAAAACATCGAGGCCGGCTTCAGCACCGAGAGCGGTCGCAACGCCCTACGCGCCTGGATGGGAAAAAACGCTGGCGGCACGCTGCCCACCGCGCTGTTCTGCGCCAACGATGCCGTCGCTCTCGGCTGCATGGAAGTCCTGGCCCAGGCCGGGCTCCGCGTGCCGGACGACATCAGCATCGTCGGCTTCGACGACACCCTCGCCGCCCGGACCTCGACCCCCCAACTCACCACGCTGCGGCAGCCCCTTCGCCAGATGGGCGCGCGCGCGGTCGAGCTTTTGATCAAGCCCGAGACCGCCCCCCAGACCAAAGGCGAATTGATCGTGTTCCCCACCCAGGCCATCGTGCGCGCCTCGACCGTCCGCCCGCCCGCCAAGCCCGTCATCGTGCCCCGCCTGTAAGGGCCCGGCCCCGGCGGCTCACCCCGCCGCGAAATGCAGCTCCGCCTCCCGGCCGGCGATGCCGGTCAGCATCCGCGTCTCCGCCCCGCAGAGCACCCGCGCGTCCTTGGCCCGCACTCCCCCCCTCACCCGCGCCCGGACGCCCCGCTCCGGCTTCCAGGTGATATCCACCTCGAAACCGCCCCTGGCCCGCAAGCCCGTGACCTTCCCGCACGCCCACGCCGCCGGCCGAGCCGGTAGGAGATGGATTTCGTAGACCTCCGGCTCGTCCTCCCGCGGCGCACGGCTCTGCAGGAGCATCTCGATCACCCCCGCGGAGGCGCCGAAATTCCCGTCGATCTGAAACGGCGGATGCGTGTCGAAAAGATTGGGCAAGGTGCATTTCGCGAGGAGGGCCGACAAATGCCCATGCGCCGCGTCGCCGTCGCCCAGCCGCGCAAAGAGGCTGATCAACCAGGCCCGGCTCCAACCGGTCCCGCCCCCGCCGTGGGCCAACCGCAGCTCCAGGGTCCGTCGCACCGCCGCCGCCAGCGCCGGCGTGCCGTCGCGGGTGATTTGGTGCCCCGGGTAGAGCCCAAAGGCGTGCGAGACATGCCGGTGTCCGGGCTCGGCATCGACATAGTCCTCGACCCACTCCTGCAAACGCCCGGTCGCCGGGCTGATCTGCAGGGGAGCCAGCCGCGAAAGTTTGTCCCTGAGCTCGTCCGCAAACCCGGCCTCATCCACCGCGCGCAGGCGCGCCACCGCATCGATGCAGGCGGTGAAGAGGTCGTGCACGATCATGAGGTCCATCGTGGCCGCATAGGTGAACAAGCCCTCGCTCCCGTCGGCCCGGATAAAGCGGTTCTCCGGCGAATGCGAGGGACAGGTGACGAGACGCCCCGCCACCGGCGAACCCTCGGGCGCCTCGACCAGAAAATCGGTGAGAAACAAGGCCGCCTCCCGCAGGATCGGCCAGGCCCGGCGCCGCAGGAATTCGTCGTCCTGCGAAAACAAGAAATGATCCCACGCGTGCCGCGCCAGCCAGGCCGCGCCAAGCGCCCAGATCCCCCACACGCCGTCCACCGGGGCCGCCCCCCGCCAGAGGTCGACGTTGTGATGCACCACCCACCCTCGCGCCCCGTAGTGGTTTTTCGCCGTGGCCGCACCGGTCGCCCGCAGGTCGTCGAGCAGGTCGAAGAGCGGCCCGTGACACTCGGCGAGATTGCCCGTCTCGGCGTGCCAGTAGTTCATCTGCAGATTGATGTTGGTCGTCCATTTGCTGCCCCAGGCCGGCGCGATGTCCGGGTTCCAGATGCCCTGCAGATTGGCCGGCTGGGTGCCGGGCCGGCTGGAGGAGAACAAAAGATAACGCCCATATTGGCAAAAAAGCGCGTCCAAGCCCGGGTCCGTCGCGCCGGCCTTGACCGCCTCCAACCTCAGATCGGTGGGCTGGTCGTGCCCCCCGCCCCGCCCGAGTTCCAAGGTCACCCGCCCCATGTGCGCGGCCACGTCGGCCACGTGCCTCGCCCGCAGGTCGGCGTAGGAGCGCCGAGCGGCCGCCTCGACCCGTCCCGTCGCCTTGGCCAGCGCGTCGCCGCCGATGTTGCGATAGTCCACGAAGGAGGTCGCCGCCGCCAGGACCAACGTGAATCCGCCCGCCCCGTCCACGCACAGCCCGTCCCGATACCCGGCCGCCGCATCGTCGGCCAGCACCCGCAAAGCCAACGCGTAACGCATGCCGGGCTCGCGCACATCCGCCGTCCACGGCCGCTCGGTTCCGTCGTTGAGCCAGCGTCCTTCCCAGACCAGCCCATCCCCGCCCAGCGCCCGTTGCCCGCCCGGGAAGGCCGACTTCAGACTCACACGCACGGCGAGCGGACCGCCCCGCGCCACGACCCGCAGGACCAGCACCTGGTCCGGCGCCGAGACAAAACACTCCCGCGACACCGTCCGCCCCCCCTCGTGGAACCGGACCGTCGCCACGCCGTTCGCGAGGTCGAGTTCCCTACGGTAGTCCGCGGCGCCGGCGACAGCGCCGCCAAAGTCGAGCTCGAGGTCTCCGATGGGCTGATACGCCGTCTGAAAGGGCGGCGATCCCATGAATCGCGCCCCCGCCAATTCGGCCGCATCCGCCTCCCTCCCCGCAAAGAGCAGGCGCCGTATCTCCGGCAACGCCGCAGAGGCCTCCGACCGGTCGTAAACGTGCGGCGCGCCCATCCAGAACGTGTCGTCATTCAGCGCGATCCGCTCCTGCGCGACCCCGCCAAAGACCATCGCGCCCAACGCCCCGTTGCCCAGCGGCAGAGCCTCGTCCCAGCTTCGGGCGGCTTGAAGATACCAGAGCAGGTTGGTTTGGGGCGAGGACATGGTTCGAGGACGGGCTTTGGGACGATTTGGATATGGGCCCAAATGCCAACTCCGCGCGGGTGCGGCGAA
Organism: Akkermansia muciniphila; assembly: GCA_945874545.1. Classification (GTDB taxonomy): domain Bacteria; phylum Verrucomicrobiota; class Verrucomicrobiia; order Opitutales; family Opitutaceae; genus IMCC26134_A. The sequence goes on along the minus strand of CAMCHD010000019.1, from coordinate 17,844 downwards.
ATTTTGGGCCAAAAACACTATTGATTTATTGTTAAATTATTTCGCAATCTAAAACCCGCGCGATTCCCCTCCCGCAAACTCCCCTGCCATGCCCCCTTCGAGCCCTCGTCTTGCTTTGTTCGCGCGAGTCCTCCCTCGCCTCGCGGGCTGGCTGTTTCTGCTGGCCTGGTTCTCCGCGGGACTCCTCGCCCAGAGCTACACCTGGCGCACGGTGGAGATCGGCGGCGGCGGTTTTGTGACCGGGACCATTTTTCACCCGACCGAGCCCAACCTCGTCTACGCGCGCACCGATGTCGGAGGCATCTACCGGCTAGACCCCGCCACGGACCGCTGGATTCCCCTGAACAACGAGATCGGGGGCCTGAACAACGAGTTCCAACACCACGGCGTGCTCGGCGTCGGCCTCGATCCGAACGATCCCGATCGCCTCTACATGGCCACCGGCCAATACAGCGGGACCGAGTCCTGGAAACTGCCCTCGCGCCTCTACCGTTCCACCGACCGCGGCAACACCTGGCTGGGCTACACCACCCCGGGTTTCAAGATGGCGGGCAACGGCGAGGGCCGCGGCGCCGGCGAACGCCTCGCCGTGTCCCCGGACAACGGCGCCTACGTCTTCGCCGGTTCCGGCAACGACGGTCTCTGGCGCAGCACCAATCACGGCGCCACCTGGTCCAAGCTGGGCGCCTTCCCGGGCACCGACCTGCTGTTTTTGCTTTTCGCCCCGGCCAACGCCTCCCCCGGCCCGAACCGCCGCCTTTACGCCTCCGCCCGCAACCTGACCAGCGCGAGCCTGTGGCATTCCGACGACCTCGGCGCGACGTGGGTCGCCACCCCCGGCCAGCCCGGCCGCACCCCCGGCGCGGAGATGTTTGCCCTGCAGGGCTCCTTCGACGCCGCCGGCGTATTCTACGTCACCTGGGCCAACCAGAGCGGTCCGGGCAACTACCCCACCGTCCACCAGGTCGCAAAACTCTCCGCCGACCGCACCACGTGGACGCCCTTCACCCTGCCCGGAGGCCAGGGCTTTTACGCGGGCGTATCCGCCGATCCGCGCGTGCCCGGCCACGTGGTGGTGAGCACCTGCCTGCGCTGGTATCCGCGCGACGAGATCTACCGCTCCACCAACGGCGGCGCCACCTGGACCGAGGTGCTGCGCAGCGGCACGCTCGACCCCGGACGCTCGCCCTGGTCGTCCACCGTCACACCGCACTGGATAACCGACGTGGACATCGATCCGTTCGATTCGAACCGGGTGTTTTTCAACACCGGCTACGGACTCTTCGCGACCGGTAATCTCTCCGCCGCAAACGCGTCCCGCCGCTGGACGTTCTTCAACTACGGCCTCGAGGAACTCGTCCCGCTCGGGCTCTACAGCCCCGCCGCCGGACCGCCCCTGTTCAGCGTTGTCGGAGACTACACCGGCTTTCGCCACGATAACCTCAACCGGTCGCCGCGCCGCGGCCGGGTGGAGCCGGGGGACGGCAGCACCAACAACGTGCGCGGCGCCGCCCTGGCGCCCAACCGTGTCCTGCGCTACAACTCGCGCACCGCGTTCCACTCCGCCGACGCCGGCGCCACCTGGTCCACCTTCCCCTCCCCTCCCGCACCTACCGTGAATGGCGTCGGCCGCCTGGAGTTCTCCGCCGATGGCTCGAGCCTGCTCTGGTGCCCCGTCGGCTCGCCCGCCTACCGGTCGACGGACAACGGCGCCACCTGGTCGCTGGTGCCGAGCTCCGCCGTGATCTCGTCCGGCGGCGTGCTGACCGTCTCGTTTGTCGCAGGCGCCGCCGGGGTCTCCGGCTCGACCACCGGCACCGCGTCCGCCTCGCGATTTTCGTCGCCCGCCGGGATCGCCGTCGCGCCGGGGGGCACCCGCTACGTGGCGGATACGGCCAATCACACGCTCCGCCGCATCAACGCCGACGAGTCGACGACCCTTCTGGCCGGCTCGGCGGGCTTCTCCGGCTCGATCGACGCCACCGGTTCCTCCGCCCGTTTCTCCTCCCCCTCGGGCCTCGTCTTCGCGTCGGGCGCGCTTTACGTCGCCGATACCGGCAATCACACGATCCGGAAGGTCACCACGGGCGGGATCACCACCACGTTCGCCGGGCTCGCGGGCTCCGCCGGCTCGACCGACGCCTTCGGCCCTTCCGCGCGCTTCCAATCCCCCGCCGGGCTGGCCGCCGATTCGGCGGGCAATCTCTACGTCGCCGACACCGGCAATCACGTGATCCGCAAAATCTCCCCCTCCGGCGCCGTCACCACCCTCGCCGGCGGCGCCGGCCTGGCCGGCTCCACCAACGCCACCGGCGCCTCCGCCCGCTTCAACTCCCCGCGCGGCCTGGCCGTCGATTCCTCCGGGAATGTCTTCGTCGCCGACACCGGCAACCACGTCATCCGCAAAATCACCTCCGCCGGCGTCGCCACCACCTGGGCCGGACTGGCCGGCACGCCCGGCACGACCAACGGGGCCGGGACCGCCGCCCGCTTCAGCTCCCCCCGGGGCCTCGCCCTCGATCCCGCCGGAAACCTGCACGTCGCCGACACCGGCAACCACACCCTGCGCCGCATCGACCCCGCCGGCGTGGTTTCCTCCGTCGCCGGCTCACCCGGGGCGTCGGGCACCGCCGAGGGCACCGGCACCACCGCCCGCTTCCTCGCCCCCGGCGCACTCGCCGGCGATCCCGATGGCATCAACTACTACGTCGCCGACACCGGCAATCACACCGTCCGTCGCGCGACCGCCCACGGCTCGGTCTGGCCTCTCGCCGACTCCGTCGACCCGCTCCGCTTCTACCTGTGGGATCCCACCGGCCGCCGCCTGCTCACCAGCACCGACGCTGGCGCCACCTTCGCGCAGATCTCCGGCGGACACCCCTCCGCCTTTTCCCGCTTCCGCTCCGTGCTCGGCAAACCCGGACACCTCTGGGTCGGCGCGGGCAGCTCCGGTCTGTATCGCAGCACCAACTACGGCGGGACTTTCACCAAAAACCCCTCGGTCGCCGAAATCTACCAGTTCGGCCTCGGCGCGCCCGCCCCCGGCGCCACCGCCCAGGCCGTCTACATCTGGGGCAAAATCAACAACGTCTCCGGACTCTACCGCAGCGACAACGAGGGCGCCACATGGGTGCGCATAAACGACAGCCAGCATCAGTTCGGCTACCTGAACGAGATCACCGGCGACGCCCGCACCCACGGTCGCGTCTACCTCGCGACCAGCGGCCTGGGCGTGGTGGTGGGTGAATTGGACGGCGCCCCCGCCGCGTCCCGACCAAGCGAAGTGATCTACGCGGACTCCGTCCTCGCCGGCTGGAACTCCGTCCCCGCCTCGGGCGTGACGGTCGGCTCCACCGCCCTGATCCGGCGCGGAGCCTCCGCCATCGCGGGTTCGGCCTCCGCCCCGCGGACGATCACCTTCACCACACCGGCCCGCTCCACCTCCGGCTACGCCGCCCTGTCGTTCTGGCTCAGCTCCGGCGCGTCGGCGCCGCCCCCCCTGCAGATCGGCGCCTCCCGGACCGGCATCACCCTCGAAGCCTATCCCGTCTCCGTCGCCGCCACGCCCGGATGGCAGCGGGTGGTCGTGCCCCTTTCCGACCTCGGCTTGGAAAACATCCCGGACCTGACCGCGCTTCGCATCGAGAGCCGGACCGTCGGCGGAGTCGCCCCGGGAGCCTTCGCCGTCGACGACGTGGTGTTGCTCGGGACCAACGACTTCGCCGCCGGCCCGCCGGCCGTGACCCTTTCCCTCGCCAGCCTCACGACCGACTACGACGGCAACCCCAAGCCCCTGGCCGTCACCACCACGCCCCCCGGCCTCCCCACGCTGGTGACCTACAACGGCTCGCCCACCGTCCCCAACCTGCCCGGCCACTACACCGTCGACGCCTACCTCGACGATCCCATCGCGAGCGCCTCCGCCTCGGCCACGCTGGTGATCCGCAATCTGCCCGCGACCTTGAGCATCACCAGTTCCACCGCGACCGCCACCGGCGCCGCGCTCACCCCGACGTTCACCACCGTCCCCGCGGGCCTGCCGGTGGCCTTTGTCTTTAACGGCGCCGCGAGCTCGGTGGCCCTCGCCGGCATCCACTCGTTCTCCGCCAGCATCGACCACCCGCTTTACGAAGCCTCCGCCAGCGGCGTTTTCACCATCGTCCAGCCCGCTCTGACCGCCACCGGACTGACCGGCTGGGCCTCGAATATCGAGGGCAAGGTCACCGTATCTCCGACCGCTCCGTCTTCGCCGCTGCTAAACCCCAATGACACGACCGACGCGTTCAGCACAAACACCCTCCAGTCGCTCTTTTCGCCGATCACCCTGGTAAATCCCGGCGACCGCATCGTTCTCACCGGCGGTCTGCAGCTGAGCGTCCCCGGTGTGGCCAGCCAAGGAAACTGGTTCCGCTTCGGCCTCTACGACAACCGCGGCCAGGCCCCCGGTGTCGCCACCGGCTGGCTGGGATGCACCGGAATGGTGACATCCCTCTGGGAACGCACCTCGGCGCCGGCCGGCACGCTGTTCTCCAGCGGTTCCGGTGCGACCCAGCGCAACCCCGACTCGAGCCCCGCCCCGGTCAGCACCAGCTCGGCCGCCACCAATCCCCCCCTCGCCTTCGAGGTCACCGTCACCCGGTCCCTGACCGGCGTCGTGATCACGCATCTCCTGCAACGCCTGGATACCACGCCCGCGACCACGTTGATGCGTTACAGCTTCACCGATACGACGCCCAACAACAACGGCTCGGTCTCCGCCGCCCAGTCCGTCCCCGATCCCACCTTTAATCCGACCTACACCGCCGCCGGCTTCGCCTTCGCCCGGACCTACATCGCCACCACCGGCGCCACCGCCCGGTTCACGGACGTCCGCGTCGCCTTTTCCCCCGGCGCCCCGCGCCAGGAGCAAACCATCACCTTTCCCCCACCCGGTGACCGCACCCTGGGCGACGCGCCGTTTCCGCTCCTCGCCGCCGCCTCGTCGGGCCTGCCGGTGTCGTTTTCCATCGTCTCCGGCCCCGCCACCCTAGCCGCCAACGTCCTTACCCTGACCGGTGCCGGTGCCGTCACGGTGCGCGCTTCCCAAACGGGCGACGCCACCTACTCCCCCGCACCCGTGGTCGAACGCACTTTCCAGGTGGCGAAGACGCCCGCCGGGGTCTCGTTCACTTGGCTCGCCGCGACCTACGACGGCCTCCCCAAGGACGCCTCCGCCGTGACCACGCCGCCGGGCCTGACGCTCGCCTACACCTACGACGGGGCCGCCACAGCGCCGACCGATGCCGGCAGCTACACGGTTGAAGCGACCATCGAAAACGCAGCCTACGCGGGCTCGGCCACCGCCACCTTCGTGATCGGGCGCGCGACGCAGGCGATCACCTTCCCGACCCTCGAGGCCCGCCCGCTCGACGCGGCCCCGCTGCCCCTCGCCGCTTCCGCCTCCTCGGGCCTGCCCGTCACCTTTGAACTGGTCTCCGGCCTGGCCGAACTCGCGGACGGCGTCCTCACTCCGCTCGCCGCCGGCCCGGTGGTCGTCCGTGCCGTCCAGGCCGGCGGCCCCAACCACCTCCCGGCCTCCGCCGAGCAGACCCTCGTCGTCACCAAGGCCACCGCCACGCTCGTGCTCGGTCAGCTGCTGACCCGCTTCGACGGCCGGCCCAAATCGGTTTCAGTGACCACCACTCCCGCCGATCTGCCGGTCACCGTCACCTACGCGGGCTCGGCCGTTCCACCCGCCGCGGTCGGCTCCTACGCGGTGGTCGCGACGGTCGACGACGCCAATTACGCCGGCACCGCCTCCGCCACCCTGGTGATCGACCGCCGGGCCTTCACCGAACCCGTCACCGGCTGGCTGGCCACCAATTCGACCGTGGTCACCGGGGCGGACACCGCCAGCCCGCTTCTCAACGCCGGCAACGGCGCCGGCACCAGCGGAGCCTCCGTGCCGTTTTTCTCCACCTTCACCCCGCGCACCCTGGCGACCGTGGGCGACTCCGTGCGGATGATGGCCCGGCTGACCGTAAACACGCCCGCCGGCACCGGCGGCCAGGGCCAGTGGTTCCGCTTCGGCCTCTTCGACAACCCCAACGCCGCGGGTAGCAAGACGGTGAACAACTGGCTCGGCTACACCGCCATGGCCCAGGCGTCCGCCACGAACAACCTCTACGAACGCGTCGGCGGCACCTCGTCCGGCGATTTCGCCTCGTCCATCTTCGGCACCTCTTCCCGCAGCCCCGACGCCGCGCCCGCCTATGTCGGCGCCAACTCACCCACCGGCGTCGTTTCGCTTCTCGCCGAGCAGACCATCACCCGGACGTCCACCGGGGTCACCGTCGTGTCCCGTGTCGTCCGGCCCGGTGTCGGCGGCGCGCCCGATGTCGTGTATTTGAGTTCCACTTACACCGACTCCACTCCGAACAACAACGGCCTCGCCTCCGGCGGCAGCCAGACCGTGCCGGCCAGCCCGGTCTACAGCCCGCGCTACAACGCGGTCGGGTTCGTCTTTTCCGGCGCCTACCTGAACTCCGCCAACACGTCCTCGGTGCAATTCGCCGAGGTGGAGACGACCTTCACCCCCGGAGCCGACGCCGCCGCCCAGTCGATCACCTTCGCGCCCCTGCCCGACCGCACCTACGGGGACGCGCCTTTCGCGCTGGCCGCGACCGCGAGCTCGGGCCTGCCGGTCGCGTTCTCCGTCGTCAGCGGCCCCGCCGCCCTCGCCGGCGGCACGCTCACGCTCACCGGCGTCGGTCCCGTCATCATTCGCGGCACCCAGGCCGGCGACGTCGCCTTCCTGCCCGCCGTCGCCGTCGAGCAGACCTTCCTCGTGGCAAAGCTCCCCGCCACGGTCAACCTCGGCGATCTTACCCCCTTTTACACCGGCGACGCCCGGTCCGTGACCGTCACCACCACACCACCCGGCCTCGCGGTGGAGGTGACCTACGACGACCAGCCCTCGGCCCCTTTTGCGATCGGCGACTACACCGTGTCCGCCGTCGTCATCGATCCGCACTACGAGGGCCGGGCGACCGCGACCTTTGCCATCCAGGCACTCCCGCAGTCCATCACCTTCGACCCCATACCTGATCAAACACTGGGGACCGCCCCCCTGCCCCTCGTGGCTATTAGCAGCTCCGGCCTGCCGGTGGAGTTTTCGGTGGTCTCCGGTCCGGCCACGATCGCGGCGGACACCCTGACGTTGACCGGCGTCGGCTCGGTCACCGTCCGCGCGAGTCAGCCGGGCGGCGACAATTTCGGGGCCGCCGAGCCTGTCGAACGCACGTTCTCCGTGCGGTCCCCGCTGACCATTCCGCAAGCCACGCTCGAACGCTCGGACGACTCGTGGATCGTGCGCGTCGCCTCGCTCGACGCCTACGGCTACCAGCTCCAGCGTTCGTTTTCCCTGGCCGACGATAGTTGGAACAACGTCGGCCCTGCGCAGGTCGGCCAGGGAGCCGTATTGGTGTTCACCGATGCCTCCGAACCCGAAGCCCCCCGCCGGTTTTATCGTGTCGTGATCACCCCGTCGGCCCCCTGAACCCCTCCATGGCCGCCAACCCCGCAACCACCGCACTCGACCTCCATCGCCTGGTCGGCGACGCCGTGCGCGCCGGCCAGGCCTCCGTCACCTTGCCCGCCGGCGAGCACCTTGTTTCCCCCCGCCTCCTGCCCGACCGTCAGGTCTGGATCAGCAACAACGACTCCGGGGTGAAACCCATTCTCTTCGACCTGTCCGACGCGAGCGACTTCACGCTCGAGGGCAACGGCGCCCGGATCCTCGTGGAGGGCGTGCTGATCCCGCTGCTTGTCCAAAACTCCCGGCGGATCACGATACGCAACCTCACCATCGACTGGATCCGACCCGGCTTCACCGAGGCCGAGGTGACCGCGCACATCCCCGGCGGCTTCGAGTTCACCACCGCCCCGGGAGCCGACACCTTCACGGTCAACGCCGGACGCCTCACCGCCATCGGGGGCGGTGAATGGCCCTCGGGCCATCTCTACAACGTCCTCGCCTTCGATCGCGCCCGCCGCGAGCCCGCGGCCCGCTTCCACGAGAATTGGCAGATCGAGCGCACCCACCGCGCCACCGACCTCGGCGGCGGCCGGTTCCGCATCGAGGCCGATTTTTCCCAACTCCCGCCCCTCGGCGGCCCGATTATTTTTATGCACGGAGACCGCGTCGCCCCCGCCGTGGTGCTCGATACGTCGGACGCCGTGACCCTCGAGGACGTCACCATCCACCATGCCCTCGGCATGGGCGTCGTCGCCCAGGCCTGCCGCGACCTCACCTGGAGGCGTATCCGCGTCATCCCGTCCGGCGATCGCCTCTTCAGCACCTGGGTGGATGCCGTTCACGCCGTGGATTGCGGCGGCTTCATCAAACTCCTCGATTGCGAGTTCCGCGGGATGTTCGATGACGGGGCCAATCTCCACGGGGCCCACCGCCGTGTGGATTCCTGGCCCGCCCCCGACCGCGTCGTGGTCGAGGCCATGCACCATCAACAACCCGGCGTCGTCTATCTTCGCCCGGGCGATACCTGCCAATTCGCGAATCTCACCACGCTTTCCACCCTCGCCGAGGCGGGAGTCGTCGCCGTCCGGACGCTCAATTCCCGCCTCCAGGAGCTCACCCTCGACCGCCCCCTGCCCGACCTGGCCTTCCGTCCCCTCGCCGTTCGCCGCGCCGAGGCCTCCATGCTTACCGAGATCCGCGGTTGCACCATAGGCCCGAACCGCGGCCGCGCCTTGCTGCTCACCGTGCCCGGAAAAATCACCGTCGCGGGCAACCGTTTTCATTCCTCCGGCAATGCCATCGAGGTCCCGCCCGACGCCGCCTATTGGTGGGAATCCGGACCGGTCGCGGACCTGCGAATCGAAGAAAATGTCTTCGACGCCTGCGGTTTCGCCATGTGCGGACAACACCTGCTGCTGGTCCACGCGCCGGAGGGTCCGGCCCCTTTGCACGGCCGCGTGAGTTTTAACCGCAATACCGTGGCTCTTGTCGGCTCCGCGTTGGTGCAGGCCCGCCGGCTCGCCTGCCTGGAGATGCGGGGAAACACCTTCACCCGGCGAACCGATTACCCGTGGGTCGACGCCCCGGTTCCGCTGGACCTCGCCGCGGTCGGCGAAGTGCACGCCGACCCGCTGCCGCTCGCTTGGCCCTGACCGCCGGACTCGCCATCGCAGGTTGCCCCCGTCGCCCCATCGATTTTTTGTGACCCCCACGCCCGAGTAGGAATAGATCCGGAACCCGCCCCACCCTTCCCGCTTAAACCCCAATCCATGCGCTCTCTTTTTCCGTTGGCTGTTTTCTGCGCCTGCCCGGCCTTCCTCGCCACCGCCCTCGCCGCCCCGGCGCCCAAACCGCTGAAGCCGTCATCCGTCACGGCCAACAGCACCCGAGCCGGACACCCCGCCGCCAAGGCCATCGACGGCAACACCTCCGACGCTTCCCGCTGGCTAAGCGATGCCGCCTCCACGCCCCATTGGCTTCAGTTCGAGTTCGCGTCCCCCCAATCCCTCGCCGGACTCCACGTGTTTTCCGGCTACGGCGGCGGCAACACCCTGACCGATTTCACCGTGCAGTTCTGGCGCGACGGGACCTGGGTCGACGTGCCCTCCGCCACCGTGACCGGCAACAAGTCGCCCGCGCTCAAACTCGCGTTCGACGACACCGTGACCGTGGCCACGACCAAGCTCCGCCTCTGGATCACCAAAACCCCCGATAACATCGCGCGCGTCGCGGAGGTCGTGATCTGGCCGTCCTCGGTCGGCGACGTGCCGCCCATTTCCGGCAGCCCGGAGGAGACCGCGCTTTATTCCGCTCCGGTGGGCGTCTTCCTGAACCAAAGCGGCTTCAACTCCGGCGCCCCCAAACGCTTCACCGTCCCGGGTCGCGCCGGCGCGTCTTTCCAGATCTTCCCCGTCGGCGGAGGCGCCCCGGTGTTCGAGGGAAAACTCGACGGCGAGGTCGGGGATTTCACCGCGTTCGAACCCTCCGACCGACGCAGCTACGTCGTCGCCGTCGGCGACCTGCTTTCCGTGCCGTTTCGCGTCGGGCCGTGGTGGCTGGAACGGATCACCACCCAGCGCGCGGTCGATTTTATGATCGATAGCCGCCATTACGTCGGCAACGACCGCCGCCGATGCGTCGGCTCCTACGGCTGGCGCGACGACCACCACTTCGGCTGGGAACTCCACACCCTCGTCCCCCAGTGGCTCTCCAACCCTTCCGCCTACGCCCGCCTCCCGCGCCAGATCACCTACGAGGCCCCGACCGACCCCAAACTCTGGGGCAAACTTCTCCCGCCCGCCGCCGACGCCCCCGATCTGGTGAAACTCATCCACTGGGGCGCGGACGTGATCGTGACTCAAAACACCACCCACGAGCTGATGAAGTCGCAGCTCGCCTATTTCCTCTACGCCTGGCCCGTCCTGAAGGACCACCTGCCCGCCCAAAACTACGAGGTGGTGCGGGACTTCGCTTTCCAGACGTGGGACAATCCCGCCGCCGACCACCGTTACCCTTACGACGAGAGCACCGAACACGACCTGCTCGCGCTGAAAACCCGGATCGGGAACACCAAGGGCGCCTACCCCCCCGGCTTCTCCGTGCAGCCGAATCTGCTCCTGCACGAGGTCGCCAGACGCGAGGGCCGCGCCGACGCCGCCCGCTACCTCGACGCCGCCGTGCGCCAGGCCGCCTGGATGGTCGCACACCTCGATTGGAACGATCCGCTCACCACCAAGGGCCAACGCATGAGCGAGTTCATCACCGTGACCGGTCTCGCCCACCTGCTCGCCGAATACCCCGCCCACGCACCCGCCGGTCTCGCCCAAAAAATCAACGACTGGGCCGCGGTCGTAATCCGCCGCTCCGATAACCTTTGGGACTTCCGCAAACTCGGCGACGCCCCCGACCAATGGACCCCCATGGGCGAGAAACCCACCATGTGGAACGAGCCGGGCAACGTCGTCGGCCTGCCCGCCGCCATCTTCGCGGCGCTGCCCTTTGTCGGCGACCCGGCCGCTTCCGCCCGCCTGCATCAGATCGCCTGGTCCCATTTCGACGCCCTGTTCGGCCGCAATCCCACCGGCCGTCATTTCTCCTACGACGCCCCGCGCGAACTCGAGGGCGTGGAGCACGGCTGGTATGGTTTTCACGTCGGCGGCATCGGTCGGCTCGAAGAGGCCCGCTTCGTGATCGACGGCAGCCCCAAGAACCAACACTTCCCGTTTAATCCCGGCGCCGGCAACGTGGGCTGGACCGAAGGTTGGATCCAACACAACACCCCGTTCAATCTGAGCCTGGCCTACCTCGCCCGCTCCGGGTCGTCCCTCACCCTCGCCCGCGAGGGCGAGTTCCTCCTCGTTCGCCTCCGCGCCCCGCTGGATTTCGATTACACAAAACCGGAGTCCGGTCTGATCGTGGTGACCAGCGCCTCCGGCGACCGCGAAACAGTCACCGTGACCGAGGAGTCCTCCAGTTCCCGGTTCCTTTCCGCCCGCGTCCGCCTTTCCCCCTCCTCCGCCACCCCGGGCGACGGCACCCTCCAGGCCAAACCCGCCGACACGCTCACCGCCACCTACGGTTTCGGATACCTCGGCCAGAAATCCACACTCGGTCTCTGATTTTCCCCATGCGCATCCTTTTTCTTCTCCTGCTTCTCCCCGTCCTGCCCATGCCCGCCTCCCAGACGGCTCCGGGAGCGGTTCCCGACGCCTCCAAGTGGCTCCAGCCCCTGCGCGAGACGTCCATCTTCGACGACCCGGTCTACAACGTCTGGTGCGGCTCCATGGTTTCGGGCGACGACGGCAGATACCATCTGTTCTACTCCCGCTGGCTGCGCTCCGACGGGCACAACGCCTGGGTCACCCACTCCGAGATCGCCCGGGCCGTATCCGATTCACCCTACGGGCCGTTCCGGCACGCCGACGTGGCGTTGCCCGAGCGCGACGTGACATTCTGGGACGGCAAATGCACCCACAATCCCACCGTGCTCCGCATCGGCGCGAAGTATTATCTCTACTACATGGGCAACACCGGCGACCGCGCCAAGGCCCAGTGGCTGAACTGGCAGCATCGCAACCGCCAGCGCATCGGCGTCGCCGTCGCCGACTCGCCCGCCGGCCCCTGGACGCGTTTCGACCAACCGCTGGTCGACATCAGCCCCGATGCCTCCGCGCCGGATTCGCTCGCGGTCAACAATCCGTCCGTAGCCGTCCGCCCCGACGGCGGCGTGCTCATGGTCTACAAGGCCATCGGCCGCGAAAAACCCCTGCCCTTCGGCGGCCCGGTCGTCCACCTGACCGCCACCGCCGATAATCCCCTCGGACCGTTCACCAAACAACTGCGCCCGATGCTGACCGACCCCCGGACCAGTTTCCCCGCCGAGGATCCGTTCATCTGGCACGACGGCACCCGCTACCTCGCCATCGTGAAGGATATGGGCGGCCATTTCACCGGCGTGAACCCCTCCCTCGCCCTGTTCACCTCGACCGACGGCCTGAACGATTGGAAACCCGCTCCACAGCCGCTGGTCAGCGGCCTGAAACTGACCCGCCCCGACGGCTCGGGTTGGTCGCTCAAAAAACTGGAACGCCCGCAGCTCTGGTTTCGTGACGGCAAACCCGCGATTCTGTTCTGCGCCGCCGCCGACACCCCGGATCTGTCCGGCTCGTTCAACGTCGCCATACCGCTCGAAACGTCCGCGACGGCGGGCCCCGCGCCCCTTCCCTAAAAGACCCCCGCCTCGCCGCCAGCCGGCGAGGCCCGCCCCATCCTCCTCCCGCCGCGCCGTCATCCCGCCTATCCGACCGCCGGTTCTCGCCTCGGAGCACGCTCCTCTGAATCCATGCTTCCCGCACCCTCCCCCATCCCGTCGTCCGGTTTTACAACCGCGTTTTCCCTGGACGGAGAGACCGCCCTGATCACCGGGGGTGGCACCGGTATCGGGCTTGGCATCGCCCGTTGTTTTGTCGCCGTCGGGGCGCGTGTGCTGCTGGTCGGCCGGCGCGAGGTCGAGCTCGCGTCCGCCTGCGCGGAGCTCGGCCCGCAGGCGCGCTACATCGTCCAGGACATCACCGCCACCGACGCCGCGCCCATCCTCGTCGACCGCGCGGCCCGGCTCACCGAAAGCCCGGTCACGATCCTGGTCAACAACGCCGGCCAGCACCTGAAGAAGTCCGCCGTCGACACCACCACCGCCGAGTTTCAATCCATTTTACTCACCCATGTGCTGGCCGCCCACGCGCTCACCCGCGCGGTCCTTCCGGCCATGCTGGAGCGCGGCGCGGGCAACATCCTTTTCACCTCCTCGATGGCGGCGTTCATGGGCGTCCCGCTCGTGTCCGCCTACTCGGCGGCGAAGTCCGCCTATTTCGGCCTGGTCCGCACCCTTTCGGCCGAGGTCGCCGGCCAGGGCGTCCGGGTGAATGCGATCGCCCCGGGCTGGATCGAGTCGGCGATGACCCGCCGCGCACTCGACGCCGACCCCGAGCGCAAAAAAAAGGTGCTCGGACGCACGCCGATGGGCCGCCTCGGCTCCCCCGAGGATATCGGCCACGCGGCCGTTTACCTCTGCTCCCCCGCCGCCCGTTTCGTGACCGGGGTCGTGCTGCCCGTCGACGGCGGCGCCAGCATAGGCTTCTAAGCGTCCACCGTGCCGTCACTCCGCATGAAGATGAACTGCTTTCGCATCACCGCTCCCGGGGCCTTTGCTTTCGGTGACACCCCGGCGCCCTCGCCGACCGCGGGCGAGGTCCTGCTCCGCCTCCGGCGCCTGGGATACTGCGGTTCCGATCTCTCGACCTTCCGCGGCGCGAATCCGCTCGTCTCCTACCCGCGCATCCCCGGCCACGAGATCGCCGCGGAGATCGTATCCGTGGGCCCCGCCGTGCCCGCCCACCTGCACCCCGGCCTCGCGGTCACCGTCGTGCCTTACACCGCGTGCGGCAAATGCACCGCCTGCCGCGCCGGACGCCTCTGCCGCCACAACCAGACCCTGGGCGTGCAGCGCGACGGCGCATGCTCGGGCTTCATCGCCGTGCCCTGGGAGACCATCCTGCTCGCGCCGGGCCTGTCCTTCGCCGCCCTCGCCTTGGTCGAACCGCTCTCGGTCGGTTTCCACGCGGTCGAGCGCGGACGCGTCGCCGCCGCCGATACCGTCGCCGTCCTCGGCGCGGGCATGATCGGCCTCGGCGCCATCGCCGGCGCCGCCCGAACCGGCGCGCGCGTGATCGCCGTGGACGTGGACGACACCAAGCTCGCCCTCGCCCGCCGTGCCGGCGCGCGAGAGACCGTCAACTCCCGCACCGAGTCGCTGCACGAGCGTCTCCGGTCGCTCACCGATGATGAGGGCCCGGCCGTCGTCATCGAAGCGGTCGGCGCACCCGAAACCTTTCGCGCCGCCGTGGACGAGGTGTGCTTCGCCGGCCGCGTGGTCTACATCGGCTACGCCAAAGCCCCCGTCACCTACGAGACAAAGTATTTTGTCCTGAAGGAACTCGACATCCTGGGCTCACGCGGAGCCCTGCGTCCGAATTTCGAGGCCGTCGTCCGCATGCTGCAAAGCGGCGCCTACCCCGTCGCCGAAACCATCACGCAGACCGTGCCCTTCGCCGCCGCCGGCGAAGCCCTGCGCGGGTGGGACGCCAACCCCTCGGCCGTGACCAAGATCCAGATCACCTTCGACTGAGCGTCGCCCGCCCCTCCTCCCGCCATGCCGCGTATCCAAACCATCGATTTTTTCCGCGCCGTTTCGCCCGTCTCGCGTCCCATCGCCGACAGCACCCACTCGATCGACGAGATCGCCTTTGTCGTGACCCGGATCACCCTCGACAACGGCGTCGTCGGCGAGGCCTACCTGCTCGCCTTCCATTACTCGCCCCAGGCCATGGCGGGCGCGCTCCGCGACATCCGCCCTCTCGCCCTGGGCTGGGAGGTCTCCGAAACCGGGGGATTCATCGCCGAATACGAAAAGGAGTCCGAATACTTCGGGCGCGCCGGCATCCACCGCTGGGCGCTCGGCTCGATCAACATCGCGATGTGGGACGCCTGGGCACGCACCCTCGGCCAGCCGGTCTGGAAACTCTTCGGCAGCTACCGCGACCGCGTGCCGCTATACGGCAGCGGCGGCTGGATCTCCTACACCACCGACGAGCTGTTGGACGAGGTGACGCGCTACGTGAAACGCGGTTTTCGCGCGGTCAAAATCAAGGTCGGCTCGCCCGAGCTCGATCGCGACATCGAGCGTTTGCACCGGGTCCGCGAGGCCGTCGGCCCGTCCGTCAACATCATGATGGACGCCAACCAGGGCATGAACGTCCCTTCCGCCCTTGCCCTCTGCCAGGCCGTGCGTCCGCTGCGCATCACCTGGTTCGAGGAGCCCGTCGCCAACTCCGACTTCGAGGGCTATGCCCAGCTCCGCCGCCAGGCCGGCATCTCCCTCGCGATGGGCGAACGCGAGTTCGACGGCACCGCCCTGCGCGAACTGATCCGCCGCGAAGCGCTCGATCTTTGGCAACCCGACATCCTGCGTCTCGGCAGCGTGGAGGCCTGGCGTTCCACCGCCGCCCTGGCCAACGAGAACAAGATCCCCGTCCTGCCCCACTACTACAAGGAATACGACGTCCCGCTGCTCATGACCGTGCCCCAGGCCTTCGGTTCCGAGTCCTTCGACTGGGTGGACGGCCTGATCGACCACCCCATCCGGATGCAGGAAGGTTTCGCCTACCCGCACCCGACTCCCGGCTGGGGCTTCCGTTTCCGGGACTCCGTCCTCTCACCGCTGTGAACCGCCCCGGCCGCGTAAACCATCGGACTCGGCGGTTTCGCTCGCGCCTGGTTTTTCACCCCCCCGTTGCCCGGCGACCCGGTTCCGACTGGCCGGTGCGCCGGCCTAACGATCCACTCCTCCTTAAGCGCCGGCGGCCCGTCGCTCCCGAGCCGACGCCGTCGCCAGCTCCGGACGCGGATCACCCCCACCTCTCCCAAGCGGGATATTCCTTTTCCAACGACCGCCCTACCCAACCATTCGCTTCGATCGGATGAACCTTCGCCAAATCGCATTGATCTTAGCCGTGGCCACCTCCCTGCACTCCGCGGATCTGCACGTCGCCCCGTCCGGCAACGACGCCAATCCCGGCACCGCCGCCAGGCCCTTTGCCACCCTGGCCGCGGCTCGCGACGCCTCCCGGGCTTTCGCCGGCCGCGCATCCGTCACGGTTCACGTCGCCGACGGGGTCTATTACCTGCCGGAGACGTTGGTGTTCGCCCCCGCCGACTCCGGCCGCGCGGACGCCCCGGTGGTTTACCGTGCCGTCAACGAGGGCCGCGCCGTGATCAGCGGGGGCCTCCGACTCGACCTTGCCTGGCAACCCCATCGCGACGGGATCTTTAAGGCCTCCACCCCCGCCGGCCTCGCCGTCGACCAGCTTTTTATCAACGGACAACGCCAGCGCATGGCCCGTTACCCGGACTACGACGCCGCCAAACCCACCGCCGCCTACCAGGGCTTCGCCGCCGATGCCTTCGCCCCCGGGCGGGCCGCTCGCTGGTCCGATCCCGCCGGCGGCTACATCCACGCCATGCACAAATACCGCTGGGGCGGTTACCATTACCGCATCACCGGCAAAAACCCCGACGGTTCCGTGGCCTACGAGGGCGGCTGGCAAAACAACCGGCAGATGGGAATGCACAAAGATTTCCGCATGGTGGAAAACATCTTCGAGGAGCTCGACGCCCCCGGCGAATGGTTCCACGAACCCGGGGCCGGTATCCTCTATTTCCTACCGCCCGACGGCCTGGATCTCTCCTCCGCAAAAGTGGAGGTGGTCCGCCTGCGACACCTGGTCGAGTTCCAGGGCAGCCAGGCCGCCCCCGTTCGTTTTATCACGCTCCAGGGTTTTGTTTTCCGCCACACCGCGCGCACCTTCATGGACAACAAGGAACCGCTCCTCCGCTCCGATTGGACCATCTACCGCGGCGGCGCCGTCACGCTCACCGGGACCGAGGACGTGCGGGTGTTCGACTGCGAGTTCGACCAGCCGGGTGGCAACGCCCTGTTCGTGAACCACTACAACCGACGTGTTCTCATCCACGGCTGCCACATTCACGAGGCCGGCGCCAGCGGTATCTGTTTTGTCGGCGACCCCGCCGCCGTGCGCGATCCGCTGTTCGAATACGGCCGCACCCAGGATGTCGCCAAAATCGACCGCACCCCCGGCCCCAGGTCGGACAACTACCCCGCCGACTCCGCGGTGGAGGACTGCCTCATCCACGGCATCGGCCGGGTCGAACGCCAGCCCGCCGGCGTGCAAATCTCCATGGCCGCCCGTATCGTCGTCCGCGACACCTCCATCTACGACTGCGCCCGAGCGGGGATCAACATCGGAGACGGCACCTGGGGCGGCCACCTGATCGAGCGCGTGGACGTCTTCGACACCGTGTTGGAAACCCACGACCACGGTTCCTTCAACTCCTGGGGCCGCGATCGTTTCTGGGCGCCGAACCACCGCGGTGTCTCGATGCCCGCGGTCCGGGAAGACCCCTCCCTCCCCTTCCTCGACGCCGTCGAGACCACGGTGATTCGCGACAGCCGCTGGCGCTGCGACCACGGTTGGGACATCGACCTCGATGACGGGTCCGGCAATTACGATATCTACAACAATCTGATGCTTCGCGGCGGCCTGAAGTTTCGCGAGGGCTACCGCCGCCGAGCCTGGAACAACGTTCTCGTGAACGGCGCTTTCCACCCCCACGTCTGGTTCGACGCCAGTGACGACGTCTTCCGCGCCAACATCGTCATGAACTCCCACCAAGGCATCGGCGCCCCCACCGCC
>CAMCHD010000018.1 GCA_945874545.1 Akkermansia muciniphila | reverse complement strand
GCCGCCGAGGCCATCGACTACACCCTCGCGGCGGGCGACAGCATCATCCACTGGCTGGTCATTCCTCGTCTCGGCGGCCTGCTCGCGGCGTCGCCCGATCTTCGTTTCGCCACCACCAACCTGCGCACGAACGACATCGTGCAACAACTCGCCGACGGCCGTGTTGATTTCGGCATCATCCGGCGCGACGCCCTTCAAATCGGCCTAGAATCCGCCTCGCTCGGCCTGTGGCACTACACCCTTGTAGTGCCGGTCGGGTTGGCCCGAAAAAAAAACAGGCTCACCCCCGCCGACGTGCTTGGCGCCCTCCCGCTGGCGGCGCAGACGACTGACGGCCAGTTTTCGCAGCGCCTGCGCGCCCTCGCGCACAGCCTCGGCATTGAGGCGCGTCCGGCGCTCGCCTGCCAATCTTTTCCCCAGACGCTCGCGGCGGTGCGTTCGGGCGGCTTTGCGGCGGTGCTTCCCGCGCTCGCCACATCGGATCTACCTCCGAAAACCTTCATCGAAGTCGGCGGCGCGCCCATGCGCGGCCTAAGCCGAGAACTTATGCTGGCCTGGAACCCGCGCGTCGTCCGCGTCAGACCGGCAGCGGCCAAGCTTCTCGGCAAACTCGAGTCACTCCTCCGTCTATGACAAGCCCGCCCCTCCGCGCAGGCATACGCCTGAGCGCCACGCCATACTCCCTCCATGCCCCGACCTTACGTGCTGGCGCTCGATCAAGGCACGACTTCCTCGCGCGCCCTCGTCTTCGATCTCAAGCGGGCAAATGGGGTCGAGGCGTTAATTGTAAACAAGGGCTGTCGATCTCAAGGGGTCAGTCCACCACTTCGGCACCACCTTGGAAACGGAGCTCTCCAGGCGCGACGCCACCCATGCCGTTTCGAGGTGAGTCTGCCGTGGAACGCAGCCCCCCGCGTTCCCTGCCCCGCTTGAACTCCGGTTCCGCGAATATCCCGCCGGAGTATCGCGCAAGCTGTTGATCTGATTTGACTTAGCGAAATCCCGGCCTACACCAGGAAGGGGCTGGTCGGTGATGACAAGGCAGCTGGTCGGCCAACAGGTTGTGCGGAAAGACGCGCGATGATCGCGGTTTCCGGGTTGAAAGGCCGCCCCGTTTGCTCGCCTGGATTAACCAGCTACCCGAATGCAGCCACCGCAAGGATTTCCGTTAGAGTATTTTAAGAAACGGGGTAGCCGTCCCGAGGTAGGGCGTCATTTCGGCTACAGTTTTGTTTAGAATGCTCCGGTAGTTAACCGATAACAATTTTCATCCTATCTGTCGGTTTGATCTTCGATTCGGCCGCGCCGACGCGCCTCCAGGGCCACCAGCAACACGCTGAGGTCCGCCGGGCTCACCCCGCTGATGCGTCCCGCCTGCCCCACCGATACCGGCCGGGTTTCCATCAGCTTGGTTCGGCTCTCGGCGCGCAAGCCACGCACCGCGGCAAAATCAAAATCCAACGGGATATTCACTCTCTCGACCTCAAGCAGCTTGGCGACCTGACGCTGTTCGCGGGCCAGATAACCCGCGTAAACGATCCGGTAGCGCACCTCCGCGCGGTCCACCTCCGGCAGTTCCAGAAAACCGTGCGGTCCGATCTCGGTCGCACCCGATCCTTGCGCTTCACCCTTGGAAGCACGCCGTCGCAGCAAATCCGCCCAAGTCCCCTCCCCCACCCCGGTTTCGCCGGCCGCCGGTCGCAGACGCTCCAATTGACTGGTCCAATGCTCGATGCGGTCCGCCTTGGCCTCGATCCGGGCCAGCCGCGACGCCGATACCAGGCACCCCTCACGGGCGTGACCGCGCAGGCGCAGCTCCGCGCTGCCATGATTGAACAACAAACGATGCTCCGCCCGGCTTGTGAACATCCGATACGGCTCCCGCGTGCCCTTGGTCACCAGATCATCGATCAATACCCCAATGTAGGCCTCGTGGCGCCCCAGAATCAGCGGCGCCTCCCCTCTTGTCTTCCGCGCGGCGTTTATCCCCGCCATCAAACCCTGGCCCGCCGCCTCCTCATAACCGGAGGTGCCGTTGATTTGTCCGGCGAAAAACAAGTTTTCCACCTTCTTGGACTCCAGGGACGGGTAGAGCTGGGTCGGAGGGGCAAAATCATACTCCACCGCGTAGGCGGGCCGCAGTAACTCCGCCTTCTCCAAACCCGGGATGCTGCGCACCATCTCAACCTGAACCGAAAACGGCAGCGAGGTGGAGAGGCCGTTGATGTAGAACTCGTTGGTGGAGCGGCCCTCGGGCTCGAGAAACAGCAGATGTCGGGGTTTGTCGGCGAAACGCACGAACTTGTCCTCGATCGACGGGCAATAACGCGGCCCCACCCCCTCGATTTCCCCGGAATACATCGCGGACAGATGCAAATTCTCCCGCACCAGACGGGCGGTCCGCTCCGTCGTGTAGGTCATCCAACACGGCACCTGATCCCGCCCCGGTTCCCAACCCAGACGCGCCTCACGCAAAGGCTCCCCCGCCGGCGAGCCGTGTTCCACGTGGAACAGGGCGCCAGCGTCACGGGTGTCATGAAAGGCGAACAAGGTGGGATTGGCGTCACCCCGTTGCGGTTCCATCCGGCTGAAATCAATCGATCGGCCGGCCAGTCGCGGGGGCGTGCCGGTCTTGAGGCGCTGCAGTTCAATCCCCGCCTCCAGAAAACTCGCCGAAAGTGTTTTGGCGCTGAAATCTCCCAGGCGCCCTCCCTCGTTCTTGTTCTGGCCGATATGCATGAGCCCGCGCAAAAACGTTCCGGTGGTCACCACCACCGTGCGCGCCCGGAAATCCAGATCGAGATTGGTTCTCACCCCGACCACCCGTCGCCCGCCCGCCCCGTCCGATTCGAAGAGCAACCCCGTCACCGTCGCCTGAAACAGCCGGAGGGACGGTTGCAGTTCGAGGGTATGCTTCATGCGAAACTGGTAGGCCTTTTTATCGCACTGGGCGCGTGGCGATTGAACAGCCGGCCCCTTGGACTCGTTCAGAAGCCGAAACTGAATGGCGGTCAGATCGGTGTTGATCGCCATCTCGCCGCCCAACGCATCGATTTCGCGCACGATTTGCCCTTTGGCCTGTCCCCCGATGGCGGGGTTGCAGCTCATCTGGGCGACCGTATCGAGATTCCCCGTAAGGAGCAGTGTCCGCGCCCCGGTGCGCGCCGCCGCCAAGGCGGCCTCGCAACCCGCGTGTCCCGCGCCGCAGACGATCACTTCATAAACCGTGGAAAGAGAATCGCTCATCTTGCGGCCAAGACACGACGGCGGAGAGCAAAGGACAAGCCGCGTCGCCAGAAGTCGCCCATTCCCAAACGGGTCATTTCCCTATGCAGAAATTCGCGAACAAGGCATCCAGCATTCGCTCTTGATCCACCCGCCCCGTGATTTCGCCCAAGGCATCCACGGCCCCGCGTAAGTCACTCGAAACCAATTCAATCGGCGCGGGAGGCATCGCCGCCAAACCATCCAACACCAAACCCAGGCAAGCCCCCGCCCGCCTCAGGGCATCGGCTTGCCGCGCGTTGACCGCCATCTCCTCGTCCCCCTCCTCGGTCGGCGCCAGTCGTTCGATCGCCTGCTCCATCCGCTCCCCCAGTTCACCCAAACCCAGGCCGGTCAAAGCCGAGACCACAAGGGTGGGGTGGGGGAGGTCGGGCGGGGCGATAAAACCGGCCGCGAGATCGCCTTTGTTAAAAACCACCAGAACCTTCCCCGGCCGTAACTGGTCGGCATAAACGGGATCCAACTCCAGTGAAGGACGCGAGGCATCGACCACCCACAAGACCAGATCCGCCTCGGTCAGGCACTCCAAGGTCTTGGCCATCCCCAGCCGCTCCACCTCGCCGGGCGCCGGATTCACCCCGGCCGTATCGAATAAACGCACCAGATGAGGTCCGATCCGAACCAACTCCTCCAGATAATCACGGGTCGTGCCCGGCTCGGGACCCACCAGGGCGCGAGAGCGCCCCACCAAGGCGTTCAGCAGGCTGCTTTTCCCGGCATTCGGAGAACCCAGCAACACGGTCTTAACGCCATCTCGCAAAAACCCACCCGATCGCTCCGTCGCCCGCAGCCGGTTTGTTCCACGTAGAACTTCCTGCAAGGCGGCTCGCACCAGATCGCGGTCCTCCGGAGGAAGATCCTCCTCCGGGAAGTCGACATAGACCTCGATGCGGGCGAGAGCGAGTAGCAGCCGGGCGACGAGATTCTCCACCCGTTGCCCAAGGCCTCCCCGCAGTTGCCGCTGGGCCACCGCCAGGGCCCGCTCGCTGCGGGCATGAATCAGGTCCATCACCGCCTCGGCCTGGGTAAGGTCCAACCTTCCGGCCAAAAACGCCCGGCGCGTAAATTCCCCCGGCTCCGCCGGTCGGCATCCGCGGCTAAAAAGATCCGCCAGAATGAGTTGAGCGATGAGGGGGTTACCGTGACAGGAAAGCTCCAGGGTGTCCTCGCCGGTGGCGGAACCGGGCCCCGGCAGATACGTCCACACGAGCTGATCGAGCGAATTTCCGGCCAGATCGTGGTAGGCGGCATAGACCGGCCGTCGTTCCGGGATTTGGTCGGCCGGACGGCGAAAAACCTCCGCCGCCAATCGACGGGAGTCCGGACCGCTGATCCGGAGCACCGCGAGGGCGGATCGGCCGACGGGTGTCGCCAGCGCCGCGATGGTATCTCCGGCGGATGCTCGAAGAGTCACCCGGGCTTCCGAGTCCGGTGAAGAAAAGGGTAGGGCAGGGGACATGACTCAAGGGGCTGCGCGGGATGCGGAAAAAGACCGGGGCTCCCTGGCGGTCACCGAAGGCTGTCGCGGGCCAGGGTGAGGGGGAGCGCATGCCTCCGCCGATCGAGGAACACATTGACCTCGGTGTAACCGACGGAGGCGAGGAGGTCCAATGCCGCCTCATAACCGTCGGCCACCCGGTCCGGACGATGCGCGTCCGCCCCGAGAACGACCGGAATGCCCCGCTCACGCATGAGCCGTAGCTGCTCGGGGCCGGGGTTCATCTCCGGGATGGCCTTCAACAAACCGCTGGTGTTGAGCTCCATCGCCACGCCGGTGGCCGCGATCCGGTCCAGCGCCCGCTCCACGTGGGGCTTGATCCGTGGAAAATACCACGCGGACGGGCGTTCATTCTTGATCAGGTCCGGATGACTGAGGGTGTCGAACAGGCCGCTCTCGGCCGCCAGCGCCAGATGTTCGTAGTAGGTTTGTTGATACGCCGCGACGTCGCCGGTGAAAAAACGCTCGCGGTAGAAGGCCATCTGGTGGTGGACGCTGCCGAGCACATGGTGCAACGGGGCCCGGCGGTGGAGGCGTTCCAGCCACGGCTCGAGCCCGGGCATAAAATCGCTCTCGATCCCGAGCCGGACGTCGAGACGGCCGGCGAAGGCCTGCCGCGCGCGCTCCACCAGGGCGACGTAGGTCGGAAACTCGGCGTCGCTCATCCTGACCTCGGCCGACCATCCGTTCGGGAGCGGCGCGTGGCAGGTGAAAACCAGGCCGCGCAAACCCCGCCGAAGCGCATGATGGCAATACTCCTCGGGCTCCCCGATGGCATGTTTGCAGAGGGGAGTGTGGGTGTGGGATTCGTAGAGCAAGGGCGCGGAAACGACGGACATCCGGAGAGGGTGGGGGACCGGCCGGCGGAAGGGCAAATCGAAGCGGGCCCGCAAAATGCTGAATTCCCGGAAATGATCCCACGCATTTCCCTCCTCGGCGCGCTCGTCTTTGGCCTGTCCGCCGGCCTTCCCGCCGCCCCGCGCAAAATCATCGTCGATCAGGACGCCTACGGCCCCGGAGGCAGCAACCAGCAGGCCCTGCTGCTCGTGCTGCAAACGCCCGGGGTCGAGGTCCTGGGCATCACGGTGGAAAGCGGGGACGGCTGGCAGGAGGAAAACGTGGCCCACACCCTCCGCATGCTCGAACTTGTGGGCCGGACCGACATCCGGGTTTACCGCGGGGCCACCCACCCGCTGCTCAACTCCAAGGCGGCGACCGAACGCTGGGAGAGTCGCCATGGTCCCTTGTTCTACAAGGGCGCCTGGACCGAAAAGTGGCCGGACACCGGCGTCACCCGCGCTCCCTACCACCCTCCGGAGGTCGTGCCGCCGCAGCGCGAGGGCGCCCCGGGCCCCGGACTCGCGGTCCGCCCCGAAAGCGCGGTCGATTTTCTGCTCCGTTCCACCCGGGAAAATCCCGGCGAGGTCTCCATTCTGGCCCTCGGCCCGCTGACCAACCTCGCCCTTGCGGTCCGACTGGACGACGGCTTCGCCGCCCGCACCCGCGAGTTGGTCGTGATGGGCGGCAGCTTCAACCCCCGCCCGGCGGACAACGCCTTCGCCGGCGAATACGCACACTCGGTGCGGCTCGAGTTCAACTTTCGTTGGGATCCCGAAGCGGCCCGCATCGTCCTGCGCTCGGCCTGGCCGCGACTCGTCCTGGTCCCGATCGACCCGACCACCGCGACCTTTTTCCGACCCGAACTCTTCCAAAAAATCTCCGCCTCCTCCTCTCCCGTCGCCCGCTACGTCACCGCCTGGGCCGAAGGCTACCCCATGTGGGATGAACTCGCCGCCGCCGCCTTGCTCGCTCCCGGACTGATAACGCAACGCTCCACGATGGCGGTCGATGTCGACACCGGGGCGGACGGCGCGGGATACGGCAACACCCTCAGCTGGCCCGCCGGTCGCGGGCCCGGGCTCGGGGAACGAGACGTCGAGGTGGTTTTCGCGGCCGACGTCGCCCGCTTCGAGGACTGGTGCGTGACCCGGCTCAGCGCGCCCTGACCACCAGGAGCGCCCGGTCGTCGTGCCGCGGCGCCAAGGTGCAGAACTGGCGCAGGTAACGGTCGATGCGCCGGACGATCTCGGGCAACGGCTCGCGTTGGTGCCTCCGCAGCGCGTCCGCCAGCCGCTCCCGGCCGAACTCCTCGCCGGAGGCGTTGCAGGCCTCGTTCACCCCGTCCGTGTAGAGCGCCAGCAGATCGCCCGGGGCCATGACCACGCGCCCCTCGTCGAGGATGGCGTCGAACAACTCGGCCGGCGCCATGCCGAGGGCCATGCCGCCGTCGCCCAGCAGCACCGGGGCGCCGCCCGCCGCGCGCAGGAGAAGGCCGGCCTCGTGCCCCGCCCGGCAGAAACGCAGCGCCAGTGTATCGAGATTTATGATACCGTAGAAAAGCGTGATATACATGCCGGGGGGCATGTCGGGCTGGAGCGCGCGGTTCACGCGGCGCAGCACCGCGGCGGGCGAGAGCTCGCCCGGCGCGCAGAGCCGCAGGCTGGCGCGGCAGGCCGCCATCATGAGGGCGGCCGGCGCCCCCTTGCCCGAAACGTCCGCGATGACGAAGCCGTGATGCCGGTCATCCACCGGCAGCACGTCGTAATAGTCGCCGCCGAGCTGCTGGGAGGGCTGCGAAAGCACCTCCACGTCCACCCGGCCCAGGTCCGGAAACCGGCTGGGCAGAAGGTGCTGCTGAACGTCCCGC
Source organism: Akkermansia muciniphila (assembly GCA_945874545.1). GTDB lineage: Bacteria > Verrucomicrobiota > Verrucomicrobiia > Opitutales > Opitutaceae > IMCC26134_A. The sequence continues at coordinate 19,899 of CAMCHD010000018.1, read as the reverse complement.
GCCAGCTCGAGCTCGCGCTCCCTCACCTCGCGGGCCCGCTCCTCCGCCGCCTTCCGCTCGGTGATGTCCGTGATGAGACCCTCGTGATGCGTGACCTCGCCGCGGTCGTCCAACCGCACGATGGTGTGGTCGTCCACCCAGCGCACCGAGCCGTCGGCGCATTGAATCCGGTATTCCTGGTTGTATTCCCGGTGCCCGGCCGCCGCGTGGGTGTCGACCTCGGCGCCGACCCGCTCCCGATCCTCGGGATGGGTGATGTCTCGGAAATTAAGCCGGCGGGACATCAGATCCTCGGGCTCGTAGCCGAATTGCCGCACGCTCGCGGAGACAAACTCCACCGGCCAGCTGCCTCCCTCGGACCGCCAAAGCACCACCACCGACGGCGACCGGTCGATGATTCGGGCCATTTCCTCCAGGCGCCCGAGGGCGGCGCGCAACTCCTGCTGCGCCTGGCGGCGCACCGAGATATCCCGCCCCACCCCAAAGAAGGCCCGGCGTTTGTCCCGGTCGCTGTAGGCCGATCCGGTCGACGCATGCCAAACCCAGCGCCCGTCGTTTTTCCGGATACGATACTCGATCCCCTCGCCGTCGCCGCCGGTCGCCAAGGTCCGGGAGAAAAACAAATCCCAGTGCGGCACGTCGTCGGGATGCAGATAATCCCGGAACGCCGTGCCAAGGACGGCGTCGACCGGGTGCCCGAGCTTCGCCGTCCAAGCCTGGGAAACGAATTTCAAACGCCCCTCCGGCGTCAGGGCATAAAGGATCTCGCTGGCCGTTTGGATATAGGTGCGCCACCGCGCCTCGGTCCGGCGCAGCTCCTCCTCCGCCAAATGGCGGGCCGTGATGTCCTCCAACATGGCGAAATGATGGGTGATGCGCCCGTCCTTCTCGCGCAGGACCACCACGGTGAGAATACCCCACACGGTGGTGCCATCGGCATGCAGGTAACGTTTCTCCAGGGTGAAGGAATCGCGTTTGCCGGCGTAGATCTCCGCGTTCAAGACCGCCTGCTGACGCCAGTCGTCCGGGTGGGTGATCCGTTGCACGTTGCCCAGATCCGCCGCCTCCGCTCGGCTGAGGCCGATCAATTCACAGAAACGCTGGTTGACGTGGTTGGGCCCCGGAGTGCCGTCGGAGTTGAATTCCCGCCAGCTGAGGCCGATCGGAGCGTGCTCGAACAACAGCTGTAATTCGGCGGTTTTTAACGCCAGCTCCCGCTCGGCCAGCACCAGACGCGTCACATCCGTCCGCACCGAGAGATAACCCAGCGTCCGGCCGGCCAATCCGAGCAGGGGCAGGATGGTGGTCTGCACCCAGTAGAGCCGACCGAACTTGTCCCGGTTGCAAATCGAGCCACGCCAGATCTCCCCGGAGGAAATGGTCTTCCAAAGGTCACGATAAAACGCGTCGGGGTGCTCGCCCGATTTCAGCAGGCGATGATTTTGACCCAGCAATTCCGCCGAGGTGTAGCCGGAGATCTCGCAGAAGCGGTCGTTGACGAAACGAATGACCCCGGCCGCGTCGGTGAGCGCGACGATGTCGTGCTCGTCGAGCCCCTGCCGCAGCCAGGCAAGCAACATGGGCTCAAAGGCATCGATCGTGGCGTGCAGGGACGGTGAGGGGGCGGACATGGGCGGGACAGGCCGAACCTAGCGGCGACCAGCCCGGCGTCGAGCTTCAGCCTTTGATCGCTCCGGCGGCGATGCCTCGCACGAGGTGACCCTGCAAAAGGACATACGTCGCCAACAGGGGCAGCGTGACGATCACCAAGCCCGCAAAAAGCATGCCCTGGTCGCCGCGATACTGCGCCGCCATCGCCAGATCCGCCAGGGCCAGCGGCAGCGTTCGGGCCCCATCCCCGCCGCCGACCAGCATGAAGGCGAAAAAATACTCCTTCCACAGTCCGATCATTTGAAAAATCGCCACCGTGACCAAACCGGGACGGGCCAGTGGCAACATCACCCGCCAAAACACTCCCGCTTCCGAACAACCATCGATCACCGCCGCCTCATGCAACGACACCGGCAGCTCGCGAAAAAACGCCGTCAGGATAAAGACCGCGAAGGGCAGACCGTTCGCCACGTAGACCAAGACCAGACCGAAGCCCGATTCGAGCAAGCCCAGCGCCCTCAATTGGAAAAACAGGGGCACCATCGCCAGCTGGGCGGGTAGCATCAAGCCGCCGAGGAAGAGCAGCCTGACCGCGGAGCCCCAAGGATGCCGATACCGCGCGAGGGCATACGCCGCCATCGCCCCCAAACCCAGGATGGTCACCACCGACACCAAAGCTATCGCCGCGGAGTTAAACAAACAGCGCCCCAGATCACCCGCGAGCCACGCCCTGGCATAGGCCCCGCCGTCCACCTCCGCCCAAACCGGCGGAGCGAGCGGCTCGCGGAGGATCGCCACGTCGCTCTTGAACGATGACATCACCACCCAGACAAAAGGCGCCACGACCCAAACCACATAACCCGCCAAGGCTGCGCCAGCCAGCCAGCGGAGGCCGCGCTCGACCCATCGCGCACCGGTTGCCGAACGCGGGTTCACGCTTCGTCACCCTCCCCGCGATTTAGGCGCAGGATCGCCAGCGAGCCAAGAAACACCAATACGAACAAAACCACCGCGACGGCCGCCGCCCGCCCGGCTTGGAAGTCGCCGAACAACATTCCGACCATGAACGTGCCCAGCGTGTGGGCCCCCGCCGCCGGCTCCTGCGCCGTCAAGAGCCAGATCAATTCGAAGGCGTTCAGCCCGCCGATGACCAAAAAAACCGCCGATACCGCCAGCACGCCCCGAATCATGGGGAGCGTCAGGCGAAAAAACTGCTGGCAAGGCGACGCCCCGTCCAGCTCGGCCGCCTCGTAAATCTCGTCCGGAACGCCCTGCATCGCGGCCAGGTAGAGCACCAGATTAAAACCGCAGGCCATCCACAGGTAGATCGGCACCAACGACGAGTAGAGGTTGGCCTGGGCCAGCCAGGCATGTCCGCGAAAACCATGGAACCACTCCACCCACGAACTCGGACCGTGAAGAGTCGCGATCCCATCGCCCACCGCCACCAAGACCCCGTTCACAAAACCCGAGGTCGGTTCATACGCCGCGAGCCAGATGAGCGCGGCGGCGATCCCGCCCAACAGATTCGGGAACAACAACACCACCCGAATGAGTCCCGCACCCCGCCCGCCCCGATGGATAAACGCCGCCAACCCCAGCGCCACCGGCACCACCAATAACGGAGGCACCACCATGAGAAACCCGTTGTTCCCCAACGCCGACCAGAAGACGTCGCTCTCCAGGAGCAACCAGCGAAAATTCAAAAGACCGACCCAACGCGGCGCGCCGAAGCCATCCCAGTTAAAGAAGGCCAAAACGAACGCCGCGCACCCCGGCAAAAGCACAAACAGCGCGTAAAGGGAGAAAGCCGGCCCGATAAAAAGGGCGCCGAACCCCGGACTCATACGCCCAACCGTTCCGGCGAGCTCCCTCCCGCCACCCCGGGCACGATCGCTTCGACCACGCCAAAGGCCACGCCCGAGCCAGGCGACGCAAACACCCAGCCCAAACACCAGCAATCCTGCCGCGCCCGCGTGCCGCCGGTCGACATGCCCCGGATCCGCCGCTCGTGACCGCTCGGCGGCCGCCGCCACCTCCAGCCGCTCGCCGAATTCGGCCGCGCCGATCCGCCCGGTCATGAGTTGGTAACGCGCATCGGTCAGCGCCTGCGCGAGTCCGCCCTGGGCCGATGCCGCCGGCGTGGGCGCCGCATCGAAGGACGACGGACTGCGCTGCAGGAGCGACGCCGTGTCCGCCATGCGCCCGGAATAGTTCTCCGGCGACACTCCCCGCAAGGCCACCGGCGAGTCGGTAAGTTCGACGAACCGTCTCACCCGCTCCGCCGAGGTCATGAACCGGAAAAAGTCGATCGTCGCCTTTTCCCGTTCCGGATCGCCGGTTCGAAAGAGAAAATAGTAGCCGCTTTGGGACTGCACCGTATCCGGATGGGCGATACCGTCCGAAAACACCGGCGGATTCATCGCCCCCAATTCGAAACCGGCCGGGATCCGGCCCCGCATTTCATTGGCAAACCAGGAGGCGGACAACGTCATCGCGCAGCGACCGTCCAGGAACGCCGCCTGCGCCGCCGTATGGGTCATCCCTTCCCAACCCCGCACCAAATGTCGCCCGGCGAGACGCTCCAAAACCCCCGCCGCCCGGATAAACCGCGGATCCGTCCGGGTTCCGGGGGCCAGCTCGCGGAAGGCGGAATAACCCGGTTCCCCCACCAGATTATAATGCGCCGCCCGCAGCACCGCATCGCCGTAACGCATCGCGACCCCGGGGAGCGAAAGTGGAGCCAGACCGCGCGCCTCGATGCGTTCGCACAACCCAAAGAACTCATCCCAAGTCCTCGGCTCCGACCACCCCTCCCGGCGAAACAGCGCCTTGTCATAAAACAAGACCCACACCGCATGGGCGAAAGGCAGGCCAAAAACCGCATCCGGCGAGCCCGGCGCCCCGATCGAGGCTCCGCTCCACCGCTTCAGGACATCGGGACGAAAATCGTCCTTCCACCGTCCCGAGTTGTCCCAATTCGGACCTTCCAAGGCCGGGGCAAGATCCATGATTTTGCCCGCTTCGATCAGATTTTGATACAACAACACCGCGTCGGTCGCGTCGGGCCAGTCTCCGGCCATCGCCCGCGTGCGAACCCGATCGTTTATACGCGGATCGCCGTGGATCCGGATACGAACGGCCGGCCGCAAGTTTTCAAACTCACGCGCCGTCTCCTCGAAAAATTCCGCTCCGTAACCCGCCACCAGAACCGGAATATCCAGGCGAATTTGCTCCGCACGTAGTCCGTTTCCAAAAATCAAGAACAGGAGCGCAAAAAGACCACGGATTGGCGGCATGGATAAAACAGGGTGACATTGGTCAACCCGCTCTTCGCGGGGCAATGACCAAAGTGGCCGGGCGTCCCGCTTCGCCAATTCCCCTTCGTCCTCGCCGAGTCTTGCTTCGTTACCGCCAACCGCCTCAATGCACCACCATGTTTCAAGTCACCTTTTCCGACCAAGCCTTGGGCGAGCTAAAGAAACTGGATCCGTTGTCCCAACTCACCGCCCTGGAACCCGTGGGCAAACTTCGTGCGGAGGATCTGGCCCATCCCCGCGAGCCCTTGGGGAAATTCGTGCGCGGTGGGAAAACTTGGTTCCGTCTGCGTGATGCGGATTTGCGCTATTATTTCGAGATCAGGCATGAAATCGATCTCCACGTCTTGTATATTTTGCACCACCACTCGCTCGAGGATTTCCTCCTCAGGAATCGCCTGCCGGTCACCGAACATCAGCTTGTGGAGCAACATTCTAAATTCTGGAAATATCTGGAATCACTGACCAAATAACTATTTCCGCCCTTCGCCATGTCCGCCGACAATCGCCCCCCTCTGGTTGATGAATCTTACGAACCTCCGTTGGATCCTGCCGAGGCCAGCCGCATATACTTTTTGCCAAACCTGATGACGGCGGGAAATCTCTTCTGTGGTTTCGTGGCGGTCATCATGTGTATTCAAGCCCACTATGCCATGCGGGGATCGGATATCATCACCGATGAAGCCAGCGCCTTATATACCCGTGCGGTTTGGTTGATTTTTGGCGCCATGGCCTTTGACGCCTTGGATGGTCGCCTGGCCCGTATGGGCGGCAAAGAGTCATTGTTCGGCGCCGAGTTCGATTCTTTGGCGGACGTGGTTTCGTTCGGTCTGGCCCCGGCTCTAATGGTTTTCTTTCTGATCCTTTCGCCGACCCAGGGGTATCCCCACTTTCGTGAGATCGGCTGGCTCCTCGGTTTTATTTATCTTCTTTGCGCGGCGATCCGTCTGGCCCGTTTTAACGTGATAACCCACCCGCTCCTCCAGAAACCTGGAACGCGCAATAACAAGGACTTTCTCGGGTTGCCGGTTCCTGTCGCCGCCGGCACGGTGGCCGCGTTGGTGTTGTTTCTCCTGAATCTCGCGGCCCACGAACGGGAATTGCAACGCTGGGCCTTGGTCCTGCCCGTTTTAATGCTTCTGATTGCGTTTCTCATGGTGAGCACCGTGCGTTATCCCAGCGGCAAACAGATCGATTTTCAGACCAAAACCAAACTGACGACCCTGATTCTATATGTTGTCGTCGCGGCCGCGGCTGTCGTGTATAAAGAAATCGGCATGTTGCTTTGTTGTCTCGGCTATATTTTTTTCGGACTTTTCCGCCATTTTCGCCGGCCCGGAACCACCGATGCCCGAAAGCCCGACGGATCGGTGTGAACGACTCGCCTTCGTTCACCGTGAATAACTGCCAGCAATTCCCCGGATGGCGATAACCCCACGGATATCGGCCTGACCACGACGTCTGTTCACCAAACAAAGTATCCAAATCGCCTCGTGAAATTCGAGTTGTTGCGGTTACTCACCGCCCTTAAGGGGATGATGAACTTGTTTAAATAGTTTCCTTTCAAAACCAATCGGCGGAATAACCGTCCCCCAATCCATCGCACCGCCCATTTTCACCTTTCCACCGACCCCGCGCTTTGTTTTGCTCGCCCCATCTCGCTTACGCCCTAGCTCCCTTTTGCTCCTCTCGTCCCATCCATGAAATTCAAGATCAACCGCGACCATTTCAGCAACGGTCTGGCCCAAGTGCTTAATGTGGTGGGCTCAAAGGCGACCATGCCTATTCTCAGCAACGTGCTGATCGAGGCGGAAAAAGACGGGATCACGCTGACCACGACAAATTTGGATCTCGGAATACGAGCCAAGATCAAGGCCGAGGTGAAAGAAACCGGTGCGGTGACTTTGCCGGTTAAGCGTCTTGCCGGCATTGTCCGGGAGCTACCGCAAATCGATGTGGCGTTCGACGCGGCTCCTAACCACCAGGTGAAGCTCTCATCCGGCGGCTCGGTCTTCCGCATCATGGGCATTGGCAAGGAGGAGTTTCCGCCTCTACCCGATTTTGGCGATGATAAGACGTTTACTTTGGAACAGGCCGAACTCGTGGGTATGCTGAAGAGCGTCGCTTATGCGCAGTCCACGGACGAAACGCGGTATATCCTGAACGGTGTTTATTTCAATTTTCGCGACGGTAAATTGGCCTTGGTGGCCACCGATGGTCGCAGGTTGGCGTTGATCAGCAAAGAATTGGAGGTTCCGGCAGAGAAGGCGGGCGCGATTATCCTACCGGCCAAAACGGTGGGCGAATTGTTGCGGATGTTGGACAAGGGCGAGAAGCTGAAAATCTCCTTCAATGACCGTAGGGCCGCTTTCCAAATCCATGCCGATAACCCGGATTCCGGTCTGATCGACTCGATTTATTTATATAGCAAGGTGGTCGAGGGTAATTATCCCAATTATCAGCAGGTTATCCCGAAGGAAACCCATCAACGTATTAAACTAGAAAGAGAGCTTCTGGTCGAATGTGTCCATCGCGCCGCCCTGGTATGCTCGGACAAGAGCAACTCGGTTAAGCTAAAGTTGACCAGCAATCATCTCGAGATCAGCGCCAGCAGCCCGGATTTTGGCGAGGCGCACGAGACCATGGCGATCGCCTACAGTGGTCCGGATCTTCAAGTAGCGTTTAATCCCCAATTTATCATCGATCCGTTGCGTGCGTTGGTGAAGGATGAGGTATATTTTGAATTAAAGGACGAAGTAAGTCCCGGTGTCCTTAAAACGGACGCCAATTTTGTCTGCGTGGTGATGCCCGTGCGGATTAGCTGAGCTCGGAACTCAATAATCGTAAGCATTCATCCCTGGGCCGGCGCGCGCCGGCGGCGGGACACATTTTTATCGCGTGCAGCCGAGTTATCTTCTGATTCCGCTGATGGTGGTGTCTTTGATTTTATTCAAAGCGAACCAACACTATGCGTCGCCGGTTTTGGCGATGATAAACCGCTGGTTGCGTTGGTTTGTGGTCGCCGGTGCTCTGGCCGAGATCGGGGTATATTTTTCATGGCTGGGAAGGCCGTTCTGGGTTTTATGGATTATTTTTTTCATCGGCTGGTTTTTGCTGGATAGTATCTACCGCTGGCTTGCCATCCAGGCCGTGAGCGTGAGTCCCCTGCCACTGTTCCCACGATTCACGTTAAACAAGTCCGGCGAGGAGTGGCCGGTCGATGGCCGGTTTCTCAAACTCCGCGAACGACTCCGCGCGCGAGGTTTGTCGCCGGTTCAGTCGTTACGTGCGGAAGTAGCCACCAGCTATTATCTTAGGTTGTCGGTTTATCAGAACAAGGACGCTTCGGTCAGGGTGCAGGTCGCGTTTTTGCCCCAGCCGGTCGGAGGTCTGGCGGTATGTTTCCAGTTGGCCACGCGGCTCGCCAACGGCGATCTTTTGATCACGGATAACCATTACCTGCCGTTTGCGGGTTTTTATCCCGAGAATTGGTCGGTCGAGCGAAAACCCAATATACGGGGCTTTGATAAATTGTTTCAACGTCATCGTCGGCGAGTGGATTCGGTCGGTCGGGCGATCGATCCCTGGTCGGCCGAGCCGCTCACCGACCTGAATGCCCAGCAGGTTGAGTTGGAGCGCTTGAACACCGAAATGGGCTTTTTGCTCCCTGGCGCCGACCACGAGGAACACGGTCGGATCAGTTACGAAGGGCGTTATAGGGTTTGGAAAGAGATGCTGAGCCTGAACTACTTCGGGGTGGCGGCACGTTACTACTGAAGCGATCGCGGAACCCGGGACAGCAGGTCTACGCGTTTGTGTAGACTTCCATGCCCGCGCAGCTGCACACCAGGTTGCGGTCTCCGTATACATTGTCCACCCTTCCGACTTGCGGCCAGAACTTTGCAACCCTCACCGCCGGCAGAGGATAGGCTGCCTGGGTGCGCCCGTAAGCGTGGGTCCATTGTTCCGCGCAGACCACCGACGCGGTGTGTGGCGAGTTTTTTAACGGGTTGTCGTTTTTGTCGAGACGACCTGAGACAACGTCCTCCATTTCTCGATGAATGGCGAGGAGCGCGTCGCAGAATCGATCCAACTCGGCCAGGCCCTCGCTTTCCGTGGGTTCGATCATGAGGGTGCCGGCGACCGGCCAACTCATGGTGGGAGCGTGATATCCATAATCCATCAAACGCTTCGCCACATCTTCGACCTCCAACCCGTGTCGTTTCCAGCCGCGAAGATCGATGATGCATTCGTGGGCGACACAGCCGGAGGCGCCGCGATACAGCACCGGGAAACCATCGCCGAGGCGACGGGCGATATAATTTGCATTCAAAATGGCGACGCTGGTCGCTTCGGTCAGGCCGGAGGCCCCCATCATGCGAATATACATCCAGGGAATAACAAGGATTGACGCGCTTCCGTAGGGTGCGGCGGAAACGGGTCCGATGCCGGCCGGGATGATGGTGCCGGACGCGGTTTGATGCTGGGGAACGCGCGCGAGGTGGCCGGGTAGAAACGGCGCGAGATGCGCGGCGACACACACCGGACCGACTCCGGGTCCGCCCCCACCGTGGGGAATACAAAACGTTTTGTGCAAATTGAGGTGGCAGACATCGGCCCCGATCCGACCCGGAGAGGTGAGGCCGACCTGTGCGTTCATGTTTGCCCCGTCCATATACACTTGGCCGCCGCGCGTATGCACCACGTCACAAATCTCGCGAATCGAGGCCTCGAAAACCCCGTGGGTGGAAGGGTAGGTGATCATCAACGCGGCGAGGCGCTCCGCGTGTTGTTCCGCCTTTAGCCGCAGATCGGCCAAATCGATGTTGCCCTGGGCGTCGCAGGCGATCGGCACCACAACCAGGCCGCCCATCACCGCGCTGGCCGGGTTGGTGCCGTGCGCGCTGGTGGGGATCAGGCAGATGTCGCGGCGGGATTCGCCTCGCGAGGCGTGGTAGGCGCGGATGGCGAGCAGCCCGGCGTATTCGCCCTGGGAGCCGGCGTTGGGCTGCAAAGACACCGCCGCGAAGCCGGTGATTTCACCCAGCCAAGCCTCCAACTCCCGTGTCAGTCGTTGATAGCCCCGCGTTTGCTCGGTGGGCGCAAAAGGGTGCAGGCGGGCGAATTCCGGCCAGGAAACCGGGAACATCTCCGCCGCGGCGTTCAGTTTCATCGTGCATGAGCCGAGCGAAACCATCGAGTGGCACAACGACAGGTCGCGCGATTCGAGCCGCTTGATGTAGCGCAGCAGCTCGTGTTCGGTGCGGTGAATCTGAAACACGCGCGCGGTCAGGAAGGGTGACCGGCGCGCGAACGTCCCGAGGTCGTCCGCCTCCCGTGGTATCAGCTCCGCGGATTCGCTGAAACAGTCCAGCAGGGCCTCCAGTTCCTCCACGGTGGTCGCCTCGTCCAGCGCCAGACCCACGTGGGTGTCGTCGACCGCGCGAAGATTCAGTTTGCGCGCCTCGGCGGCGGCGTGGACGCGGGCGGCGGACACGTTTCCCACCGTGAGCGTGTCGAAGACCGGTCCGGGATCGACCGTCGCGCCCGCCCGGCGCAACGCGTCCGCCAGCGTCGTCGTGCAAAGATGGATACGAGCGGCGATGCGCCGGAGCCCCTCGGGCCCGTGGTGGACCGCATACATGGACGCCATCACCGCGAGCAGCACCTGCGCCGTGCAGATGTTGGACGTGGCCTTGTCGCGCCGGATGTGCTGCTCGCGGGTGCCGAGCGAAAGCCGCAGGGCGGGGTTGCCCTGCGCGTCTTTGGAAACGCCGACCAGGCGGCCGGGCATCTGACGCTTGAGTGCGTCGCGGGTGGCGAAGAACGCCGCGTGCGGGCCGCCGAAACCAAGCGGCACGCCAAACCGCTGCGCGGAGCCCACGGCGACGTCCGCCCCGAATTCGCCGGGAGGACGCAGCAGGCACAGGGCGAGCAGGTCGGTGGCGACGACGCAAAGCGCGCCGGCGGCATGGGCCCGCGCGAAGAGAGGTGCGAAATCGTGGATCGCGCCGCGGGTGTCCGGATACTGCACCAGCAAACCGAAGAGACCGGGCGACGCCTCCGGATCGAAGGTCTGGTGGTCGCCCACCAGGATATCGATGCCCAGGGGTTCGGCGCGGGTTTGGACCAGCGCGATGGTCTGCGGATGGCAGCGGTCGGAGACAAAAAAACTCCGGCGCCCGGCGGCGGCCGCCCTATGGCAGAGCATCATCGCCTCGGCGGCGGCGGTGCCCTCGTCGAGGAGCGAGGCGTTCGCGATGTCGAGGCCCGTGAGATCGACGACCAGGGTCTGAAAGTTGAGCAGGGCCTCCAGGCGCCCCTGTGAAATCTCTGCCTGATACGGGGTGTAAGGCGTATACCACGCCGGATTCTCCAAGATGCAGCGCTGGATGACCGGGGGGGTCAGGGTGTCGTGGTAACCCTGGCCGATGAAGCTGCGAAAAACGCGGTTGAGCGAGGCGATGCCGCGCAACTCCGCCAAGGCCCCCGATTCGCTCAGCGGCGCCGGCAACGAAAGGGGTTTCTCCAGGCGAATATCCGCCGGCACGGTGGCCTCGATCAAGGCCTCCAAGGAAGCATAACCCAGGGTGTTCAACATTTGCTCGCGCTCGGCCGGGGTGGGGGAGGTGTGACGCGGCGGGAAAACGTCGGTGGGAGCGAGGGCGGCTAAAGTCGCGGGATCGGGCATGATGCCGCCGGAGCGTGGGATGGCGGAACCGGCGGGCAAGGATGCGGTTCAGGAAACCGGAACGGCGGAACCGTTATGAGCGGCGCTTTTGGATACGCTTAAAGCTATGGGGCATGGAGATACCGATCATTGCGAACGGATCTTCGATAGAAATTGACTGATTTTGACAAGAAACGCTCAACATTGATCAATATCTAGCAGGTTTGTTGGCGTGAATTCGGATAAGGTGGGGATAGGACCGGTGCCCAAGCGGGCGTCGTCTCCCGGCCATGTTACCCCCGTCCCCACCTCACCGTCTTGAGATCGAGCATCGCGTCCGCCACGCCCTGTATCGGCGGCTGGAGCGCCCCCTGCCGCGCCGTGCCGCCGCGCCGAATCCCCTTTTGGTGAACATCAGCGCCCGTCATTGCCACCTGACGCCGCGGGCGGTCGAAACGCTTTTCGGAACCGGGGCGACGCTCACTCCGATGAAGTGGCTGTATCAGAAAGATCAATATGCGGCGCTCGAGACGGTCACGCTGATCGGGCCGCGCAGCCGCGTGATTTCGAACCTCCGGATCCTCGGACCCTGCCGCGAGCTGAATCAGGTGGAGCTGGCGCATACCGACTCGATCGCCCTGGGCTTTGACGTGCCGGTGCGCCAGTCGGGCAACATCGCCGGCACGCCGGGGTGCATGTTGATGGGGCCGGCCGGTTTTCTTCGTCTCGACCAGGGTGTCATCCGCGCCGCGCCGCACGTCCATATGCACCCCGACGACGCGACGTTCTTCGGCGTCGAGGCGGGCAAATTCATGCGTCTGCGGGTCGGCGGCGACCTGGGGGTCACGTTCGAGCGGTTGCTGGTTCGCGTGCACGCCGACTTCAAGCTCGAGGTGCACATCGACACCGACGAGGGCAACGCCTGCGGCCTCGGGCCGGGCACGCCGGTCGAGTTGATCCCGTAGCCCCCCGAGACGTCGACATCCCTTCCGCACTTTCACCTCCCAACCCTCCAACCCACCCCTCCCATGAGTGAATCCATCGGCATGATTGAAACCCGCGGCTATGTCGGCTCGGTCGAGGCCAGCGACGCGCTGGTCAAGGCGGCGAGCGTCACGCTCGTCCGCACCATCCAGATCGGCGGCGGCCTGATCACCGTCGTCTGCAAAGGCGATGTCGGCTCCGTCAAGGCGGCGGTCGATGCCGGCGCCGAGGCCGCCAAACGCGTCGGCGAACTGGTCGCCGCCCATGTCATCCCGCGTCCCCACGCCGATTTGCTCAAGCAACTCGGAATGTAAACCACCCCGTCTCCAACCCTCAAACGCCCACTTCCATGGCCCAACTCGCCCTCGGTATCATCGAAACCAAAGGTTTCATCACTCTGCTTGAGGCGGCCGACGCCGCCCTAAAATCCGCCAACGTCACCATGACCGGCTACGAGGCCGTCGGCAGCGGCTATGTGGCCGCCGTGTTCCGGGGCGACGTCGCCGCGGTGAAAGCGGCGGTGGACGCCGGCGCCGAGGCCGCCCGCCGCATCGGCGAAGTGATCTCGGTCCAGGTGATCGCGCGCCCCCACGACGATCTTGCCGGCCTCGGCAAGTGGCTCGCCGCTCCCGCCGCCTGACCACCGTCCCTTTCCCCCATGGGCCGGAGGAGCTCCAACCGGGAGCCTTCGGTCATCAACCGGGACGGCCGCCCCCTGATCCGTCCCGTTCAACTTCGCCCCCACCGTCCGCTTCCGCACCCCTCCGATGAACATCCTAGTCGCCAATCTGGGCTCCACCTCGTTCAAATACCGGCTCTTCCGCTTCAACGGCGAGCAGGCCGTCGCCGTGGCCAAGGGCGGCGGCGAGCGCGTGACCGATTACGGCCGGGCCATCGACGCCTGTCTCGCCGAACTCGAGGCCGGCGGGCACCTGCGGTCCGGCGAAAAACTGGACGCGGTGGGCTTCAAAACCGTGTTTGGCGGCTCGCTCACCGGATGCGTGGACGCCGACGCGAGCGTGGAGCAGGCCCTCCTCGCCACCGCCGATCTCGCCCCCGCGCATAATCCGCCCTACGCCGAAGGCATACGCCGCTTTCGCGAAAAGCTGCCCGGCGTGCGCCTCGTGGCGCTTTTCGAGACCGCGTTTTATCAGTGGCTGCCCGAGCACGCCCACCGTTACGCGGTGCCCGAGTCGTGGTATCAGGTCGGCGTCCGGCGTTATGGTTTCCACGGTGCCAGTCATAAATTCGCCACCGAGCGCGCCGCCGAGTTGCTCGACCGCCCCGAGGTGGCCGCGATCACCCGTAGTCTTTATCAATCGGGCCCGCGGGTGGTGGCCGGCGCTCCCTTGCGCATCATTTCCTGCCACCTCGGCGGGTCCAGCTCGGTGACCGCGACCTGCGACGGCATCGCGGTCGGCACGAGCATGGGCCTGAGCCCGCAGTCCGGTCTGCCTCAGAACAACCGCGTCGGCGATCTCGACTCGGCCGCGATCCCCTACGTGCATCGCAAGCTGGGTCTGCCGCTGGCCGAGATCGAGCGGCAGCTTTGCCAGGAAAGCGGACTGCTCGCCCTGTCCGGAGTGGGCAACGATGTGCGCGATATCCGCGCCGCCGCCAAGGCCGGCAACCGCCGCGCCGAGGTCGCCCTCGAGACCTTCGTGCATTCCATCCGCCACTGGATCGGCGCCTTTTGGTTCGAGATGGGCGGGTGCGACGCCCTCGTCTTCACCGGCGGCATCGGTGAGAACGACGTCTATGTGCGCGAGTCGGTTTGCGCCGGGCTCAGTCGCATCGGCCTGATCATCGACTGCCGGCGCAACGACGTCTCGCCGGTCGAGACCGACCTGACCTGCTGCGATTCCGCCACCCGGGTGTTTATCATCCCCGCCAACGAGGAGCTCGTGGTCGCCCGCGAGACCCGCCGCCACCTGCTCGCCACGACTCCCGCCACCGCCTGAGCGCTCCCTCTTCACCCTCAACCCATCCCATCCCATGTCCCAAGCCCTTGGTCTCCTCGAAACGCGCGGCCTCACCGCGCTCATCACCGGCGCCGACGCCATGCTCAAGTCCGCCAACGTCACCCTCGCCGGTCCCATGAAGCAGGTGGGCAACGCCCTCGTCACCGTGGTGGTGACCGGCGATGTCGCCGCTGTGAAGGCCGCCACCGATGCCGGCGCGCAGGCCGCCCGCACCGTGGGCGAGGTGGTCTCCGTGCAGGTGATCGCCCGCCCGCACGACGATCTCGCCGCCGTCCTCCCGAAACATCCCGCGCCGGCCCCGGTCCCCGCTCCGGCCGCCAAGAAGTGATCGGCGCGGTCCGCCTCCTGCCGCCATGTTCCTCGCCCGCGTGATCGGCGTCGTCGTCGCCACCAAGAAGGATGCCGCCATGACCGGCCGGAAGCTGCTTTTGCTGCGGCCGCTGGTGGTCGACGAGGCCGCGCCCGACCGGCTTCGCGCCGGCGCCAACACCGTCGTCGCGGTCGACGCCCTGGGCGCCGGCGCCGAGGACCTCGTGTTGTTTTGCCAGGGCAGCTCGGCCCGGGCCGCCGACGGCATGAAAACCCTGCCCATCGACGCGGCCGTGATCGGCATCGTCGACCGCGTCGACGTCTTCGACCAACGCATCGCCCCGCCCGCCGCCTGATGCCGTCCCGGCACGGCTCCCCTCCCATGTCCTCCCCGCTCTCTTTCGACGAACCCACCCTCCGCGCCATAGTCGACCAGGTTGTTCGCAACCTCCAGGGCGCCGCCCCCGCGGCCGCGTCGGCCCCCGTCGTCGCGCCGGCCCGCCGGGAGGGCCGCTTCGGCGTGTTCACCGACGTCCCGGCCGCCTGCGCCGCCGCCCAGGCAGCGTTTCGCCAGCTCCAGCCCCTCGGTTTCGCCGGACGCGCCAAGGTCGTCGAGATCGTGAAGACGCTCGCCGAGAAAAACGCGGTCGAGTGGGGCCGTATCGAGTTTGAGGAGACACGCATCGGCCGGCTCGCCCACAAGGTCGAGAAACTGCAGATCGTGAAGCTCGTTCCCGGGATCGAGTGGCTGCGTCCCTTCGCGCTTTCCGGCGACCACGGCATCACCCTCGAGGAGCACGCGCCTTTCGGCGTGATCGGCGCCATCACCCCGGTCACCCATTCCGTGCCCACCATCTGCGGCAACATCGTCTCGATGGTCGCGGCCGGCAACGCCGTCGTTTTTAACCCCCACCCGGGCGGAGCCCGCTGCGCCGCGACCGCCGTGCGGGTGATCAACGAGGCCATCCACGCCTCCCTCGGCATCGAGCACCTGGTGTGTGTCCTCGCCGAGCCCACCCTGGATACCTTCAACGCCCTCTGCGGCCACGAGGCCGTCCGGCTGCTGTGCGTGACCGGCGGCCCCGGCGTGGTCAACGCGGCCATGAGGTCGGGCAAACGCGCGATCTGCGCCGGCCCGGGCAATCCGCCCGTCGTGGTCGACGGCACCGGCAACCTGGCCAAGGCCGCCGCCGACGTGATCAAGGGCGCCGCCTACGACAACAACCTGCTCTGCGTGGGCGAGAAACAGGTCTTTGTCCTTGAATCGTGCGCCGAGCGTTTTCTCAACGAGCTCGCCCGCGCCGGCGCCGCGAAGCTCACCCCGGCCCAGCTTGATCGTCTCACCGCCGCCGCCTTCACCACCGCGAAGGATGCCGGCGGCTGCTCGCATCCGGTGTTGAATCGCAAACTGGTCGGCGCCGACGCGGCGGTGCTCGCCCAGCACGCCGGCGCGACCGTGCCGGCCGACTGCCCGCTGCTCTTCGCCGAAACCGACGCCTCCCATGCGTTCGTGATGGAGGAGCAGATGATGCCCATGATCCCGGTCGTTCGCGTAAAGACCTTCGCCGAGGCCGTGGCCGCCGCCGTGCGCAGCGAGCACGGATACAAACACTCGGCGATCATCCATTCCCTCAACGTCGAGCACATGTCGCAGATGGCCCGCGCGGTCGACACCACGCTCTTCGTGAAAAACGGCGCCTCCGTCGCCGGCCTCGGCCTGGGCGGCGAGGGCTACCTGAACTACTCTATCGCCACCACCACCGGCGAGGGCATCGCGACCCCGCTCACCTTCACCCGCACGCGCCGCTGCGTGATGGTGGACAACCTCCGGATCTTTTGAGCCGACGGCGACCTTCGACCCCTTCTCCCCATGCAACTGGCCCGCATCGACGGCAGCGTCACCGGCACCGCCTGCCACCCGAGCCTCCGCCGGGGACGCACGGTGATCTGCCAACCGCTCGACGCCGAAGGTCGCGCGGAGGGCGCGCCGATCCTGGCCCTCGATCAGCTCGGCGCCGGTTTGCACCAGGTGGTTTTGATCAGCACCGACGGCTCCGAAACCCGCCGCCAGGTCGGCGATGAACACTCCCCGCTGCGCAACCACGTGCAGGCGCTGGTCGATCCCGCGATCACCCCCTGAAGCCCATGCGCCTCGGACAAGTCATCGGCAAGGTCACCCTCTCGCACGCGGATCCCGCCCTGCGCGGTCTGCGCCTCGTGCTGGTGCAACCGCTTTCGCGGGCGCAGTTCGCCGGAGCGCCGTTGTCGCCGCTCGCCCCGGGCGCCACCCAGGTGGTGTGCGACGAACTCGGCGCCGAATGCGGCCAGATCATCGGCTTCACCGAGGGCGCCGAGGCCGCGGCTCCCTTTTCCCGACCGACTCCGGTGGACGCCTACGACGCGCTGGTCGTCGAACGCGTCACCTATTCTCCGCCCTCCATCCCCTGACCGTCCTTTTCCCATGCGCACCGTCCTCACGGCCCAAGACATCGAGAAACTGCTTCGCGCCGGCGCCCCCATCCCGGCCGACGCCATCCTCACGCCCTCGGCCCGCGACGCCCTGCACGGCCGGGCTTCGCTGCTGCCCGGCCGCCCCGCCGCCGCCCCGGGAAAGCCCGCCGAGCCCGTCGTGCCCGATTACGAATTCAAGTGGACCCCCGGGGCCGACCCGCGGACGCCCGCCGAGATCGAGCGATTTTTCGATTCTCCCGCCATCCGCGTCCTGAAGGAGCGCATGTGCGACATCGGCCGCCGCATGTGGGCCAAGGACTACACCGACGGCAACGGCGGCAACCTCACCGTCCGTGTCGGCGACAACCTCGTGCTCTGCACGCCCACCCTCATCTCGAAGGGCTTCATGACGCCCGACGACATCGCCCTGATCGACATGGACGGGAAACAGCTCGCGGGCGCGCGCAAGCGCACCAGCGAGGCGATGACCCACCTCGGCATCATGAAGCGCCAGCCCCTCTGCAAGGCCTGCTGCCACGCCCACCCGCCCCACGCCACCGCCTTCGCCGTGGCCAAGGTGCAGCCGCCGACCTGCCTCATCCCCGAGGCCGACATCTTTCTCGGCAAGATCGCCATCGCCCCCTACCAGACGCCCGGCTCGCAGGAGAACGCCGACACCGTCGGCGAGGTCGGCCGGGACAACCAGTGCGTGCTCATGGCGAACCACGGCGTGATCACCTGGGGCAAGGACATCGAGGACGCGTATTGGAAGATGGAAAACGCCGACGCCTATTGCAAAACCGTCTGGATCGCCTCGCAGCTCGGCAAGGACCTCGGCGAGGGCGTGGGCGGCGCGAAGGCGAAGGAGTTTGTCCGCATCCGGAAGCTGCTCGGCATGCCGGACAACCGCGACGGGCTGAAGGAGTGCGAACTTTGCGACAACAGCGAGTTCCGCCCCGGGGTGAGCTGCGCCGTGCCCGGCGCCACCCCGGACGCCGCCGATCCCGCGCCCGATCCGCAGCTCGAGGCGCTGGTCACGGCGCTGACCGACCAGATCATGGCCCGGCTCAAGGCGTGAACAACTGGCCGTCCCACCCCTCCTTCCCATGAAAGTCACCATCATCGGCGGCGGCGGCCGCGTCGGATCCAACGCCGCCTTCGCGCTCCAGTGCGGCGCCGTCGTCTCCGAAATCCAAATACTCGACGCCAACGCCGACCTCGCCGAGGGCGAGGCCCTCGATCTGCTCCACGGCAGTTCGGCGCTCGGCGGCCAGCGCATCCATGCCGGCGATTACGCGCGGGCCCGGGACAGCGATGTGTTCGTCATCACCGCCGGCCTCCGTCGCAAACCCGACGAGTCGCGCCTCGACCTGGTCAACCGCAACGTCGCCCTTTTCCAGCAGATCCTCGCCGGCATCCGCCAGGGCGGCTTTCGCAAGGACGCCATCGTCTTTGTCGTTTCCAACCCGGTCGACCTCCTCACCCGGCTGGCCCTGACCGGACTCGGCCTGCCCTGGTCCCAGGTGATCGGACTCGGCACGATGCTCGACACCGCCCGGTTCCGCTCGCTCATCGCGCGGGACCTTTCGCTCGCGCCCACCCAGGTCTCGGCGCTCATCCTGGGCGAACACGGCGACACCATGATCCCGGTCTGGTCTTCCGCCGTCTACGCCGGTCTGCCGCTGGCCAAGGTCGCCGGGTGCACCCCGGCGTTTCAAAACCAGGTCTTCGAACGCACCAAGGGCAGCGGCGCGGAGGTGATTCGCCGCAAGGGCGGCGCCGGCTGGGCCGTCGGTCTCACCATCGCCGAGGTGGTGCACGCCATCGCCCTGGATAAACGCGTGGTGTTGCCCGTCTCCACCGTTCAACGGGGTGCCTATGGGTTGCGCGAGATCGCGATCAGCGTGCCCACCGTGGTCGGTCGCGGCGGCGCGCTCGCCCACCTCGAGATCGAGCTCTGGCCGAAGGAACTCGCCGGACTCCAGGCCTCGGCGCGCGCACTTCGGGATGCGTTTGCCGCAACGATAGGCTAAATGCTTAAGGAGAATAGTTAACGCGAATTCCGGTCGATTGGGAGCGCGTGTTTTAAGTTCGGGGATTAGCACCCCGACCTAGGTAGAAACTTTATGGTTTGCCGCCCAGAGCCGGATTGTCCCGGTTGGCGGGTCTCGGTCGTCTATGTTTTTGCATGGAAACGATCTCCCTTGACCCCAAAGACGGCCCCTCGGTTGCGGTCGAAGCGCGATTCGATGCATTTCGCGGCCGGGGCATTCAAATCCTGGAGCGCATCGCGGTAGGCGCGCCGCCCACCGAAACCTTCGATCAGGTGATCGCTTTGATCGAGGAGCAGTCCCCGGGGGCTATCGCGACCATATTGGTCATGGAGGCCGACGGCCAACACCTGCGCCACGGCGCCGCGCCCAGCTTGCCTCCGGCCTATGCGGACGCGGTCCGTCGCGTGCGGATCGGGCCGGCCATGGGTTCCTGCGGCACGGCCGCCCACTCTCGCCAACGCGTGGTCGTGGCGGATCTCGACGTCAGTCCGCTTTGGGACGTGTGCCGGCATCTTGTCGTG
>CAMCHD010000017.1 GCA_945874545.1 Akkermansia muciniphila | reverse complement strand
CCAGGGCACGTAGAGATTGAGGGTGCCGGCGCCGGTGAGCGGGCCGGAAAGGTCCATGCGCGAATCGGCGCGCAGCGTCGGATTGGCCCCGGCGGGCACGCGCAGATCGTAGGTCGTGGCGCTGTAGGAGCCGTTGCCGTCAAACTGCTGGAGCGTGCCGCCGAGGAGGGTGACGGGCCCGGTGCCGAGGCCGGAGAGGTTGGCGGTCTCGTCGGCGAGGTTGAGCGTGCCGGCTTCAAGCGTGATCCCGCCGGAGAAGGTGTTTGAGCCGGTGAGGTTCAAGGTGCCCGCGCCGGTTTTCAGCAGGGTGGCGTTTCCGGCCAGGCCGCCGGCGGTGGCGGCGAAGGTGTAGGCGCCGGATGCCTCCACGGTCACGGCCTCCGGGCTCAGGGGGCCGGCGACGGCGACACTGGTGTTGCCCGCGCGCGTGTCGTCGAAGCGCACCCGGTCCCGGGGGAGGAAGGTGGTGGCGAGGCCGTCGGCGGCGAACTTCCAGTTTTCGGCGTCGGTATCCCACGCGGCGGAGACCGCTCCGGTCCAGACGAGGTCGGCGGGCGCGCGGGTGACGGTGGACACGAGCGTCATGCTGACGACGCCGGGCGTGGCGGTGTCGAACGTCGCGGTAAAGGCGGGGTCGAGCCAGGTGAAGGCGGGCGTGCCCGTCAGCGAACCGGTGTAGGTGAAAAGCGGAAACGTGCCGGCGGTGAGAGTTCCGGCCGGCTCGATGATCACCGGCCCCTCGAAAGTCAGGGCGCCGGCGAACACGGGGCCGGCGGCGCCGGTGAAGCGGAATTTGGCGCCGGATTGGAACGTCACGGGGCCCACGAACACGCCCGTGCCGCCGAGGGCGGCGCCGGGGGCGACGGTGACGGGCGAGGCGGCGAGCACCCCGTTCGACACCAGGGTGCCGGCCGAGATGGTGGTCGCGCCCGCGTAGGTGTTCACCGCGGTGTAGACGAGGGTCCGCGCGCCCGTGGTGGCGGCCGCCTGGGTGAGGGTCAGGGTGGTGGCGTTCGACACCGTCGCGATCCGGGTGCCGGCGGGGATGCCCGAGCCGGTCACCGGCATCTGGGCGACGAGTCCGGTCGTGCTCGCGACGGTGGCCGTGGTGCTGCCGGTGGTCGTGGTGGTCGACAGGCTGGTGGTCCCGGCGGGGGTGAGGGTGAGCACGCCCGCGCCGACTTTGGTCAGGCTGTTGCCGGTGATGGTGCCGGCGAAGGTCGAGTCCGTGCCTTTGGCGCCGACGGTCCAGGCGGTGCCCGACAGCACGGCGCGGGCCGACCCGGATAGGGCGCCGAGGCGGGTCGAGCCGTTGAGCGAGTAGGCGTAGACCTGGTCGGCGAAATCCACCTCGGCGTTCGCGTAGCCGGCGCTGTTGTTGATCCTAAAATCGCCACCGTCGCCGTCGGTGATGACGTTGATCCGGCCGGTGAAGGCGGACCAGTTGCCGTTCAGCGCGGTGCGGGAAAAGGGGGTGTAGAACGTGAAGGTGCCGCCGCCGGTCAGCGAGCCGGACAGGGTGCAGCGGCCGTCGGCGTTGAGGCGCCCGGTGGAGCCGGCGGGCACGATCAGCGACCAAGCGCTGCTGTTGTTGGATTGAAGATTGGTCATCGCCAGCGTGCCCCCGTCCAGGGTGACCGGGCCGGTGCCGGGGCCGTCCTCGTTGGCCTCGAAGGAGCCGAGCAGGAGGGTGCCCGCGCGGATGAGGGTGCCTCCGGTGCGGCTGTGGGCCCGCGTGATGTTGAGCGTGCCGGGGCCGGCCTTGGTCAACAGGCCGGGGCCGGTCAGGTCGCCGGAGAGGGCGAGGCTGGCCGAGGAGGTGGCGATCTCGATCGTCGCGCCGCCGGCGCCGAGCGTGGCGGAGCGATTGGTCGAGTGGTTGAGCGGCCCGGTGTAGCGCAGCGTGCCGCCGGCGAGGATCAGGTTGGAGGCGTCGGCGTCGGCCGCGCCGAGCGGACCGGGCACGCCGGCCGCGCTCAGGGACGGCACGGAGAGCACCCCGGCGTTCAGGACGACCGGTCCGGTGAAGGCGTGGTTGCCGGGCAGGGTCAGGGTGCCGGCGCCGGCCTTGGTCAGGCCGCCCGATCCCGCGATGAGGCCGGACCCGGTGAAGCTGTAATTCGTGGCGGCGTCGACGGTGACGGAGGCGGGGAACACCTCGGTGGTGAGATTGACCGACGGCACGGCCGCGCCGGTGGCGTCGAAGCGCACGGCGTCGCCGGTCACGAAAGCGTCGGGCGTGTCGGCGAGCAGCCAGTTCGCGCTGGTGGCGACATCCCAGGCCGCGCCGCCGCCGCGCCACACCACGTCTCCGGGGGCGCGGGTGGAGGCGATGTCCAGCACGAGCGCGCCGTCGGAGAAGGCCAGGGAGGCGGGGGCGCCGGCCAGACCGGTGACCGCGACGTTGGCCAAGGTTCCGGTCAGGGCGCCGGTGTAGGTGATCAAGGGATACACCCCGGCGGCCGGGGGGCCGGCGAGGCGGTTCAGGTCGATGCGCGAGATCCCGTTCAGCGCGAGGTCGCCGGTCACGGCGAGGCGGTCGGACGCGGCCGCCGGGGTCGCGGCGAGGTCGATGCGCAGCACGGCGTCGTTCAACTCCAGCCGGGAGCCGACAACGAGGGTGGCGGCGGCGCCGTCGGCGCCGGGCGAGACGCGGCCGCGGGCCTTCACCACCAGGCCGGCGGCGAGGTCGCCGTCGCCCGCCACGCGGCCGAGGCCCTCGACGACCACGCGGCTGGCGGCGAGGGTGTGGTTCACGATCAGATCGCCCTGCTGCACCCGCGTCTCGCCGGCGTAGGCGTGGGCGGACTCGAGGGTGAGCGAGCCGAGGCCGGCCTTGGTGAGCGTCATGGGCCCGGCGAGCGAGCCGGAGCCGGCGAAGACGTAGTCCTTGCCCACGGCGTTGTGCACCACGACCTCGCCGGGGGTGAGCGTGCCGGCGAGGGCGAGGGCGGAGGACGTGTCGCCGGTGTGGTCGAGCAGCACGCGGTCGGTGCCGGTGAAGGTGCCGGCAACGGTGCCGCGTATCCACCGCGGGCTGACGCCGGCGTCCCAGGTGTTCGCGCCCGGGGCGCCTTGCCAGACGAGTTCACCCCGCCAGATCGGGGCGCGAGGCGGGGGGGCCATGTCCTGGCCGAGGAAAAAGCCGGGGTGGGGGGGCTGGTTGTAGCCGGTGTTTTGCCACGCGATGGCCAGTCGATACTGCGGATCGTGCATCAGCGTGTAGAGCCGGCCGGCGGCGGGCGTGGTGCTCACGTAGACGCGCAGGGCGGAGTTGTCCGACGCGCGCATGATCACCTCCTCGCGCCAGTCGCCGAGCACGTCGCCGCTGAGGTTCGGCGTGGCCTTGGTGCCGTTGTTTGAGGAGGTGCCGGTCAGGCTGAGGAGGGTGGTCACGTTGGCGCTGGCGGGGACCCATTTGGTGATGTTTGTGCCGTCGAGCAGCTCGCGCAGGGGGTCGGCGTCCCACCAGACGCCGAAGTTCACCGCCGGCCGGGTGTTGGTGGCGATGGGCACGCCCTTGACGGTGTAGACCGAGGAGCTGTTCGTCGCCCAGGCTTCGTAGCCCGGGTAGCGTGGGTCGATATCGAAGGCCACGCCGCGGCCGACGTCGCCGCCGCCGGCCACGCCCCACAGGATGGTGCCGTCGCGCTGTTCGGTCAGGCTGGTGCCGTAGATCCCGTAGGCGGACGGGGTCTCGTGCGGCATGAAAAACTTCAGGCCGGGCAGGTCGGGATCCATTTCGGCCAGGTGGGTGGCGTCGCCGTGGCCGAGGCCGGTGGTCCAGAGGCCGGTGCCGTCGTCGTTGATCGCGCAGGCGCCGTAGGCGATCTCGTCGCGCCCGTCGCCGTCGAGGTCGCCCACGCTGATGCTATGGGCGCCCTGGCCGGCGTAGGCGCGATTCGAGGCCGGGCCGGAGCCGCTGTCGAAGGCCCAGCGGCGGGTCAGCTGGCCGTCGCGCCAATCCCAGGCGGTGAGAAAGGTGCGGGTGTAGTAGCCGCGACAAATGATGGCGGAGGGGCGCCGGCCGTCCACGTAGGCGACGGCGGCGAGGAAGCGGTCGAAGCGGTTGCCGTAGCCGTCGCCCCAGAGCGTGGTCAGGCGGGAGCTGCCGGGGTTGTCGATCAGGTTGTCCGGATCGCGTTGGGGAAAAAAGCGGGTGGTGGCGAGCTCGGCACCGGTGAGGCCGTCGAACACGGTGAGGAACTCCGGGCCGGTGAGGATGTAGCCGGAGGTGTTGCGGTAGTCGTCGGTGTTGTTGAAGGCCGGCCGGGTGCCGCCCTGCCATTTGGCCGCGCCGCCGACGTAGGCGCCGGTGCCGTCGATGGCGCCGGGGGCGCTGCGGCAGATGATCTCGGCGCGGCCGTCGCCGTCGAAATCGTAGACCATCGGATCGAGGTAGTGCGCGCCGGAGCGAATGTTTACGCCCATGTCGATGCGCCAGAGGCGGGTGCCGTCGAGTTTGTAGGCGTCGAGGTAGGTGTTACCGGTGTGGCCGGACTGGGAGTTGTCCTTCGAGTTGGTGGGGTCCCACTTCACGAACAGCTCGTATTCGCCGTCGCCATCGAGGTCGCCGACGCTGCAGTCATTGGCGTTGTAGGTGTAGGCGCCGCTGGCGGTGGTGCCGCCGGGGGGGATCTGCAGAGGAACGTTGAGGTATTGGCGGACGGGGGCGGCGGCGGGGAGGGTGAAGGACGCGGCGGCGGGCTGTTCGATCCCGGCGACGACCGGACGGAGGGTGTAGACGTTGGCGACGGCGAGGTTGGCGGAAGCGTCGGTGTAGTCGGTGGTGGTGGCTAGCGGGGTGGAGTTGAGTTTGATCGGCGTGCCGCCGTTGGCCGCGCGGTAGAGGTTAAAGGCGATGCCGTCCGGATCGTCGCCGAGCAGGCGCCAGCCGACGTAGGCCTGGGTCGAGGTCGGGCGGACCACGATCAGGCCGCGGCCGAGGGTTTCCATCTGGCGCTGGGCGTGGGCGACGGACGGGAAGAGGCCGAACGCGAGGAGCAGTGTCGCCGCAAAGAAAAACAGCCGGCGTGCGGAGCGCAGGGGTTGGGTGACGTGAAAAACAAGGGGGTTGCGCGGCAGCGGCATGAAGGGGAAGGTGCGGGGACCGATTATGTTATCGCGGTGGATTTATAGGCTACGGACCGTCGGTTTGGCCTTGGCCCTCGGGGCTTGGGGCGGCGCGGCGGCGGCGTTTGCCCACGACGTGCGCGAAATGACGGTCGACGCGCGGGTGCATGCGGACCGGATCGAGGTGGTCGTCGTGGTCTCCGCCCACTTCGCCGGCGTGATCCTGGATGAGACCGGGGGTGGCGGGCCGCTCTCGGCCGATAACTTTGCCGCGTCGCATGCCTTGCTCGAGGCTCGGGCGCGCCACCTGTGCGTCTTGAGGTCGGGCGAGGGCGAGACCCTGCCGCTGGTGGGTCTCGACGTGGTGCGGGGTGAGCAGGACGAGGTGATGTTTTTCCTCGGCTACGGGCCGGCCGGCGGTCCGGACCTCAGCCTTGAGGTTCCCTTGTTGGAACGGCTGGAGGCTGGCTATACCGTTGCGGTGAAGGTGATTGACGAAAAGCGCCGGCCGCTCGCGGCCGGCGCGCTCACACGCGGCCAAGCCCGCCTCGCGGTCTCGGTCGCGAGGGTCGGGGCCGAGCCCGGCGGGGGGTAGGAACAAAAAAAGCATGCGGCGGGGTAAAACGCTCCGGGCGCGTTCGTTTTCCGGGGTAGGAAGGTGATGTTGCACCTTACTGGCGAAGGAGCGGAGGGCAAAGGTCGCAAAATTGAACAGTCAGCTTTTGTGCACGCGCCCGGTTCTTTGGGTGGGTTTGGGAAACAAACTCGGCCGGATTCATGCGGTTGTTTGGTTCGCAGCGAGGCGAACTGCGTGATCCGGGTCATCGTGCGCGCGAACCAGAGGAGGAGCTCGCTGGTCCAGCGTTACCCTCGGTGGCGTCGACCGCTGGCCTACCGCCGCCCTCCGCGTCTGGGCCGGGCACGGTTTCTCGCTTCCGCCGGCGCGGTTGAATTACACGCCACGGTCTAACAAGACATAAGGGAGCTCCTAAAATCTCCGGCGGGGTCTGCGCGGCCGGGAAATGCGGCTCGGCCAAGGCGGGGGCGGCGGAGGCCTACCTGGAAGGTAGGTGCCGCCGCGCCCAACGCCGGCCCAGCCGCATTTCCCGGCCGCCCTGCGGGTTGAGGGCCATTCCGGCATCCGCTACGTTGGGGAGGCGGGGGATAGCCTCTCCGAGGATACCCCCCGCCTCCCCGCCTTGCGGCCTGCCGTTTGGCCCTCAACGCAGACCCCGCCGGAGATTTTAGGAGCTCCCATAACTACTCCCCTGGCACGATCTGATCGACCAGTTCGATACCGTAGGCTTCGAGACCGACTACCTTGCGGCGGCTGGAGGATAGGAGGCGGATTTTTTTCAGCCCGAGGGCGCCGAGGATCTGGGCGCCGATGCCGTAGTCGCGCAGGCCCATCGCGGGAGCGGTCTCGTTCCCCGAGGCGGGGGCGAGGCGGCGCAGCAGGGTTTCGCCGGCTTGGAGCGGCTCCATGTAGAGCAGCGCGCCGCGGCCTTCGCGGGCGATGGCTTTCAGGCTGGCGTGCAGCACGCCCTCGGCCCCGCCGGCGACCTGGCCGCGGAAGACGTCGGCGAGGATGTTTGCGCTGTGCACCCGCACCAGGGCCGGCGTGGAGGGATCGAGGGTCCCGAGGGTCAGGGCGAGGTGGTGGCGCTGGTCCAGGCGGCTGCGGAAAACATGCGCCGTGAACTCGCCATAGGCCGAGACGAAGGGGTGGGAGCCGAGTTTTTCGACCAGTTTTTCCGCCTTCAGGCGGTAGGCGATGAGTTGCTCGATCGAGATCATGCGCAGATCGAAGCGGCGTTTAAATGCCTCCAGCTGGGGCAGGCGCTGCATGGTGCCGTCGTCGTTGACCAATTCGCAGATCACGCCGACCGGCTCGAGGCCGGCGAGGGTGGCGAGGTCCACGGCGGCCTCGGTGTGGCCGGCGCGTTCGAGCACGCCGCCGGGGCGGGAACGGAGGGGGAAGATGTGCCCGGGCTGGACCAGCTCGTCGGGTCGGGCATCGGGGTTGGCGAGGATCTTGATCGCGACGGCGCGATCGTGGGCGCTCACCCCGGTGGTCACGCCTTGGGCGGCGTCCACGCTGACGGCGAAATCGGTGCGGTGGACCTCGCGGTTGCGGGCGACCATGGGGCCGAGACCGAGGCGGTCGAGTTGGTGGCCCAGCATGGGCACGCAGACGATGCCGCTGCCGTAGCGGATCATCATGTTGATGGTTTCCGGGGTCGCCTTGGAGGCGGCCATGATCAGATCGCCCTCGTTTTCGCGGTCCTCGTCGTCGGCGACGATCACGGGACGCCCGGCGGCGATGGCCGCGAGGGCGTCAACAACGGAGTCAAAGGCGGGGGAATCGGTGGCCATCGCGGGCACGGTGCAGGCACGGGGGCCTTTGGGCAAGGTCCGGACGCTCGGCTTTCCGCCGGAGGCCGGTCCACAACGTCGCCCAAGCGCGTGCCCGGCGAGTCTCTTGCCTCGGAACATAAAGAATGGTCGGGATATACGTCGCGTTTTGGGAAAGAGGTTTTTAGGGTCCCCGTCCGGTCCGCAACGACCGCGTTCCCCGCACCCACCATCCATGTCCACCCTTTCGCCTTTGGCGCTACACCCATGAGAGACGATTATCTGCAGAGCGCGCGCAAGGTGGTCGAGGACCCGAACATCCTGGTCAATCTGGTCTCGCGCCGGGTCAAACAACTGCGGCGCGGGGCGCGGCCGCTGGTGGTGTCGTTGGAAAAACTCGCGCTCGAGGACATCGCCCTGCGGGAGATTTTCGAGGGCAAGATCAGCTACACCCTGCCGACGGCCGAAGAACTGGCGAAACGCTGAATCGCACCGGGCGGAGCTTCGCCAAAAGCGGAGCTTGCCCCCAAACAAAACACTTTATGCAAAAAACAAAAAAATCGGTGGCCAAGCGGTTTAAACTCACCGGCACGGGCAAACTCATGCGCCGCACGCCGGGGTTTCGTCACTTGCTCGCGGCCAAGAGCACCTCGGCCAAGCGCCGTGCGACCAAAGACAAGCTGGTCGCACCGGGCCAGAAGGCGCAGCTGCTGCGCTGCCTGCCCCACGGGCTGTGATCAACGGTTGATCTGCTCGACCAGCGCCTCGGCCTGGCGTTTGAATTCCAGGTCGTGGCCGAAGCCGTAGACGCCGTAGACGACGATATTGAAACCAGGCGGGAGGGTGGAGACGTAGGCGCGATCGGAGTATCCATTCGATGGATAAAAGCGAGCGAAGGACGGGACGTAGCGGCCGTTGATTTCCAGGATGTTGCGCTCGGTTTGGCGCGCCTCGGTGCGCATGTAGGTGGAAATCAAGTCGGCGTAGAATTTCTTCGATGCTTTGTCGGTCGCGCTCGCGCCCGGGTGGGCGGTCGTGACGATGAGAATGGCGGCCGCCCCGCCCTCGAATTCCCAAATGACGTGTTCGACGATCTGCGAACCGACGGCCTGGTCCGAGTAGGATTTTAGGCTGTCGTAGGCCGCCCGCGCGTAGGGGGACAGCTCCACCGGGTCGGGCTTTTGCGTGACCAGGCGCCATTCCGCCGGAAGGGTGAGATCCAGGCCCTTGAAGCCGACCGCCGGGTTGCGGAAGGAGCTGGATTCGATGACACTGGGTTTGAAGTCGTCACTGGCGCACCCGCCGAGGACGAGCATCAGAAGCGCCAGACCCAGACGTGGCAGGCGTCGGTTGCGCGTGGTATTGGAATGGAGGGAGCTCAGTAAATTGGGCATAGGCCGATAAGTGAATATGTGTATCCTGGCGTCAAGTTGTTCCGGGTGGGAAAAATGGGTCAGGTTTAAACTCAGTTCCTTAAAGTAATAAAATATAACGATTAACGTTAATATTTATCCCGGAGTCATGCCCGGGGCGGGCCGGGAGCCGCGATAGAATGTGGTGTGCGGATGCCCGGGTGACCCGTGGGTGGAATCACGGGTGGGGCGTGGCTAGGCCGGACGGGGGGAATCAGGAACCTCCGGCGAGGCGCAGCAGAAGCCAGAAGCCCGCCAGGATGCCGCCCGAGACCCCGAGGCAGGCGACGAAGCCGAGTGCGTCCAAGCGGTCCCAGCGGGTGAATTCCCAGCTCGAATTTCGTCCGAGGAGTTTCAGGTCGTCGAAGCGGTGGGGATCACGGAGGGTCGCGGTCACCGCCGCCTCCTCCAGCTCGGGCGTCGCGCCGACCGGTGTCTTCATCTTGCCGAAAAACCGGTCGGTCAACCCGGGCGGCGGCTGACGCGTAAAGCGGCTGACGAGGATCAGGATGACAAACGGGATCAGGCCCGCGAAGAGGAAACGGGCGGCGTTGCGCCCGCTGGCGGTGAGGCGGGCCGGATCGAGACCGATGCGATCCAGCAGCCACAATTCCACGTGAAACCGTTTGCGGCCCACCAGCGGGCTGGCCGGATCGGCCGGATTCTCGCGCGCCACCGCCTCGAAAAAGACCGGCATCGGGCGGCCGTCCTGCTCCACCCGCAGGGTCAGCGCCGGGTGGCGGGTCAACGCGTCGATCTGCGGCGCGATCAAGGAGGGGAAAACGATGTTGAGCAGGGCGCAGACCACCACGGTGGCCCACACCGCGCTCACCGTGAGCCGGCGCCAGAAAAAAATCAGCATCACCGAGGCGCCGAAGGGCACGTTGACCGTGAGCATCAGCTGCACCACCGAATAGACGTCGTCCATGTTTACCGCCGCGTAGACGCCGACGGCCAGGATCACCACGATCGCCCGCCGGCCCACGCGCACCATGCCGGCGTCGTCGGTCTCGGGCCGCACGTATTTGTAGAGGTTGCGCACAAACAAGGCCGACACGGCCATGGTCTGCGCGGCCACGGTCGACATGTTCGCCGCCAGCAGCCCGGCCATCATCAAGCCGAGGAAGCCGGGTTTCAGGAGGTGCAGCGCCATCGTGCCCCAGGTCGAATCCGGGTCGGAGAGCTGCGCCGCGCCTTGATACAGCGCGATGGCGATCAGGCCGCAGAAGGCCCACAGGATGATCATGATTCGTTTGGCGTAGGTGCCCGACACCGCACCGAAGCGCGCGGCGTATTCATCCTTGGCCGAGCCGGATACGCTCATGTTGCCGATGATGCCGTGGATCTGGACGATCGAGATGAGGAGGATGCCCGCCAGTTCCCAACCGCCCACGCCGCCGGAGCCGCCGCCGAGGAGGTTGAACATCTCCGCCGGCACCCGTTCCCCCAGCTGGTCCCAGCCTCCGATCGCGGCCAGTCCGAACGGGATCAGGATAAAGGAAAAAATCACGATCAACACCCCCTGCAGGGCCTCGTTCACCGCCGCGGCGGCCAGACCGCCCATCACGATGTAGGCCCCCACGATCAGCGTGTAGCCGATGTAGTAGGCCCACTTGCCGAAGGGGCTGTGCAGCCAGGAAATGTAGCTGCGCAATTCGCCTCGCCCGTTGCTCTCGCGCAGCACATCCAGGCGCGCCGCCTCCGGGGCGGCCAACGGTGCGGCTTTCGCGGAGGTCTCGAGTTGTTTCAACTCCCGATAGCCCTCGATCGAGGCGCGTTCGTCCGCCGTCCAGCTCGCCTCGGGTTTCACCAGCAGCGATGCGGTCACCTTGTAGCCCACCAGATTACCAAAGCCGATGATCACGATCACCGTGGCGACGATCTGGAAAACCGCGTAGAATCGCGCCAGCGCCCGGCTGCCGAAACGATCCTCGAACAAGTCTGCCACCGTCACCAGGCGCACCCGCCTGAACCACACGTTCATGAACCAGTAGTAGGGGTTCATGAACAAGGTCTGCAGCGAGAGCCACACGCCCGACACTCCCTTTTGATAGACCAAGCTCGACGTGCTCACCGCGCCGTTGGCATCGGTCGCGTTGCCGAAATTGAGGAAGAACTGGTAGACCTTGCCCAAGCTTCGCCCGGCCAGAAAAAAGCCCTCCTGGTTGCCCGAGCCATGCGACGCGCGTCGCCCCAGGTAGATGACGGTGGCGAAGTAGGCGAAGACGATGACGAGGTCCAGCCAGTGCAGGTTTCCAAAGAGCATGAGGGGGTGGGGAAGTGTGTGGGGGGGCTTCACCGTGCGCCGTTTTCGGACGCATTTTCAGCGGTGCTTACTGAAAATTCTGGGGGCGGCCGCGGCGGCTTCCA
This sequence comes from Akkermansia muciniphila, assembly GCA_945874545.1. Lineage (GTDB taxonomy): Bacteria > Verrucomicrobiota > Verrucomicrobiia > Opitutales > Opitutaceae > IMCC26134_A. The sequence continues at coordinate 16,348 of CAMCHD010000017.1, read as the reverse complement.
TTCTTTCGCACCTTGACAGTCAGACTTCCGACTCCGGAAGGGCGCTCTAACTGTCCGCCACCGCAAGGCTCCGTTTTTTTCCGGACTCCGCCAGTTATCCGGGCCGCCCCGTCCGTCCCTTTGCGGGCGTCTGACCGGCGGCAACCACTCCAGACTTCCTTATGTCCCCCCAACGCCTCGCCTACATCGGCACCGGTGGCCGCGCGCTTTCGTTCATCGAGCCCGTGGTCACGACCTACCGCGAGCGGCACGAGGTCGTCGCCCTGCTCGACAGCAGTCCGACGCGCCTCGCCTACTACAACGAGTTGCTCGCCGCGCGCTGGCAGTGCCCGGCCGTGCCGGTCTACGCCCCGGCCGATTTCGACCGCATGATCGCCGAGCGCCGTCCGACCACCGTCGTGGTGTGCTCCAAGGACTCGACCCACGACGACTACATCATCCGTGCCCTTCACGCCGGCTGCGATGTCATCACGGAAAAGCCCATGACCATCGACGCCCCGCGTTGTGCGGCGATCCTCGCCGCCCAGCGCGCCACCGGGCGGAGCGTCCGGGTGGCCTTCAACTACCGCTGGGGCCCTTTCCGCACCAAGGTCCGCGAGTTGATCGCCACCGGCGCCATCGGGGCGGTCCGGTCGGTCAACCTCGAGTATCTCCTCGATACCCAGCATGGCGCCGACTACTTCCGGCGCTGGCACTCGTGCATGGCCGAATCCGGCGGCCTCCTCGTGCACAAGTCCACCCACCACTTCGACCTCGTCAACTGGTGGCTCGACGCCATCCCTTCCCAGGTTTTTGCCCACGGCGACCTGGTCTTTTACGGCCGGGAAAACGCCCTTGCCCGCGGCGACGCTTGCTGGACGACCTACCCGCGCTACACCGGCGCGCCGACCGGCGCCGATCCCTTCGCGCTCGACCTTCAGTCCACGGAAAGTTTTCGCCGTCTCTACCTCGAGGCCGAAGGGGACGGCGGCTACCTGCGCGACCAAAACGTCTTCCGCCCGGGCATCGACATCTACGACCAGATGACGGCCCTCGTGCGTTACCGCACCGGGCAGGTCCTCACCTACTCGCTCGTCGCCTACAGCCCGCGCGAAGGCATGCGCGTGACGTTCAACGGCGAACGGGGGCGCATCGAGTATCACGAGTTTATCGGCTCGCACATGAATCGCGCCGTGCCGAGCGACGACTTTAAGCTCGAGCAACACGGCAGCGCCGAGGCCGAGGGCGAGTGGATCCGGGTGTTCCCGCATTTCCAACCCAGCTACCTCGTGCCGATGCCGCCCGCCCCCGGGCCGCACGGCGGCGCCGACGTGGTGATGGCGGAACAACTCTTCGCCGCGCAACCTCCGCCCGATCCGTGGCGGCGCAGCGCCGGTCACGAGCAGGGGGCCGCCTCGATCCTGGTCGGCATCGCCGCCAACCGCTCCATCGCCACCGGCCTGCCCGTGCGGGTGGACGACCTCGTGCCACTGCCCCCGGCGGCAAGCAAGCTCAGCGAGTTGATTTGAGCATCGCCCCGGACGCCTCGCCGACGACGGCGGCGAGGTCGCGGGCGGCGCGGGTGATTTCAAAACGGGACTCGAAGCAAACGAGCGCGGCCCGCGCCATGGCCTCGCGGGCCGAGGCGGGCAGCGCCTGCCAGGCGCGCAGCAGCGCGAGGCCGCCCGCGACCGTATCCGGCCGCACCAGACCCGCCTGGTCGGCGGCGATCTCCCGCCAGATGTTCACCTTGTCGCTGATCAACACCGGGCGGCCGCAGGCCAGCGCCTCGGCCACGGCGATGCCGAAGTTTTCCTGGTGGGAGAGCAGGACAAAGGCTTCGCAGGCGCGCAGGGCGGGCCATTTCGCCGCGTCGTCCAGCATGGGCAGCCAGACCAAGGGGGCGTCGGGCGGGTCCTCGCCGGAGGGGGCGTCGGCGTAGTCGGCCTGGGCGAGACCGGCCTCGCGCGCGACACGGCGCAGGCCGGCCGCCTCGGCGGGATCGGCGCAGGGGCCGGCGATCACGAGTCGGGGCGCGGCCGGGTGTTCGCCCCGGAAGGCGGCGTAGGCGGCGATCAATTCCCGCACGCCCTTTTTATCGTGGATGCGGCCGAGAAACAACAGGAAGGGCCCGCGGCCGAGCACGGGGAAGCGGGCCATCAGCGCGGCCTGCGCGGCCGGATCGACCGCGGGCGGGCGGGCGGTGCCGTAGGCCACCACGCGTTCACGCACCCGGTAGGGAAAAAAGGTGCCGCGGGCCAGGTCGCGTTCGGCCTCGCAGGTGAAACACACGGCGGCGGCGGCGTGCAGGGCGGCCGCCTCGTGACGCCACCAGTAGAGTTGTTTTTTCAGGTGTTTGAGCGGGTAGGCGCGGCGGAACCACGGGTCGAGCATGCCATGGGGAAACACCAGGTGCGGCGTCGCCGTGCCGCGCAGGGCGCGGTGCACCGGGGCGGCGTTTTGCCAGAGCCCGTGGACCAGCACGGCGTCAAACTCCCCGTGGTGGGCGCGCAGCCAGGCGCCGAGGGTGGCGTCGTCGCGCCGGCCGAGGGGATGGAATGGGAAGGCCGCGGGCGGCGGGGTGCCGGGCGGATCCTCCGTCACCACCGCCACCTGGTGGCCGAGGGCGAGCAGGGCGGCGGTGGAGCGCAGGACCGATTCGGACGGGCCGCCGGACTCGCGCCGCAAGGTGTGGATGACGCGCAGGATGCGGCGGGGGCGGTCCGGGGGGGCGGCGTCAGGCGGCATGGTCGGCGGGCGGGGGCGGGGTCGGCGGAGGGGCCGGTCGCCGGAGGCGGGCGAGGGCGCGAAGCAATAATTCGGTCGGAACGAAGGCGAGCGCGATTCCCGCCCAGCTCGCGAGGATGTCGGAAAAATTCACGCTGCGGTGGGGCAGGGGAAGCTGGCCCAGTTCGAGGGCGATCGCGAAACCGGCCAGGCCGGCGGCGAGGCGGATGCGGCGGGCCGGGCCGAGGGCCAGGCCGCCGAGCGCGGCCAGGCCGAGCAGGGCGAGGTGGAAGGCGAGAAAACCGAAGACATGCCGCCCGGTGTATTGGGCGTCGATAAAACGCGCCAGGTCCTCCGGCATCAGACCCAGGGTGCGGATTTCCGGCCGCGGCATCAGGCCGAGGAACAAAATCGCGGCGAGAGCGGCGACCGCGGCGAGCAGGGCGGCGCCTTGGCGAACGCGGCGCATGGGCGAAATCAGGATTTTTTCCCCAGTTGCCGGCGCAGCTCGTGGGTCTTGGCGATGGAGAGCAGCTCGTAGAAGGCGTGCAGCCGGGCGAAGTAGTAGCCTTCGCGGCCGTCGCGAAAACCGCGCTGCCAGAAGTAGACGTAGCAGAACCGCAGAAAGGGCCGGAAGGGCAGGTTGAGCGACCGCGAGCGCAGCTGCCGGCGCCAGCCGACGTGGGCGCTTTGCAGTTCGGTCGCGTCGAGGCGCCCGGAAACCGCCACCCGGGCCTCCCAGTTCGAGTAGCGGTTGTGTTTTTCGACAAAGACCTCGACCGAGGGAAAGGCGTAGTGGTCGAGCTCGCTGCGCAGGCGCCCGGTGCGCCCGTTCACCAACACGTGTTCATGGACCTCGTTGTCGCCGCTTTCGGTGTTTTCCCCGGTGATTTTTTCGTGCCGGCCGAGGCGGTGGCGAAAGAGGCGCAGATTCCAGTTCGGATAGTAGGCGTGGGCCAGCCAGCGCCCCATGAACATAAAGCGCCGGTTGATCCAGTAGCCGTCCAGGGGATGGGCGGGATCGGTCACGATGGCGCGTATCTCGGCCTCGGCGGCGACGGGAAGGACCTCGTCCGCGTCCAAGATAAACACCCACTCGTGGCGGAAAGGCAGATGCTCCAGCGCCCAGTTTTTTTTCTTCGGCCAGGTGCCGTTGAAGTCGAATTGCACCACCGTCGCGCCGGCCTCCCGGGCGATGTCCGCCGAGTTGTCCTGACTATGCGAGTCGACCACAAAAACCTGGTCCGCCCACGCAACCGAGGCGAGGCACCGCGGCAGGTTGGCGGCCTCGTTCTTGATCGGTATGAGAATGGAAACGGGGACTTTAGTCAAAATTGCGGAGGTGGGAATCGACACGACTAGGGAGCGAATGGGAAGTGCATTCGTGGGCGCGGTTCGAGGCGGGGGGGCGAGCGGAGACACGGTGGGAACAAGCAGGGTTTTGGCCAAAGGAGACGGTTCCGGGGCCGAAACGATGCGAGTGGATACATTTTATGACGGGCGGTGGAAGCGTGGGGGTTTTGGGTAGAGAAGGCGCAGAACGGTGTGTTTACCAATCGGCCAGACCGTGCGAATCATGAGCAGGCCGAGAACGGCGCGGAGCGGGTGCCCGGCCGCGGCGGCAAGCAGAAGATACCAGGGAAACCAGGCCCAGCGCCTCGCGATGGTGGCGAAGTAGGCGGCGGCGAGGGGGTTGTCCTCGGCCACGGCCAGGGCGAGGAAAACGCGGGCGCGGGCGACGGGGGCGAGGGCGCCGCGCGGATCCGCGCCAAGGGCGGAAAAATCGCGGGTGGCGAGCGCGCGGCGGGCGGTCTCGTCGCGCACGGCGGAAAGGCGCAGGCGCATCTCCGCGCCCGAGAGCCGGTGAAACCCGGCGCGGGCCGCGCTCAACGAATCGACGTGCAAGCGGTAGTAGACCAGGGGTTCGGGCACCAGGCCCAGCCGGCCGTCGCGGGCCAGCCATTCGATCCATTCCAGATCCTCCGCGCCGAAGAGCGTGGGGTTGTAGAACCTCTCGGCGGTGGCGGAGCGGCGAAAAACCAACGATGAGTGCGGGCAGGCGCTGATCCACCGCGAGCCGTGGCGGCGGAGGAAGGCGGTGCGGAGCGCCAGGCGCGGTTGGAGCGGCCGGCCCGCCGGGTCGATGCATAGCGCGTCGGAGCCGACCGCGACCAGATCCGGCCGGCGCTCCAGCAGCGCGACCTGGCGGGCGAGGCGGTCCGGGCGGGCGAGATCGTCGGCATCGAGGCGCGCGATGTAGTCTCCCCGGCAGGCGGGCAGGCCGAGGCAGGCGCCCCCGGCGGGACCGAGGTTGCTCGCGGCCCGCACGAGGCGAAAGTCTTCCCGGCCGGCGCAGGCGGCGGCGACGCGGTCGACCGAGCCGTCGGTCGAGGCGTTGTCCACCAGGACGATCTCGCGGTTCGGGTAGCTTTGGGCGAACACGCTGGCGATGGCGGCGTCGAGGTAGGCGCCGGCATCGCGACTGACGATGAGGACCGAGACCAGCGGGATACGGCTCATCGGCGGCGGAGGCGGCGCGCGAGTTTGCGCGCGGCGGCCAGGGGGAGGGCGGAAAGGGAGGCGACCTCCCATTGCAGGCGCAGCATCTCGAGGTAGGCGACCGGGCGGGGGAGGGCGGCCCAGGCGGCGGAGCCGGCGCGCAGGCGTCCCAGCCGATACCCGCAGTAGTAGCGGCGGCGCCGGACCGGGTCGAACGAGGTGAAGGCGGCGAATTCGGCGTGTTGCCAGGCCTCGGCCGGGGCGGACTCGACCGCCGCGAGCACCGCCGGCGGGATCGGCGCCGCGTAGGCCTCCGCGAGGTGGCGCAGGGCGGCGGCGGCGAAGAGTCCGACCCCGTGGGTGTGGACCGCGCGCAGGAACGCTTCCCAGTCCGGGCCCGCCGGTCCGGCGTGGCGCAGGATCATCACCGCGTCGGCGACCCAGTGGTAGGCGGGTTCCCGGCCGAGGCAGAGCCCGTGCACGCAGACGTGCAGCAGGTGGTGGGGATCGGAGAGGGTCAGGGTGTCCACGTCGTGGATACGCACGGGCCGGGCGTCGGCCCAGAAGGCCGCGTCGCGCCCGGCGTCGGCCGACACCGCCAGCAGGCGCCAGTGCAGGTCGACGCCCCGGCCCTCGGGGGAACGAAGCTCCCAACCGTGTCGTTTGGGCAGGTCGAAGGCGAGCAGGTCCGCCTCGGCGCGGGGGGGGTGGGCCCGCCCGCCCCGGTCCCGCAGCAGGCGCAGGGCGGCGGGGGCGTGTTCCGCCGGCACGAGCAGATCGGCGTCGCCCACCGGACGCAGGCCGCCCGCCGGGTAGTGTCCGACGGCGAGGGCGGTGCCCTTGAGCACCAGGGTGGGGATGCCGGCGGCGGCGAAGCCGGCGATCACCCGGGCGGCGTGCGCCGACGCGGCGGTGTTCTCATACCACGTCTTGCGATGCATGCCCCGGTAGCGCCCGAGATCCGGGCCGTCGGCCGGCACGCCGCGGCGGGCGAGGTTGTGCTGGAGCAGGGGGATCAGCCTTTGCGCGGCGGGATCGATTCGATCCAGATCCTGGACCCGACGCCAGGCCTGCCAGGCCTCGACCGCGCCGGCGTCCTCGGCCAGGCAGGCCCGGAGGAGCAGGGCGTGGGTCGGCGGGGGGAACCCGGCGAGGGCGGGGGCGGGGGACGATGGGCGGCCGTGGCGTTTCATCGCGGAGGCGTCGGGCCGCCCGCGCCGGGCCCGAGTTGCAAAACCTGGTCGGCCAGGGCGGTGACGCGGGCGTCGTGGGAGACGAGCAGCACCGCCGGGGCGGGGGACAGGGAGCGCAGGGTGTTCACCAGCCCGGCCACCGCCTCGACGTCGAGGTGATTGGTCGGCTCGTCCAGCACCAGCAGCGGAGGACGACGCAGGAACGCGCGGGCCAGGGCCACCCGTTGCCGCTGGCCGCCGGAGAGCAGCGCGCCGTGCTCGCCGACCGGGGTGTCGTAGCCGGCCGGCAGCGCCTCGATAAACGTCGACGCCCCGGCGAGCACGGCGGCCTCCGCGACGGCGGCCGGCGAGGCCTCGGGCCAGGCGTAGGCGATGTTTTCGCGCAGCGTGCCGGTGATCAGGAGCGGCTCCTGCGGCACCACGCCGAACTGGCGTCGGAGGTCCTCGACGTCGAGTTCCTCGTAGGGCACGCCGTCGGCGCGCAAGCCGCCGGTGGTCGGCCGGTAAAATCCGAGCAGCAGATGCAGCAGGGTGCTTTTGCCCCCGCCGTTGGGGCCGACCAGGGCCACCACGCGGCCGGGGCGCAGGCCGAGGGACACCCCGGAAAGCACGGTTTTTTCCCGGCCCGGCGTCTCGTAACCAAAACCCACCTCATCGAGGTCGATCCGGCCGGTGAACACGAGCCGCCGCGTCCCGGCATAAGGCGCGGTGACCGGGCGGGTGAGAAACGCATGCAGCTCGGCCAGCGCCTCGCGGCCGGCGGTCGTCTGGACCAAACCCTCCCCGAGTTCGCGCAGGCGACCGAGCAGCAGCGCCGCGAGGGCGTAGCGGGCCAGCAGATCGCCCAGGCTCAGGTTCCCGGCGGCCACCTCCCGGCCGCCCGCGACGAGCAGGACCACCGTGACCGCCGCCGCGAGCAGGCGTTGCAGGCGGCCGTGGAGGGCCAGGCGCAGGGTGCCGCGCAGGGCGGTGTCGCGCAGGGTCGCGGCGCGCGCGGCGTGGGCCGCGGTCTCGGCCGCGCCGGCGGCGTGCAGGCGGGCGAGCTCGAGACGGCGCAGGCCCGCGATCACCCCGCGGTTGAAGGCGGCGAAGGCGGCGCGGGTGGCGGCGGCGTCGGCCCGCAGGCCCGCGCGGGCGCGGCGGGTCCAGAGGTGGTGGAGCGGCGCGAGCAGCGCGAGCAAGGCGAGCAGGGCCGGCGCCAACCAAGCGAGGGCGGCGGCGAAGACCAGGGCGGCCAGGGCGGCGGGCAGGAGCTGGCCGACGAGGGACGAGAGCAGGGCCTCGACCCGGTCGCCGTCGTGCACCACGAGATCGTGGAAACGCGTCCCGCCCTCCGCGTCGAGGCGGGCGCGGGGCAGCGTGTGGATACGGGCGATGACGCGGCGGCGAAGGTCGGCCACGGCGGTTTTCAGGGCCCGGGCGGCGAGGGCGCGACCGGTGAAGTGGAGGCCGGCGGCGACGAGCGCCAGGGCGAGCAGGCCGGCGGCGTCGAGCCAGAGGCGGTCGGCCCCGCCCGGGCGAAGGCCGTGGTCGAAAAGGTCCTTGAGCAGCCAGGCCCCCGGCAGGGACGAGAGGGCCTGAAGCAGGTTCGCCCCCACCGCCAGGACGAGGCGGAGGCGGTGCCCGCGCAGCAGGTCGCGAAGCGCGGAGAGGGGGAGCGGGGGCGCGGCGGACGGAGCCATCGGATCAGGGCGCGGCGCGGCGGCGGTCGAGGGCCGCCTTGAGCGAGTTGAAATAGCCCCGGCGCTGTTCGGCGCGGTGCAAAAGGCCGTGGTTGGCGCCGTGGATACGACGCTCGAACACGATCTCGGGCAGCACCACCGAGCGCAGCCCGGCCTCGTCCGCGCGGGCGTGCCAGTCGAGAAAGCCGTGGGTCCCGGCGGCGGTCGAGTAGGGGCCCACCCGGTCGAAGCAGGCGCGGCGGAAGAGACCGCCCTGGAGGGAGCGTCCGGGCAGGACGTCGAGCGGCGTCTCGCCGGAGGGGGTCGTCAGGAAGCGCCGGGCGTGGCCGAAGACGAAGGCCAGATCGGGCTCGGCCCGCAGGCGGGCGAGTTGCCGGGCGGTTTTTTCCGGCGTCCAGCGGTCGTCGGCGTCGAGGAAGGCGACAAATTCGGAGCGGGCGAGGGCGAGGCCCGCGTTTATCGTCGCCGCGATGCCTTCGTGGGGGCGGCGGAGGACCTCGACCCCGGGCACGGCGGCGGCGCGGGCCGGACCGGCGTCGGTCGAGCCGTCGTCGACCACGATGACGCGTTCCGGCCGGAGGCTCTGGGCCAGCACGCTGGCCAGGGCCTCGCCGATGTAGGCTTCCGCCTGATACAACGGGATCACGACGGTGACCGGGGCGGGGGCGGATGGGGACGCGGCGGGCACGGTGGTCAGGCGAGCCAAGGCGAGAGGTCGCGTCCGATCAACGCCTGGGTTTTCAGGATGTCCTCCCGATAGTCCTCGGTCAGCGCGCGCCGGAGCGCGGGATCGAGCGGAGGGGCCGGGCGGAGGTTGGCCCGACGGAGGCGTTTCAGGAGGTCGGCCGCGCCGCGCCAGGCCCGGGCGGGCACGATTTTTCGCAGGGCTTCGGAGGTGGCGGGGGAAAGGCGGCGGGCGATGAAGGGGGCGAGGGGCAGGCGGCCGACGTTGTGACGTTCACGCGTGTCGACGGGGACGGCGGGGTCGACGCCGATGAAGCCGAAGACCGTGCGCAGCAGGGCCGCGGGATCGCGCCAGTCGTCGTAAAGCAGCACCTTCACCCGATCGGGACCAAAGACCTCGAGGAAGGCGCGCAGGCGGTCGTGGTAGTAGCCGTGCGCGCGGTAGCCCCAAAAGCTGTGCATGGGCGCGGCGATGCGGCGCGCTTCGATCGCGAGGGCGTCGGCAAACGGGAGGGTTTCCTGCAAGGCGCGGCGTTGGTGCAGGTAGTTCGAATACGCCCGGTCCGCCGGCTGGCGGAGGATAAAAAGGAGTTTCACCCCCGGCGCCCCGGCGTGGATGCGACGCGCCGTCTCCCGGCCGCCGTAAAAGTAACCCACGCTGGCCTCGCCCCGTTTCTGGCCGGGGCGCGCGTCGGCAAAAAGGGACCGATACCATTCGGGAGTGCGCCGGGCGATGTGCGCGAGGCTCTTTCCCCGGACCCGCCGTTCCGGATCCCGGTAGACAAACCGGAGGTCGTCGGTGCGAAAGTAGTCGGGCTCCTTCAGCGGGCTCCAAAAGACATCCGGGTGTTGTTTCAGGTAACGGGCCAGCGAGCTCGATCCGCTCTTGGGCACGCCCGCGATGATGAAGTCCGGCCGCGCCTCGGGACCGAGGACCGGCTCGGGGTCGGGAGGGAGGTGGGGGAAGACCGGATCCATGACGGGCGTTCAGGCGGTCGCCGGGCGCGGGTGGCGCAGGCGGTCGTAGAGGGTGGCGTAGGCGGCGGCGCAGCGAGCCATCGAAAACGTGTCCGCCGCGCGGCGGCGGGCGGCCGCGCCGAGCCGGGCGGCGAGCGCCGGGTCGGCCTGCAATCGGCGGACGGCGGCGGCGAGGGCGGCGGGATCTTCGGGCGGGACGAGCAGGCCGGTCTCCCCGTCGCGCACGATCTCGGGCAGGCCGCCGACGCGGGTCGCGACGAGGGGACGAGCCATCTGCCCGGCCTGCACCGCCACCAGGCCGAACGGTTCGCGCCAGCGCGACGGCATCAACACGATATCGGCGGCGTTGATCAGGGCCGGCACGTCGTCCGGATGGACCCAGCCGCGAAAATCGACCCGGTCGGCGACCCCGAGTTCGGCGGCGAGGGTTTGCAGCGCGGGGAGGGCTGGGCCGTCGCCCGCGAGCATGAGGCGGGTCGCGGGGGGCAGGAGGGCCAGGGCGCGGATCGCGAGATCGAAGCCCTTTTCCCGCACCACCCGGCCGAGGGAGAGCAGGGTTCCGGCGGCGGGGTGAAGTGGCGCGGGGGCGAGGGTGGGCGCGGCGACGCCGTTCAGCACGACCTCGTAGGGTTCGGGGCGCGCGTCGGGAAAGGCGGCCTCCAGGCCCGCGGCGAGATCGGCCGAGACGGTCGTCGCGAGATCGGCGCCGGCCAGCACGCGCCGCGTCACGGCGGGGGCGGTCAGTCCGGAATCGGCCGTGGTGTGGGCGGTCAGCAGCACCGGCCCGGAGTCGCCGGGTCGGCCGATCAGCTCGATCCAGGCGGCGAGTCCACTGAGGTGGACATGCACGAGATCCGGGCGGAGCCGACGGCGCAGATCCCCGCCGGCGCGGGCCAGTTCGCCAAGGCGGCGCGGCTCGGTCAGGATCGCGTGGGAAGGTGCGGCCCGCCGGTGCACGGTGTAGCCGGGCTGGGTTTCCACCTCCGGCAGACCCGGGATCGGGGAGGTGCAGATGTGAACTTCGTGCCCGGCGGCGTGTTGGGCGCGGGCGAGATCGCGGGTGAAGGTTTCGAGCCCCCCGATCAGCGGCAGAAAGTTATCGGTCCAGTGCAGGATGCGCATGACGTTAGCCGGCGGCTTCCAGGAGCCGTCGAACCACGGGCGCGACGGTTTCGAGCCGGGTGCCGAGCTCGACGCGATAGCAGGGAAGGCGGTGGGCGAGGGCGGCCAGTTCGAAAAACAAGCGCCGGTCGTCCTGGGGCAGCTGCCCGATCGAGCTGGTGGCCAGACGGGGGAACGCGTCGGACGCGCCGATGCGAACGGCGGTGGTCTCGGCCTGATCGGTCACCTGCGGAAGCAGCACGAGGCGAAGCGGGGCGGCGAGGCGGATGCGGTCCGGGTGGTGGCGGTGGAGGAAAAGGATGGGCTTGTCCGGGCGGTCGGCGGGCGGCGGGACGGCCAGGTCGGCGAGGGCGGGAAAACGCCGAAGGTGGTCGCGGTCGAGCTTGGCGTTATGATACAGGCAGAACGCCTCGGGCGCGGCGCCTGGGCGAACGAGGCAGTAGTCGTCCGAGAGGTAGTCCAGGCCGTCGAGCGCGCAGAGCAGGGAGGTGGTGGATTTGCCGGAGCCGGAGGGGCCGGCGATGAGGGCGGCGCCTTCGCCGACGGCGACGCAGCCGGCGTGCACGGCGCGCAGACCCCGTGCGGCGGCCCAGCGGTGGATGGGCAGCAGAAGCGGCGAGGCGCGTTGATAAAACGGCAGGCGACGGGCGTCCCGCGCCGCAAGCACGGCCCGCCCCGAGCGCAGGTTTTGAAAAACAAAGGTGTCGCTCTCGGGCGAGTGCGCGCGGCGAAAATCCTCGGCGCCGGCGGGCAGGGAGAATTGCACCCCCGGGGCATCGGCGGGTTCGGTCCAGGGCGGGACGGGCAACGGCACCCCGGCGGCGGCCTCGTCCCAGAGCAAAAACTCGCCCTCGAGGCGGCCGGGCGGCGCGTCGGGCAGGTGCTCGAAGGCGGGCAGGATCAACTCGGCCAGGGCCTCGCCAGCGATGGCGAGGCGGATCGGAAGGCCGGCGAGCCGCACGTCGCGGACCACGCCGCCGATCCGCTTCGTGGCGACGGCGTGGGCGGCGGCGAGGCCGTCCAGGTAGGCGGCGAGGCCGGCGGTGACGGCGGCGGGGGGCAGGGGCATCAGGCCGAGGGGGGCGTGGCCGGTTGGTGAGGCCAGCCGCTGACGTCGACCTCGTGGATGGGGTCGATCAGGAGCAGGTCCTTCATGTCCGTGTAGGTGTCGAAAACCGGCGCCTGATAACCGGGCCCGAGCGGCGCGAGCCAGCCGGGCTCGGGCGGCGGAGTGGCGGGGGCGGGGGCGGGGACGAGCAGGGCGCGGGCGGTCAGGGCGGCGACGAGCGCGGCGGCGTCGGCGTGCACCCGCGCCGGGTCCGCGGCCAGGGCGGTGGCGAGCCGCGCGGCGCTTTCCTCCAAGCTGCGCCCTTCGGTCAGGAGGCGCCAGAGAGGCACGGCGGATTCCCGCAGGCTGTGGTAGTGGCCGCTCTTCAGGTCTATCGCGAGGACCTCGCGGTCAAAGGCTTCGGCGCTGACGTCCGGCTCGTTGATGCGAAAAAATTGCGGCATGTGGCCAGCTGGTGAAACGGCAGGGGGCGAGGCTGGCAAGCGCGGGTGTTTCCCCCCCGGGGGCGGCGTGTTTGGCTCGACCCCGTCGTGTCCGGCCGAGTTTTGTTCCCCATGGACCTCCGCCTCTTTCACACCACGACGGAGTTTGCCCGTCGCGCGGCCGCCGCGGGGGTGACGGGATTGATCGTGGACTGGGAAAACCAGGACAAACATGCGCGCCAGGCGGGGCACGACACCGAGATCAACCGACACACCGCGGTCGACCTCGCGGCGGCGGTGGCGGAGGGCGGGCTGCCGGTCACGGTTCGGGTCAACGGGCTCGGGTCCGGCGGGTGTGCGGAGATAGACCGGGCGGTCGATGGCGGCGCGACCACCATCATGCTGCCGATGGCGCGCTCGGCGGGCGAGGTGGAGGAGTTTTTGGCGCGGGTGGACGGCCGGGCGCGGACCCTGGTGCAGATCGAGACGCGCGAGCTGGCCGACGACGTGGCGCGGCTGGCTCGGCTGCCGTGGGACGAGGTGTTCATCGGCTTGAACGACCTCATGATCTCGCGCGGCGGTCGCTGGCTTTGGGAGCCCTTGTGGGACGGGACGGTCGAGAGGCTCTGCGGCGAGCTGGCCGGGCGGCGCCACGGGTTCGGCGGCGTCACCGTGCTCGGCGGGGGCGAGCCCCTGCGCTTCACCGATCTGCTGCACGAATACGCCCGCCTGGGCACGTCGCTCGGTTTTTTGCGTCGCACCTTTTATCGGGAGGTCGCGGGGCGGGATCTCGGCCTGGAATTGGCGGCGGTGCGGGCGGCGTGGGCGGCGGCGCGGGCGCGCGACGCGGCGGCGGTCGAGGCGGACCGGCGCGCGTTTTACACGCGCTTGGGCGAGATGAGGCCGCGGGCATGAAAATCCTGATCATGTATGGACTGTTCGCGCCCGGTTCCGGCCACCTGGCCAGGCTGCGCGCGGCGGGGCATGAGGTCGTGGTCGCGGACGCGGAGGAGCGGGCGGTCCGGGAGGCGGCGGACGCGGAGGTGATCCTGGGTCACCGATACCTGCGCCAGTGTCTGCCGGGGGCCCGGCGCTTGCGCTGGGTGCAATCCACGGCGGGCGGGGTCGGCCACCTGCCGCTGGCGGAACTCAGGGCGGCGGGTGTCCGGCTGAGCCGGGATGCCATCAGCGCGCCCGCCATCGCGCGGCATGCGCTCACCCTCGCGTGGGCCCTGCAACGGGGTCTGCCCGCGGCCTTCGCCGCGCAGACCGAGGGGCGCTGGGCGGTTCCCGCGGCGTGGCCTCCGGCGCCGCGCGCCGCGCTGGTTTTTGGCGCCGGCGAAATCGGGCGGGCCATCGCCGGCCTGCTGCGTCGCGAGGGTCTGCGGGTGACGGGTGTGCGCCGGGCGCGGCGGCCGGGCGCGCCGTCGGAATTCGACGCGGTCATCGGCGCGGACGAGGCGGAGGCGGCGCTGGCCGGCGCGGACTGGTGTTTCCTCGCCCTGCCCGCCACCCGCGCGACGCGCGGCTGGTTCGACGCCCGCCGGCTGGGTCTGCTGCCCGCCCACGCCTGCCTGGTCAATGTCGGTCGCGGCGCCTGCCTCGACAGCGGCGACCTCTGCCGAATCCTGAGGGAGGGGCACCTGGCCGGCGCGGCGCTCGACGTGATCGACCCCAAGCCGGCCGGGCCGGACGATCCGGTCTGGCGCACGCCGCGCCTGCTCATCACCCCGCATGTCGCCTCGCATCGGGCGGAGCGGGCGGGCGAGTTCGAGCGTCTGGCCGAGGAGCAGATCGAGCGTCTGGGCGGCGGTCGGGATCCCTTGCATCTGGTGGACCTCGACGCGGCGATCACGGAGGGCTTCGAATGAGGATCGCGGTCGTCATCCCGCTCCACAACGGTGCGCGTTGGATCGACGCGACGCTCGCGGCGGTGCGGGCGCAGACCCGGCCGGCGGACGAGATCGTGGTGGTGGACGACGGATCGACCGACGACTCGGCGGGCCGGGTGGCGGGCGTCGCGGGGGTCGCGCTCCTGCGCAATCCGGGCAAGGGTGCCAATCCCGCGCGGGTGCATGGTCTGGCGGGCACGACTGCGGAGCTCGCGGCCCTGCTCGATCAGGACGACCTCTGGCATCCGGAGCATCTGGAGCGGCTCGAGGCGGAGCTCGCGCGAACCCCGGACGCGCCCGCCGCCGTCGGCGGCGTGGTGGAATTTCACGACGGGGAGGCGCCGCGCTTCGCGGCCGGCGATCGCGGTGCGAGCGACCTCGATCCGTGGGCGAGCTGCCCGTTGAACCCGATCACCACGCCGTCGCAGGTGCTCTTCCGGCGGGCGGCGCTCGACGCGGCCGGCGGCTGGGGGGCGGAGCGGGTCGGCACGGCCGACCTCGAGGCCTGGCTGAAGCTGGGCGCCCGCCGGCCCCTTCGCCGACTCCAAGCGGCGACGGTCGCCTACCGGAGGCACGAAACCTCCTACAGCGTGGCGCTGAAAAAACGGGATGCGATCGGTTCCTGGCTTCGCTCGATGGACGTCGCGGCCGACTGCCTCGCCCTGCGCACGCGTTGGTTTCCCTCGCATGGGCACGAGTTGACGGCGCGGATCGAGTTTGCCCGGGCGCTCGCCTCCGCCGCGCGGGCGGGAGCGGGCCGGCGGACGCGGACGGATCTGTGCCGGGCGGACGCGGCGCTGGGGCAGGTCAGCGCCGAGGGCGCCTGGCTGGTTTTGGAAAAACTGCTCTATTTCCTCACCCCGCCGGACCGCGCGGCGGGGCGTCGGGCCAAGGCGGCGCTCCTCGGGCGGCTGGCGCTGAACTGTCCGGCGGGCACGTGGCGTTTGCGGCGGGAATTGTGTCGCCGGCTGTGGTGGGGATTGCGGCGCCGGTCGGTCCCGCGGCCCGCGCCTTGGCGGGCATAGCCTCCAGCCTCCGGTCAGGCCAGCAAGCGGGTCAGCGCGGTCTCGAACGTCGCCGGATCGATCCGGAAATCCCCGTTGCGGGGCACCGCGGGGTGCAGGCGGCGGGCGCGGGCGACGCCGATGACGGCTCCGTAGGGCAGGCCCGCGCCGGCGCAGAGCGAACGGTAGTGGGGCCACGGCGAGTCGTCCGAAAGCAGTTCCAGCACCCGGGTGCCGGGCCGGCAGTAGAGCAGGTTGGTCAAGGCCGCGCCGTGCACGCCGACGACGTGGGTGGCGACGGCCAGGCGGGCGCGCAGGCGGTCGAAATCATCGGCCTCGAGAAACTCAAAACCCTCGCGGCCGAGACGGGCGGCGAAAACCTCCTGGTCGATCAGGCTGCGCGAACCGCGGCGGGCGAGAAACACCCGTGCGGGCGGACCGGCGGGGTCGGGCGGCGGCAGCAGCTCGCGGTGAAACGCGACCGCCCAGGGGGCGGTCACCCGGCGGCCGCCGGGCGGGGAGGGTTGCCACAGCTCCTCGCACTCGAACTGGTCGCCGCGGCCGGGCCGGACGATGCGCTCCGCCGGCAGACCGAGGGCCGCGATCACGCGCCGGGAGGTTTCGGAGCGGAAACCCGGGATCAGCACGCGATCCACCGCGTCCCAGTCGAAGCCGGCCC
This sequence comes from Akkermansia muciniphila, assembly GCA_945874545.1. Classification (GTDB taxonomy): domain Bacteria; phylum Verrucomicrobiota; class Verrucomicrobiia; order Opitutales; family Opitutaceae; genus IMCC26134_A. The sequence continues at coordinate 418 of CAMCHD010000017.1, read as the reverse complement.
GCCGGAACAGGTCGACCCGCGCGACGCCGTCCATCATCCAGTGGTAAAAATTCACCCCGGCGAAGGCGCTGCCGAGGTTCAGGGTGCGGCCGGGCAGACGGACCACCGGGTTGCGGCGGCCGCGCAGGTAGACGGCGGCGTGGCGAAGCGAACCGGGATCGTGGAATTCGCCCAGAAAGGTATCCTCCTCGGCCACGACCCAGGCGTCGTCGGCGAGCACCCGTGCGCCGGGCAGGATGGCGACGCCCTTGGCCTCCCAGCGAAACGCCCCCACGTTCAACGGCGACGCGGGCGGGAGCGGTCCGGTGAAGGGGGGAGGCAAGGCGTCGTCGCGGGCCGCCTGAGCCTCGTGCCAGACGAAGGGATGGCGGCGGGCGTAGGCGGCGGGCGAGCAGGTGCGGCGGGGCGGGCCCCAGTC
>CAMCHD010000016.1 GCA_945874545.1 Akkermansia muciniphila | reverse complement strand
AAAAAACACGGGCGCTTCGGCTGCCCGCAGTGCTACCGCACCTTTTCCGGGATGGTTTCGCCGATGCTGGAGAACATGCACAAGGGCGTGCGCCACGCCGGCAAGGTGCCGGTCAAGGCCCTGGAGCGTCGCAGCCTGCTCGAACGCGTCGCGAGTCTCGAAACCGGTCTGGCCGAGGCGATCAAGGCCGAGCGCTACGAGGATGCCGCCCGCCTACGCGACGAACTCGCCGAGGCGCGGCGCCTCGCCGCCACCCCCGTCCCCGCCTCGCCCGCCCCGGGCCCCGTCCGCCGCTGAACCGAAGCCCATGACCGTCTCCGCCCTACTGGCCAATCCCAGCGAGCTCACCGACACGGCGAGCTCCAAATGCGCCGTTGTCCTGATGACGCGGATACGCCTCGCGCGCAATCTGGCCGGCGCCGCCTTCCCCGGCTGGTGCCGCGAGGCCCAGCGCGAGGAGGTGCTCGCCCGGTGCCGCGAGGCCCTCGGCGCCACGTCCGCGATGCGCCGCTCGGTCAACGTGCCGGTCGCCGAGCTCACCGACCTGCAGAAGCAGATCCTGGTCGAGCGCCACCTCATCTCGCGCGAGCTTTCCGGCTCGAAGCACGGCGGCGGCCTGGTGATCAATCGCGACCAGACCGTCTCGGTGATGATCAACGAGGAGGACCACCTGCGCGTGCAGGTGCTGCGCGCGGGCTTCCAGTTGAAGAAGGCCTGGAACCAGATCGACGGCCTCGATTCCGAATTGGAGGAGCGCCTCGATTACGCCTTCGACCCCGAGCTCGGCTACCTTACCGCCTGCCCGACCAACCTCGGCACCGGCATGCGCGCCTCGGCCATGATGCACCTGCCCGCCCTGGTGATCTCCGGTCAGATGGAAAAAGTGGTCCGCGCGGTCAACCAGCTCGGCATGGTCGTGCGCGGTCTCTTCGGCGAGGGCTCGGACGCCTCCGGCAGCATTTTCCAGATCTCGAACCAGACCACGCTGGGCGAATCGGAGGACGCCATCCTCAAGCGCCTGGGCAGCGTCCTGCAGTCGATCATCGAGCACGAGCTGAACGCCCGGGAAAAACTGATCGAGGCCGACGCGCCCAAGCTCTTCGACAAGATCGGCCGCGCCTACGGTATCTTGCAAAACTGCCACCAGCTCAGCTCCAGCGAGGCGATGAATCTCCTGTCCCTGCTCCGCCTGGGCATCGATCTGGGTCTTTTCCCGGAACCGATCCGCGCCGTGACCGACCGACTGCTCATCGAGGCCCAGCCCGGCCACATCCAGGCCGCCGCCCGCCACGATCTGGATTCGGTTCACCGCGACGCCCTTCGTGCCGATAAAATACGCAACGAATTTGCAGCCGTAGCTCGGCCTGATTTTAGCTTACACGCCAAAGACTAACCTCCCGCCGACTCCGCGGCCCGGCCTGCCCACCCCGAACCAGGTTTAATTACCCTTTTAACACTATAAATTTATGGAACCGATGAACAATTTCACCCCGCGCGCCCAGCAGGTTTTGGCGCTCGCCCGCAAGGAAGCGGATCGCTTTCACCACAACTATGTCGGGACCGAGCACTTGCTGCTGGGCTTGATCAAGCTCGGCCAGGGCGTGGCGGTGTCGGTGTTGCAAAAGATGGGCCTCGACCTGGAGACCGTGCGCGCGGCGGTCGAGAAGCAGGTCGGCACCGGGCAGGAAACGAAGAATCAAGGCTCCATTCCCTACACTCCGCGGGTAAAAAAAGTGCTGGCGCTGGCCGGCAAGGAGGCGAAGGCCCTCAGCCATTCCTACGTCGGCACCGAGCACATCCTGCTCGGCCTGCTCCGGGAGGGCGAAGGCGTGGCGGCGCGCGTGCTGAAGTCGCTCGACATCGACATCGAGCGCACCCGCAACGAGATCCTGCGCGAACTCGATCCCCAGTTTTCCGGCGGCGAAGAGGGTGCGGGCACGGGTGACGGCGCCGGCGCCGGCGACACCCCCGCGCGCGGCAACGCCGGCGGCGGTGAGGAAGCCTCGGCCGGCTCTGGTCCGGCCCGTTCCGACGACGGCAAAAAGGAGGTCAAGACCCCCGCGCTCAAGGCCTTTGGTCGCGATCTGACCGAGCTGGCCCGCAAGGGCGAGCTCGACCCGGTGGTCGGGCGCAAGAACGAGATCATGCGCGTGATCCAGATCCTCTGCCGCCGCACCAAGAACAATCCCGTCCTGATCGGCGAGGCCGGCGTGGGCAAGACCGCCATCGTCGAGGGCCTGGCCCAGGAGATCGTCAACGGCGTCGTGCCCGAGATCCTGATCGACAAGAAGGTCATCACCCTCGACCTCGCCCTTATGGTCGCCGGCACCAAATACCGCGGCCAGTTCGAGGAGCGCATCAAGGCCGTGATGGACGAGATCAAGCGGGCCAAGAACATCATCCTCTTCATCGACGAGCTGCACACCATCGTGGGCGCCGGCGCCGCCGAGGGCGCGATGGACGCCTCGAACATCTTCAAGCCCGCCCTCAGCCGCGGCGAGTTGCAGTGCATCGGCGCGACCACCCTGAACGAATACCGCAAGTATATCGAAAAGGACTCTGCCCTCGACCGCCGTTTCCAGAACGTGAAGGTGGAGCCGCCGTCCATCGAGGACACCATCGTGATCCTGAAGGGCATCCGCGGCAAGTATGAGGACCACCACAAAGCGATCTTCACCGACGCCGCCCTCGAGGCCGCCGCCAAGCTCTCCGACCGCTACATCACCGCCCGTTTCCTGCCCGACAAAGCCATCGACGTGATGGACGAGGCCGGCTCGCGTGCCCGCATCGGCTCGCTCGCCCGTCCGCCCATGCTCGAGGACCTGGCCAAGGAAATCGAGACGGTCTGCGCTCAAAAGGAGGACGCGATCGCGAAGCAGCACTTCGAGGAGGCCGCCAAACACCGCGACCATGAAAAACAACTCCGCACCCGGCTCGAGCAGGTGACCGAGGACTGGAAAAAGTCGCGCGAGGAGAAACGCGTGACCATCGACGAGGAGTTGATGATGAAGGTCGTCGCCGACTGGACCGGCATCCCGCTTTCCCGCATGGAGAAAAAGGAGTCGGAGAAACTCCTCGGCCTCGAAAAGGAGATCCAGAAAGTGGTCATCGGCCAGGACCTCGCCTCCACCTCCATCGCCCGCGCCCTGCGTCGTTCCCGCGCCGATCTGAAGGATCCGCGTCGCCCGATCGGCTCCTTCCTCTTTGTCGGCCCCACCGGCGTGGGCAAGACCGAGACGGCCAAGCAGGTCGCCGCGCAGATGTTCGGCAAACAGGACGCGCTCATCCAGATCGACATGAGCGAATACATGGAGAAATTCGCCGTCTCCCGCCTCATCGGCTCGCCTCCCGGTTACGTCGGTTACGACGAGGGCGGCCAGCTCACCGAGGCGGTGCGGCGCAAGCCCTACTCCGTCGTGCTCTTCGACGAGATCGAGAAGGCCCACCCGGACGTGCTCCAGCTCCTTCTCCAGATCCTCGAGGACGGGCGCCTCACCGACTCGCTCGGCCGGCAGATCGATTTCCGCAACACCATCATCATCATGACCTCGAACGTCGGCGCGCAGCTCCTCATGCGCCAGACCTCGATGGGCTTCGCCGCCGCCGGCTCCGGCGCCTTCGGCGACCATGAAAAGATGCGTGAGAAGGTGCTCGAGGAGGCCAAGCGGGTCTTTAAGCCGGAGTTCCTTAACCGCATCAGCGACATCATCTTTTTCCGCCCCCTGGCCAAGACCGACCTGTTCCGCATCGTGGACATCGAGCTCTCGAAGTTCACCAAGCGCCTCGCCGAGCGGAAGATCGAGCTGACCTTCTCCGCCGAGGCGAAGGAGCTGCTGATCGAGAAGGGTTACGATGAAAAGATGGGCGCCCGGCCCTTGCGCCGCGCGGTCGAGCACTACCTCGAGGACCCCTTCGCCGAGTGCTTGCTCAAGGGTGAAATCCTCGAGGGCCAGCAATTGAAGGTGGTGCGCAAGGGCGAGATCCTGGAGTTCACCTTGCAGGATCCCAGCGCGTCCTCACCCAACGCGGACACCGGCGTGACCTCGTAGGCCGGGCCCGGCCGGCTCGGGCGCGGCACTCGACGCCTCCGCCGACCCCGGCCGGGGCGAAACGCCCGTCCGGCGGTGCGGCCCCTCAGGCGGCGCCGCCAGAGCCTTTAATATGGAGCTATGGCCGCAAAGAGTCACAAAATTTCTCTTCCTCCGGTGAAGCACTTCCGCGCGCCTATAGGCGCCTGTGACGCTTGATGCGCGACGGGATCTTTTGCGCCTTTTTGCGGCAATTCTCCGTTGCCATCGGCTACAACTCTTTTTGAAACGCTCTAAAACCCCATGCCGAGGCAGTCCATCAGCTTGGACTGCAGGTCCTGCTGGTTAAACGGTTTGGTCAGGTAGCCGGTGGCTCCGGCCTTGAGCGCGGCGAGGATGGAGTCGCGACTGCCCTCGGTCGTGATCATCAGGACCGGCAGGGACTTCCACCGGGGATCGGCCCGGATGGTTTGCAGGAACTCCAGGCCGCCCATCACGGGCATGTTCCAGTCGAGGCAGACCAGGTTAAAGCCTTCCGGATCGGCGTTCAGGCGTTCCAGCGCCTGGGCGCCTTCACGCGCCTCGACGCAGTCGGCGCCGACCACCGAGGCGGCGGACACGATGATGCGGCGCATCACGAGGGAGTCATCTACGACGAGGAGTTTCATGGCGGCGAAAGTCAGGGTTTGCGTTGATAAAAAACGGCCTCCCCGAGGGTCACGGCGGAGAACAGTTCGGGATGGGAAAGGAGCGATTCGGAGCCGCCCAGGAGCAGGTGGCCGCCGGGCACGAGGGCGGCGGCGAGCCGCTGAAAGAGCCGGCGTTTAAACTCGGCCTCGAAGTAGATCGCGACGTTGCGGCAAAACAGCAGGTCGACCTGGCCGAAGGGCTTCAGGTCGTCCTGGAGATTGTGCCGCTTAAAGGTCACCCGGCGGCGGATGGTATCGTTCAAGGCCCAGACCGGGCCGACGGCGGTGAAGTAGCGCTGGCGCCAGTGTTCGCCCAGCCCGCGCACGATTTCGATCTGGTTGTAGCGACCGTTGGCGGCGAGCATGAGGGTGCCGGCGGAGACGTCGGTGCCGATGATTTCGAATTGCTCCGGCCGCACCCCGGGCAGCGCGCCCTCGGCGCAGAGGGTGTCGATCAGCATGGCGAGCGAGTAGGGTTCCTGGCCGGAGGAGCACGCGGCGCAAAGCACCCGGACCCGGGTCTTCAAGCCTTGGCGCAGGGGCGCGGCGAGGGCGGGCAAAAGATGCTGGCGCAGGGAGGTCCAGGGGCGCTCGTCGCGAAACCAGTAGGTCTCGTGGGTGGTCATGGCGTCGACGATGCGGTCACGCAGACGGCCGGTCAGATCGGCGCGGGCCAGGCGCACGAAGTCCGGGATGTCGGCCGCGCCCGACTGGGCGATCATGGCGCCCAGCCGGGCCTCGAAGAGGTAGCCCTTCTCCTCGCCGAGATGGATGCAGCAGGCCTCGGAAACGTAGTGCCGCAGGAGCGCGAGGTCGGTCGGGTTTTGAAAGGAGGCGGGCATGGGAAAAATCAGAGGCGGGTGCGGGCGAGCTCCACGAGGCGCGGCGCGATGGCGTTGAGCGGAAGGCATTCGTCGTCCAACTCGCGCCGGGCGACGGCCTGGGGCATGCCGTAGATCACGCAGGTGGCCTCGTCCTGGATGATCGACCACAGGGGACCGGAGGCCTTCAACGCGGCCACGCCGGCCGCGCCGTCCTCGCCCATGCCGGTGAGCACGAGGCTGAGCACGCCGCGTGGCGCGCAACGGGCGACGGATTGGAACAACACGTCCGCGGCGGGTCGGCAGGAGTTGACCGGCGGCGCGTCGGTGAGACGGGTGACCAGCGCGCCGTGGGTATCGCGGGTCAGCTCGAGGTGGCGACCGCCCGGGGCGATCAGGATGCGCCCGGGACGGATCGGCTCGGCCTCGCCGGCCTCGGCGACGGCCAGCGGACACAGCTTGGCCAATTGCTCGGCCAGGGTGCGGGTGAAGGGCGCCGGCATGTGTTGCACGACGAGGACGGGCAGGCGGAAATCGGCCGGCAGGCGGGGCAGCACGGCTTGGAGCGCGGCCGGCCCGCCGGTGGAGACGGCCACGACCAGCAAATCGAGGAAGGGAGGAGGCGAGACGCTGCGCCGGGGCGGACGCGGGGCGGGCGCGGGCGCCGGCAAGGGATCCGCGGCCGGGCGTGGTGACGGGCGGGCGGGCGACGCGCCGAGCCGCCGGAGCTGCACGAGGCGCGCGACGTGCTGGAGTTGTTGGCGAAGACGGGCCATGCCCTCCGCGAACGACGCGGTGCGGGGTTTGGGGATAAAATCGAGGGCCCCGTCGGCGAGCGCCTTCACCGTGATGGCGGCGTCGGCGTCGGTGGCTCCGCTGATCATCACCACCGCGACGCGGGGGAAATCGCGGCGGATGCGTTCCAGCACCTCGGGGCCGGTCATCTCGGGCATGAACACATCCAGGAGCACGAGGTCAACGGGCTCGGCGGCGAGGCGGGCGAGGCAAAGCGGGCCGGAGCCGACGGCGGCGGCGACCTCGAGGCCGGGCACCTGGGCGGCGGCTTCGGTCAACACCTTCCGGTAAAGGGCGGTGTCGTCGACGATCAGGAGGCGAAGCGCGGCGGAACTCATGGGACGGGGGCGCCTGGCAGGCGGAAGGTCATATCGACACGACGGCCGTCGGGTGAATGCCGGACTTCGCGGGCGAGCGAGCGGATGAGGCGGAGGCCGAGGGAAATGTGTTCGGGGTCGGCGCCCGGCATGATGTTGTCCGGATCAAAACCGGGGCCGTCGTCGGCCACGCCCAGCACGATCTTCGCCTGTTCGGCGTTGATCAGGATCTCCACCGTGGCGGTGCGGGCGGGGTCGCCGGCGCAACCGTGGACCAGGGCGTTGAGCAGGGCCTCGCGAAGGCAGAGGGTCAGGTCGTGCGCGTCGGTATCGGGCAGGTCGGGCAGGATGAGGGAGAATTGCCGGGTCCAAGCGGCCTGGAGGTCGTCGATGCGGGCTGCGGAGTCGCCCGGGAGTGTTTCGTGGTGTGCGAGCAGGCCGGCGAGGGGGCGTATGGCGCCGGGGGCGTCCCAGGCGGCGCGGCAGACCACGATATCGTCGTCGGCACCCTGCAATACCCCGGCCGCGAGGGAGTGCGGCGGGGCGAGCAGGAGGCGGGCGGCGAGGGCGAGCGGAGGCACGCCGAGGCGGGTGGCGTGGGCCTCCAGGCCGTCGCTCCACAGAAGAATCTGGCCCGAGGCCGAGATGGGCACGACGGTCTCGGCGGGCTCCAGGGTCCGAAACCAGCCGAGGGGAGAGCCGCCCGAAGCCAGGATCGAGACGCGGCCCTCGTCGGCGAGCAGGACGCCGGGGCTGCCGCAGTTCAGAATCGATACGCGCCGGGCGCGCAGGTCCAACTCCAGGAAACAGACGCTCAGCGAAGTGGCGATGGCGAGAGGATCGTCGGCGTTCCACTGGTCGAAGAGGAAGCGGTTAAAGGCCTCGGCGATGCCCCGGCCGGTGGCGTCCTGGCCGGCCATGCCGGCGATGACCCCTTGAAAATAAGACGAAAGGAAGGCCTCGCGCAGGCCGTGGCCGGAGACGTCGCCGAGCACGAGCAGCACGCGGTCCGGATCGAGGGCGATGGTCTGGACGAGGTCTCCGCCGGCCTCGTCCATGGCGTAGAAGCGGGTGGTGACGGCCAGGTCCGCGCGCAGGCCGCCGGCGCCGGCCGGGGCGACCCGGGACAGGCGCTGGTGGATGTCGGCGATGTCGAGCAGGCGGCGGGAGGCGGCGAGTTGGGTGGTGCGGCGCTGATGGATTTCGCGGGCCCGGCGGGCGGCGCCGAGGATGGCGCGTAGGTCGAAGGGTTTGTCCAGAAACTCGACCGCGCCGCCGCGCAGGGACGCGGAAAGGAGTTCGCGTTCCTGGTTGCCGGTCATGATCACGGTGGCGGTGGTGGGCGCGTGCCGGTTGATCCAATCGAGCAACTCGATGCCGCCCATGCGCGGCATCTGCACGTCGGTGAAGACGGAGGTGAACGGGTGGGCTGCGCGCCGCTCGATCAGGTCGATGGCTTGGAGGCCGTCGTTCGCGGCCTGGACCCGCAGGTCGGCCGATTGGAGCATCATGACGAGCATCTCGCGCGAGAGCATATCGTCGTCGACCACGAGGATCTCGGCGAGGTTTGGGTCGGCGTGGCTGGTCATGGCGGGCCGGAGCGGATGGCGGCGCGGAGGGTCTCGGCGGAGGCGAGGACGGTATCGACCAGACCGGGGATGGCGGAGGCGTCGCCGGCCAGCGCGGTCTTCTCAAGCGCGGCGCAGGCGGCCCGGAGGGGGGCGGCGCCGAGGTTGGCGGACGCACCCTTCAGGGTATGGGCGGCGCGGGCGGTGGCGGGCAGGTCCCCGGCGGTTTGGGCGGCGCGGATGGAGGCCAGGATGGAGTCGAGGTCGTCCGGGAAGGCGGCGATGATGCGGCGCACCAGGCGGTCGTCACCCATCAGGCGGCCGCGCAGCTCGGCCCAATCGATGGCGGTGGGCGGGGCGGCCGGCGAGGAGGGCGGGGGCGTCGCGGACGGGGCCGGTGCCGGGGTGGCGGCGGGCAGGGCGGGCAGGGCGGGCAGGTCTATGGCGGAGGGCAGCCAGCGGCGGAGGGCCTGGTTCAGGGCGGCGGGGTCGATCGGCTTGGTCAGGTATTCGTTCATGCCGGCGGCGAGCCCCTGCTCGCGGTCGCCGATCAGGGCGTGGGCGGTCATGCCGACGATCGGCACCAGCGGGTTGTCGAGACCGGTGGCAAGATCGCGGATGGCGCGCGTGGCGGTGAGGCCATCCATCACCGGCATCTGGATATCCATCAGGACCAGGTCGAACTCGGCTTTCGCGAGGGCTTCGAGCGCCTCGCGGCCGTTGGAGGCGACGCGGGCCTCGAGGCCAAAGCGTTGGAGGAGGCCGAGGGCGACCTCCTGGTTGGTCACGTTGTCTTCCACCAGCAGGATGCGCGCGCCGGACGGCAGGGCGGGCAGTTCGCCGGTCGTGGCTTTGGCCTCGCTGGCGGACGACGTCGGCAGGGCGGCGGCGTGGAAGGGGATCTCGAGCCAAAAGGTGGAACCCACGCCGGGCGTGCTCTCGACCCCGATCTTTCCCCCCATGAGCTCCACGAGTTCCTTGGAGATGGCGAGGCCGAGACCGGTGCCGCCGAACTGGCGGGTGTAGGAGGCGTCGATCTGGGAGAATTTCTGGAAGAGGCGGTCGACCTGCTCGGGCGGGATGCCGGGGCCGGTGTCCTGCACGGCGAAACGTAGGCGATGCGGAGGGGCTGCGCCGTCGACCGGTGCGAGGGAGGTGATGCGCAGGGTCACCTGGCCGCGGGTGGTGAACTTCACCGCGTTCCCGGCGAGGTTCACCAGAATCTGGCGCAGGCGCGCGGGGTCGCCGCGGAGGGCGCCGGGCAGGTCGGGCGAAAACTCGCAGGCGAAGTGGATGCCCTTGGTCTGGGCCTGGAGGCGGAACGGCACGGCGAGTTCCTGGAGGAAACCGCCCAGGTGGAACTCGTGGTCGACCAATTCGAGGCGGCCCGCCTCGATCTTGCTCAGGTCGAGGATGTCGTTGATCAGGTGCAGGAGAGTCTGGCCGCTGGATTGGATGGTCTCGGCGAAGCGGCGTTGTTTCTCGTTCAACGTGGTGTGGAGCAGGAGATGGGTCATGCCCAGCACGCCGTTCATCGGCGTGCGAATCTCGTGGCTCATGTTGGCGAGGAACTCGCTCTTGGCCCGGCTCGCGATCTCGGCGCGCTGGGCGAGTTGGTTGGCGCGGGCGCCGGCCTCGGCGAGGCGGACGTTGGCGGCCTGCAGGCCGGCCTCGGACTCCTTGGCGGGGGTGATGTCGATATGGCAGCCCACGACCCGGCGGGGGGAGCCGTCCGGCTGCCACTCGGTCACCCCGCCGGAGCAGATCACCCAGATGAGCGAACCGTTCTTGTGGCGGTAGCGGACCTCGACGTAGAAGGGCTTTTTCCCGGCGCTGGCGACGTGGGCCTGGAGGGCGGCGAGGGCGCGAGGCAGGTCTTCGGGCAAGATGAGGCGGCGCCAGGTGTCCGGGACGTTGGGCAACTCCTCGTCCGTGTAGCCGAGCATGCGTTTCCACGCCGGGCTGTAGAAATCGGTGCGGTTGACGACGTCGTAGTCCCAGTAGCCGGAGATGTCGGACTCGATCACGAACTCCAGCACGCGGCGCTGGGCTTCGCGGCTTTCCTCCGCCTTGATGCGTTCGGTGATATCGCGCGCGGCGGCGTAGATGGAGCGGCCGAGCGGGGCGCAGCGCCACTCGATGCTGCGGTAGTCGCCGGCGTGGGTGCGGGTGCGGTTGACCAGTCCGATCACGGTTTTGCCCTGCGCGAGTTCGGCGAGGGCGTCCTGGGTGGCGGCGAGGTCGTCGGGGTGGACGAGGTCGACCAGGCGGGCGCCGTGCAGGTCGGCGGCCGGGTAGCCGAGCACGGATTCCCAGGCGGTGTTGGTGCGCAGGAGGCGGCCGTCCTGGTCGGCGATGCACAGCAGGTCGAGGGCGAGCTGGAAAAACCCTTCGAACTCGCGGGTGCGTTCCCGCAGGGTGCGCTCGGCGAGCACGCGCTCGGTGACGTCGGTGAACGTGGTGTGGGTGTGGGTGGGGCGGTCGGAGAGGTTTTCGGCCGAAAAATGGGGTATGCTGTCGATCGTTATCCAGCGCGGCGCGCCGAGGGCGGGGTTGTGGACCGCGATGGTCTGGCCGAGCACGGGGCGGCCGGTGCGCAGGGCGATCATGGACGGGTGTTCTTCCGGCTTCAGCACGCGGCCGCCGAGGTCGGTGATGTGCCAGCTCGGGTCGGTCGAGGCCCGGCCCTTCAATTGCTCGATGGTCAAGCCGAGGATGCGCTCGGCGGCCGGGTTGGCGTCGAGGATGACGCCTTGGGCGTCCTGGGTGATGAGGCCCTGGGCCATGGTCTCGAACAAGCTGCGGAAGCGGTGTTCGCTCTCGGCCAGCGCGGCGGTGCGCAGGCGCACCGTGTCGGCGAGGCGACGGGCGCTGGCGGTGAGGATCTGGCGGTTGCGGGCCTCGGTTTTGTCGCGCTCGCGCAGCACGTGGTGCAGCACGAGCCAGCACACCAGCACGATGCACACGGCGGCGCCGAGGAACTCGATGTTGCGCCGGCCTTGGATGCGGGAGGCGGTGATCGCATCATCCACCCGCAGGGCGAGCACGGTCTGCAGGCGCTCCACCGCGGTGGCGTAGGCGGCCTTGTCGGCGAGGTAGGCGGGTGCCTCCAGGAAGCCGAGCGCGGCGGTGGCCTCGCCGCGCCGGATCAGCGCGAAAACGTTCTCCTCGACGGCGCACAGGCGGCGGTTCACCTCGGCGATCTCGTCGACCAGTTCACCGAGGGCGGCGCCATTCAGGCTTAGTCCGGCGGCGAGGATGTCGTCCAGCAGGGCGACGTGCGTGCGGTAGCGGCTCTCCCAGGCGGGGTCCAGAGTATGGGCGGCGAGCAGGGCGGAGGAGGTGAGGATCTCGTCCAGGCGGCGCAACTCGTCGGCCTGCACGAGGAGCAGTTGGTCGTTGCGCTGGGCGCGTCCGATATCGTCCTGATTGCGCAGAAGAAAGAGCGCCAGGGTGGCGAGGACGCCGATGGACAGCACCGGGCCGGCGCCGATGGCGAGGCGGATAAAAAAGCCGGTCTGGCGGCTCGCGCCGCGCTGGCGGCGCAGGTGCAGGGCGTAGGCCACCATGCCGGTGGCGAGGATGACCATCAGTCCCAGACCCAGCCGGGGCAGCAGTTGCAGGGCGACGTTGCCATACCACTCGCGGGCATCGACATCGACCCCGAGCACGATGCGCACGCCATCGGATCCGCCGGGGATGGGCGCGAAGGCGGAGACCCAGCGCCCGTAGCTGTCGAGGTAGGGGCCATAGGACTGCCCGCCGCCGGTGTCGAAGGCGGCGTGCATGGCTCGGTTGGCCTCCGGATAGACCTGGCCGGCGGGCGATTCGTCCGGGGATCCGGCGGGTTCGGAGTCGGCGAAAAAAAACACGGTGCGGTCGGGCCGCCGCCCGATCAGGTAGACAAAGCGGCAGTCGGGGGTGTCGGCGCGAAGGCGCGCGAGGCGGCTCTTCAGCTTCAGGTAGGCGGGCGATTCGAGATCCGCCTCGGTGCCGACCAGGGTGGCGTCAAAGCCGGCGGGCAGGGCCTGTTGCAGCAGGTAGGCGTGTCTTAACCAGCGGGAGCGCAACTCGCGGTCGGCGTCGCGCCAGAGCCAGCCGATGACCACGACCAACGCCGCGGCGGCGAGCGCGCCGATCCACCAGCGCCGGCGCGCGGGGGGATCGGAGGCGAGGGGGCGCGCGGTCGCGGGTTCGGCGGGGGCCATGGCGAGGATGCCGCAGGTCTAGATTCTGAACCGGGCCACGAGGCCGCCGAGGGCGGTGGACAGCGAATTCAGTTTCGAGGCGGAGGCGCTGACGCGGGCGGCGCCACGGGCGCCTTCGGCCGCGGCCTGGGAGACGCCGGAGATGTTGCGGGCGACCTCGGCGGCGCCGTCGGCGGTCTGCTGCACGTTGCGTGACAGGGTGGCGGTGGCGGTGGACACGTGGTGGATGGTGCCGGCGATCTCGGCGGTGGTCGCGGACTGCTCCTCGACCGCGGCGGCGATGGAGGACGAGATGTGGGAGACCTGCTCGATCACCTTCGCGACCTCCTCGAGCGAGCGTGAGGAGGCACCGGCGTTGTCCTGGATGAGGGCGACCTGTTTGCGGATGTCCTCGGTGGCGGAGGCGGACTGGCGGGCGAGTTCCTTGACCTCGTTGGCGACGACGGCGAAGCCGCGGCCGGCCTCGCCGGCGGAGGCGGCTTCGATGGTGGCGTTCAGGGCGAGCAGGTTGGTCTGTTCGGCGATGCGGTTGATCAGCTCGACGACCTTGCCGATCTGGCGGGCGGACTCGTCGAGTTTGCCCATCAGCTCGCGGGTCTGGCGGGCCTGGGTATCGGCCTTGCGGGCGATCTCGGACTCCTGGGCGCAGTTGCGCGCGACCTCCCGGATCGACGAGGTCATCTCCTCGAGGGCGGCGGCGACGGTGGTGGTGGACTGGGTGATCTGGGTGGCGGACTCGGACATGGTCCGGGAATTGATCGAAAGCTCCTCGCCGGCGGAGGCGACCGAGTTGGCCTGCACGGTGGTCTCCTCGGCGGCGGCGGCCTGGCTGTGCGAGGTCTCGGTCAAATCGTTGGCGGAGCGGACCAGGTCGGAAGCGGACTGGTTGAGGGAGCCGACCAGCTGGCGCAGGTCGGTGACGCAGGTGTTGATCGACCGTCCGAGGTCGCCGATCTCGTCGGCGTTCGTGGTGGCCACCCGGGTCGTCAGATCGCCGCGGGCGAGCTGGTCCATCGCCGTCACGCAGGCGCGGATGGGACCGGTGACCTGGCGTCGGACGATCAGCACGACGAAGGCGCTCAGGACAAGGCCTGCGGGGACCAGCCAAAAGAGGGTTTTCCGGGTGGTGGCGATGGACAGGGTATCGGCGCGGGCGCTTGGGCTGCTCAAGATGAAAGCGCCGTGGACTTCGCCTTCGCGCCAATCCTCCATCTTATAGCCGAGGACGTCGCGGCCGTCGCCGGTGGGGCTGGTCGCGGGATCCCCGTGGCAGACCAGACAATCGCGGGTCAGCGCGATGGGGCGGGCGAGCACGAACAGTCCGCGTTCCGTATCCTCCTCAAAAACCTCCTTCACCCCGGGCCGTCCGACGAGTGCGAGCAGGCGGCGCTCGGCGGGCGAGGGGGTGTTGTCGGCGTTTCGCGGATTTTCCCGCACCACGCGGAAATCGATGCCGAAATCCTTCGCGACGGCGGAGGCGTTTTGCCAGGCCGCGACGATCGGCACGGAACGGTAAAGCGTGGTCTCGCGAAACCGGTCCGGGCCGACCCGCTCCAGCTCGGCCTTGAGTTTTGGGATATCGAACGCGCCCTCGCGGTGCAGGCGGGACATGCTCTCCCGGGTGCGTTCGGCATTGTTCAGGATGCCGCCCATCGACAGCCGGGTGGCCTCGACCGCCTGGTCGTGATTCTGCCGCCACGCGACGGTGAGCGCGAGCCCGGTGGAGAGCAGAAGCGCGCCGGCGGTCAGCAGCGGGAGTTTGAGGGCGAGGCGCATGGCGGGTCCGCTCAGATCTTAAAGCGCGCCACGAGCTGGCCGAGGGAGGCGGAGAGGGAATTGAGTTCGGTGGCGGAGGCGCTGACGCGGGCGGCGCCGCGGGCGCCGTCGGCGGCGGCCTGGGAGACGCCGGAGATATTGCGGGCCACCTCGGCGGCGCCGTCGGCGGTCTGCTGGACGTTGCGCGAGAGGGTGCCGGTGGCGGTGGAGACGTTGTGGATGGTGCCGACGATCTCCGAGGTGGTGGCGGACTGCTCCTCCACCGCGGCGGCGATGGACGAGGAGATATGGGACACCTGCTCGATGACCTTGGCGACCTCGTCGAGGGAACGCATGGAGGCGCCGGCGTTGTCCTGGATGAGGGCGACCTGTTTGCGGATGTCCTCGGTGGCGGAGGCGGACTGGCGGGCGAGTTCCTTGACCTCGTTGGCGACGACGGCGAAGCCGCGGCCGGCCTCGCCGGCGGAGGCGGCCTCGATGGTGGCGTTCAGGGCGAGCAGGTTGGTCTGTTCGGCGATGCGGTTGATCAGCTCGACGACCTTGCCGATCTGGCGGGCGGACTCGTCGAGTTTGCCCATCAGTTCGCGGGTCTGGCGGGCCTGGGTGTCGGCCTTGCGGGCGATTTCGGACTCCTGGGCGCAGTTGCGCGCGACCTCCTGGATGGACGAGGACATCTCCTCCATCGCGGCCGCCACGGTGCCGGTGGACTGGGTGATCTGGGTGGCGGACTCGGACATCGTCCGGGAATTGATCGACAGCTCCTCGCCGGCGGAGGCGACCGAGTTGGCCTGCACGGTGGTCTCCTCGGCGGCGGCGGCTTGGCTGTGCGAGGTCTCGGTCAACACCTGGGCGGAGCGGACCAGGTCGGAGGCGGACTGGGTCAGCGAGCCCACCAGCTGGCGCAGATTGAGGATACAGGCGTTGATCGACTTGCCGAGGTCGCCGAGCTCGTCGGAGCGTTTCAGCGTGACCTCGGCGGTGAGGTCGCCGCGGGCCAGCTGATCCATCGCGGCCACGCAGGCGCTGATGGGGCGGGTGATGGACCGGGCGACGAGGAACGCGACCAGCACGAGCAGGACAGTTGAAAGGCCCACGGTCAGAAACGTGGCGCGGTCGGCGGAGACCACACCGGCGTTCAAAATATCCTCGGGGCATTGCACGAGCAGGGCCCAGCCGAGGCCGGCATAGCCCAGGGCGCCCTCGGACTTGGCGTAGCCGGTCAGGTGCCAGTGTCCGTTGGCGCTGTCGAGATCGCGGCCGCTGCCACGGGCGCCCTTCTGGATGGCGGCCTTGGCGCTCGGAATCGAAGCGGTCACGTCCTCCTTCAGCACGCGAGAAAGGTCATGGCTGATCTCGCGCGAGCCGCTGTCGTTCGGGCTGTAGTGGGTGAGCAGGATGCCATCCTTGTTCACCAGGATAAACTCGGTGGCGGTCTGACCGTTGGCGGCGTATTCCTCCCAATTCGCGCGAATGATCTCCTCCACGATCAGCCCGTAGTCGGCGAGGTTGCGCCACACCCCGATGAACTCCCCTTTTTGGTTTTTCAGCGGGCAGGAAAAACTCAGCGTGAGGTGCCCGGTGCCCAGCAGTTTGGTGGCGTCGGGATCGGGCGCCAGGTCCTCGACCACGGTGCCGTCGAGCAGGTCGGACTTCAGGAAGCGACCGTCGCGCGCGTCGCGGAACCAGGAGGCGCCGGAAAAGTCGCGCCCCAGCAGGAATGCGGTGTCGAGCGGGCGGCCGGCGGCGTTCAGGGTGTTCACCGCGACGCATTTGCCGGAGGCGTCGGTGATGAGGCTGAGCGAGTAGATGCCGTAGAGGCGGACGTAGGTGTTGATCGCATCGGTGAAGGTCTCGCGCGAGTCGGGATCGGACGTATCCAGGTAGCGGAACATGCTGTTGCTGGCGAAGGCCTGCACGTCGCCGTAGCGCTCGAACAGGTTGCGTTCGATCGTATCGAGCGTGCCCCGGGCGGACTGTTCCAGGCCGGAGGTGGCGTTCTCCGCGATGCGGGCGGTGGAGCGCAGGCTCAGGCCGGCGAGCACGAGCAGCGGCACGAGGCCCACGGCGAGCAGAATGAGGACAAAACGACCGGTGAGTTTGAGTTTCATGGCGGGGACGGGGGGAGGCTTGGGATGGAAAAAGGGTTCAGGGGGTCGGGGCGGAGAGAGCGTCGATCAGCGCGCGGCGGAGGCGTTCGCGGTCGAACTTGCTTTCGAAACGATTGACGCCGGCGATGCGGGCGCGCTCGTGGAATTCGGGGGTGTCGCGGGCGGACAGCGCGATCACCGGCAGGGTTTTGAAGCGAGGGTCCGAGCGCAGCCGCGCGACCAGTTCGAAGCCGTTCAGCCGGGGCATCTCCAGGTCGGTGACGAGCACGTCGTAGGCGCCGGTCTGGAGGCGCTGCCAGGCCTCCTCGCCGTCGTTCGCGACGTCGAGCGCGCCGACAAAACCGGTGAAGGCGCGGCGCACCGCCTCGCGGAAAAACAGCGTGTCCTCGGCCAGCAGGATGCGGCGCGACGCGAGATCGACGCCGCCCGGTATCGCGGGGCGATCGAGCCCGGCGGCGCGGAGCAGACCGTATAGGTCCAGGATGATGGTCAGGGCGCCTTCGATCGACGCGGTGCCGAGCACGCCCGGGGCGATCAAGGTCGAGGTGTCGAGGGCGTCGACCGGCAGTTCGGCGGCGTCGAGGATTTCCTCCGCCACCAGCGCGATGGGCTGGTCCACGAGGCGGGGCACGATGACATGGATCTCGGCCGGGAGCGGACCGGGCGGCGTCACCGGCAGGTGGGTCTGGAGGCGGACGAGGCGGAGGGTGGGACCGTTTTCCTGACGCAAGAAATCCTGGCCGCCGATGCGCTCGATGCGCGACGACGACAGGCGCTCGATGCGACCGATGTTGGCGATATGGAGCGCGAAGGTCTCCGGCGTGCCGTCGCGAAACAGCAGCACCTGCTCGGCCGGCGGGCGGAGCGAGGCCCGCGTGGTTTCGCGGGTCGAGGCCGGCTCGGGCGGCAGACGTCCGGCGGCGAGGCCGGCGAGATCCAGAATCAGGGCGATGCGGCCCTGGCCCAGCAGGGTGGCGCCGGAGTAGAGCGTGGTGCCTTGCAAGTGGCGGCCGAGGGGTTTCACCACGATTTCCTCGGTATCGGCCACCTGGTCCACGCGCAGGCCGAAACGGCGGCGGTCGAGGCGCAGGATCAGCACGTAGCCGGAGCCGGCCTGGTCCTCGGTCGCCGGGAGGCCGAGCAGGGCGGACAAATCCAGCACGGGCAGCAACTCCTCGCGCAGGCGGAGAAGGCGCGAGCCGCCGAAATCCTCGAGCGGGCGGTCCGGCCCGATGCGCACGATCTCGATCAGATTCAGCTGGGGCACCGCGAAGAGGCGATCCCCGCAGCCCACGATCAAGGCCGGGATGATGGCGAGGGTGAGGGGCAGGCGGATGATGATCGCGGTGCCCCGGCCGACCACGGACTCGATCTCGACCCGGCCGCCGAGGCGTTCGATGTTGGTCTTCACCACGTCCATGCCGACCCCGCGGCCGGAAACGTCGCTCACCACCGCCGCGGTCGAAAAACCCGGGGCGAAGATGAGTTGCCACGCCTCGGCCTCGCCCAGGCGTTCGGCTTGATCGGCGGTGATCAGGCCCTTTTCCACCGCCTTCGCCTTCAGGCGGACCGGGTCGAGGCCGCGTCCGTCGTCGCGCACCTCGATCTGCACGCGGCCGGCGAGATGCGCGGCGGAGATGCGCACGCGGCCGGCGGGCGGTTTGCCGACGCGAAGGCGTTCCTCGCGGGGTTCGAGCCCGTGGTCGGCGGCGTTGCGCACCAGGTGGGTGAGGGGATCGGAAAGGCCCTCGATCAGGGCGCGATCCAACTCGACGTCGTCGCCGACGGTCTCGAGCTGGATTTCCTTGCCCAGTTTTTGCCCGAGATCCCGGAGCACGCGGTGGAAGCGGCCCAGAAGTCCGCCCACCGGCTGGAGGCGCGCGCGCATGATGGTGCGTTGCAGGTCGGACGTGACGGCGCTGATGCCCTGGATGATGCCGCCGAGGCCCTCGTGTTCGGGCGGGGCGCCCGCGCCCTCGCGGCGGCTTTCCGCGACCCGCAGCAGTTGGTTGCGGCCGAGCACCATCTCGCCGGCGAGGTTCATCAGGGCGTCGAGCAAGGACACCGAGATACGCACCGTCTCGTCGGGCTTGGTGCGCGAGGCGGAGGCCATCGGGTGGGCGGTGCCGGTGGTGCCGTCCTCCGGCGGCGAAAGCGCGGCCGGAGCGGCCGGCGCGGCGGGGCTGGCGGGTGCGACCACGGCGGGCGGCGAGGGTGGGGGAGGCGGGGTGGCCGGGCCGAGCACCGGTTGGGTGGCCAGCCATTCGCGGAGCGCGGGGGCGGCGGCCTGCACCAGTTGCGCGGCGGGCAGATCAAAAGCGCCGAGCAGCAGATCGGGCTCCATCGCGGTGGCGAAGAGCAGCGAGCAAACCACGTCGGCCGGCGCCTCGGCGTCCAGGCCTCCCACCTCTGCGATATCGGTCGCGGTGTCGATCAGGGTGCCCAGCGATTGCACTTCGCGCAGGTAGTCCAGGATGCCCTGGCCCTTCGCCTCGATGTCGGCATGCAGCCGGAGTTGGACGACGTAGACGTGATGCCCGTTGCGCAAGGCGGAGCGCACCAGCTCCGGATCGATGCGGAAGGAGCGCAGGTAGAGCGGCAGGATGTCCTTCTCGGCGGCGGCGGGTCGCGCCGGCGGGTCGCTCCGCAGCATGGCGCCGAGGGCCTCGCGTTCGGCCAAGGAGGGGATATCCGCCGAGTTTTCGGGCGAGGCCACCATGGCCTTCAATTTGTCGGTGCCGGCGAGGAACAGGTTGATCAACTCCGGACCGGCCTCCAGCCGGCCGTCGCGCACGAGGGCCATCACGCTCTCCATCACGTGGGCGAGTTCGGTGATCGCGGTCAGTCCGAAAAAGCCGGCGGTGCCCTTCACGCTGTGCACGGCGCGGAAGAGACGGTTCAGCAGCGCGGCGTCGCGGGGGTTGGCCTCGAGCGAGACCAGATCCGACTCGAGGACGCCGAGGTGTTCCCGAGCCTCCTGCACGAAGAGCTCGAGCATTTCTTGTTCGGCGGTGCTCACGGTTGTTTGGTGGGTTTCAGGCCGAAGCGGCCGGAAAGGTTGAGCAGGTCGAAGAGCCGGCGGATCTCGGGGGAAGGATTCTCGACCCGGAAGCCGATCTTGCGGCGTTCCGATTCGCGGTAGAGGGCGAGGAGGAGGTTGATGCCCTGCGAGTCCACCGTCCTGGCGTTCACCAGATCGGCGGTCACGTGGGTGGCGGCGGGGTGGGCGCCGAGGGTGGCGAGAAGTTCGGTGCGCAACGCGGCGACGTTGGTGGAGAGGATGTCGCCGGCGAAAACCAGGCGCAGGGTCGAGGCTTCGAGCAGGGTTTGCATGGTGGAGGTCAGGAGGCGGAGCCGGACGGCACGGAGAGGAATGCGCCGGTGTTGATCAGGGTGATCAGGCCCTCGGGACGGGGGAGCACGCCAGCGATGCAGGCGTGGTCCAGGCCCGAGATGGTGTCGGGAGGAGGCGGCAGCACGGGGCCACGCTCCGCGAGGATGTCGCCGATCTGGTCCACGACCACCCCGATGATGTCATTGCCGGCGAGTTCGCAGTCGGACGGCGGGTGGGCGAGGCGGGCGAGTTCCGGGCTGGTTTTGAAAACGATGCAACGTTCCGCCGGCCCCTGGGCGACGGCGGAGTGGAAACCGAGCCGGCGGTCCAGATCGAGGGCGGTGACGATCTGTCCACGCAGATGGATCAGGCCGCGGACCAGCGGCGGGGCGCGGTCCACCGGGGTGAGGGCGGGTTGGCGGAGGATTTCGCGCACCCAGAGCAGGTCGCAGGCATACCAACGCCCCCGGGTGCGAAAGGTCAGGAGTTGCTCGGCGTTCGTGCGGGCGAGGGAGGGCGCGGCTCCGCGCGAAGCCAGGAGGGCGTCGGAGGTTCCGGCGGGGAGGCGAGGGGCGTCCATGATGAAGGCGGTGAAAAAGGTCGGCGGGGAACTGTCGTCGCTCCCGGGGTTTTATCGGTCGCTTCGGGCGGCAATTGAGGAAACGGGTGGAAATTCCCGGCGAACCTCGTCGGTCTCCGGAGGGTGGACCGGGAGTTTTCCGCTCAAGAGGTCCGGCAGGCGTGCCGATGCGTGGCCATGTTTCATTCGCTTCCCCGGGCCGAAAAGATCGCGCTCGCCTTTGACCGGCCTTCGGGGGCCCTCGGCCTGCTCGTGACCGGGGATGTCAAGAGCACCACCGTCGCGGACTTGCAGCGGGACATCTTTGCCCTGCTGGAGCACGAGCGGGTGCGCGAGCTGACCCCGCGTCTCATCGCGCTCGATCTTCGCGCCGCCGGGCTGGTGGATTCCCTGGGCCTGAATCTGATCATCGCGATCCTGCGTTGGGCGCGGGAGCGGAATCTGCCCCTCGCGATCGACGTCGGGCGGCGTGCCGTCTACCTCACGATGCTGGCGGTCGGCCTGGACCGGCAGACGGACCTCCGTTTCCACGAGGTGCCGGTGGAGACGACCGGTTCGTCGGGGAAACCCGGCGAGAGCCCTACTGGCGCCGCCAAGCCGACGGGGTGAGGCCGGTCTGCTTGCGAAACCAGCGGGCGAAATAATTCGGGTCGTCGAAGCCCGCCCGGGCGGCCGCGGCGGCTATCCCCGGCGTCTCGCGCAGGGCGGCCTGGGCGGCCTGGAGGCGCTCCTGGTCGCGCAGGCCGCGCAGGCCGAGGCCGTGTTCCCGCTTCAGGCGGCGGCTGAGCGCGTCGCGCACGTAGCCCGCCTCGCGCGCGATCTCGCCGAAAGGTTTGGCCCCGCGCAATCCCTCGCGCACCCGGGCGACGAGGGGCGAGGGGGTCGCGACCGGCGCGGGATCGGCCGGGCGCGCGGGCTCGAGCAGGCGGGCCACGACGGAGAGCACCGCCGGATAGTCGGAGAGGGCGAGGCGACCCTTGGTCGGCACGCGGGCGAGCAGCGCGTGGAGTTCGTTCAACGCCTGCTGGGGCAGGTGGCGGTGAAACACCCGGGTGCCCGGACGGCTCTCGTATTCAAGAACCAAACACAACGGGCGGCTGCTGCCGGCCAGGGCGAAGCCGTGGTCTATCCCGGGCGGGATGATGAACAGGTCCCCGGCCCGGGCCTCGACCCGACGGTCGCGCAGGATTTGCACGCCCTCGCCCGCGAGGTAGAGGATGAGCTGATGGTAGGGGTGGCGATGCGGGGCCACCTCGGCCTCCCGGTGGCGGTTCAGCTGAAGTTTGCGCAGGACAAATCCAAGCGCGTGGATCTCGATTTTTTGGACAAGGAGGGGACTCCAGGCGAGCATGGCGGGACCGGGGATGGGGTGGCGGGACCGTGCTAGGACACGTCGGTATCGTTCTAACTGCAAGCCGGGCCTTCGGGTATCTTCATCCGGTCGGCCCCCCCCCGTTTCCTTTTCCCACAATCCCAATGACCACCCACAAAGTCGGCATCATCATGAACGGCGTCACCGGACGCATGGGCACGAACCAGCACCTGCTGCGTTCCATCAAGGCCATCATCGACCAAGGGGGCGTCAAACTGAACGACTCCGAGGTTATCCTGCCCGACCCCATCCTGATCGGCCGTAGCGAGTCCAAGCTCGCCGCCCTCGCCGCCCGCGCCGGGGTGAAGCGCTACTCCACCGATCTCGACGCCGCCCTGGCCGATCCGGCCAACCAGATCTACTTCGACTCCACCCTGACCGGCCAGCGCCCGAACGGCGTGCGCAAAGCCATCGCCGCCGGCAAACACATCTACTGCGAGAAACCCACCGCCACCACCTCCAGGGAGGCCCTCGCCCTCTTCGAGGAGGTCACCGCCGCCGGTCTCAAGAACGGCGTCGTGCAGGACAAGCTCTGGCTGCCCGGCCTGGTGAAGTTGAAGTGGCTCATCGACACCGGCTTTTTCGGCAAGATTCTCTCCGTGCGCGGCGAGTTCGGCTATTGGGTGTTCACCGGCGAATACGAGAAGCTCCAGCGCCCCTCCTGGAACTACCGCAAGGAGGACGACGGCGGTATCATCGTGGACATGCTTTGCCACTGGCAGTATGTGATCCAGAACCTGTTCGGCGAGCCGAAGGCGCTCACCTGCCTCGGCGCCACCCACGTGCCCGAGCGCTGGGACGAGGCGGGCAAAAAATACAAGTGCACCGCCGACGACTCGGCCTACGCGACCTTCGAGCTGACCAACGGCGTGATCTGTCATTTCAACTCCTCGTGGACGGTGCGGGTGGATCGCGACGATCTGCTGACCCTCCAGGTGGACGGCACCCACGGCTCGGCCGTCGCCGGCCTGCGCGATTGCAAGGCCCAGGCCCTGGCCGCCACGCCCCGCTGCGTGTGGAATCCCGACATCGACAGCCCGATCAAATACAAGGACGGCTGGGTGCGCGTGCCCGACCAGGGAATCTACGACAACGCGTTCAAGGTCCAGTGGGAGCTCTTCCTGCGCCACGTGGTCAAGGACGAGCCTTTCCCGTGGAATCTCCGCGAGGGCGCGAAGGGCGTGCAACTCGCCGAGCTGGGCCTGCAAAGCTGGGCCGAGCGCAAGTGGCTCGACATCCCCGCGCTCTGAGGCGCGTCGCTCTTTCCGTGTCCGACGTGTGGTGCGTCGGACGCGGCGTTTGTCCCCCTTCCGGGGAAGGCCGGCGTGGTTACAAACCGCGCCGGCTTTTTCATACCCGGCCGCTTGCACTTGCAAAGCGAGCGGACTCGCACGTGTTTCCGGCGCACTTTAACCACTTCCCACCATGCTAATCTGGATACTCCTCATCATCGTTCCCATGCTCTTCGGGTTCTACGCCCAGATGAAGATTCGCAGCGCCTACGCCCACAATTCGCAGGTGGGCTCGCGTGGCGGCATCACCGGTCGCGAGGCGGCCGAGGCCGTCATCCGCTCCGCCGGCATCACCAACGTCAAGATCATCGAGGTGCCCGGCGAACTGACCGACCACTACAATCCCATGACCCGCGAGCTGGCGCTCTCGGCCCACAACTACCACGGCTCCAGCCTCGCCGCGCTCGGTGTGGCCGCCCACGAGGCCGGCCACGCCATCCAGCACAAGGTCGGCTACGCCATGATGAACGTCCGCCAGACCCTCGCCCCCGCCACCCAGATCGCGGCGAGCGTCTCGAACTTCGTCATGATCGCGGGCATTTTCCTCTTCAGCACCGCGCTGGGCGGGAAACTCCTGGTGGTCGGCGCGGTCGCGCTGGCGATCATCTGTCTTTTCCAGTTCGTGACCCTGCCGGTCGAGTTTGATGCCAGCCGTCGCGCCAAGGAGCAGTTGGTCGGCCTCGGCATACTTGATCGCGACGAGATGAAAGGCGTGGACGAGACGCTGAACGCCGCCGCGCTCACCTACGTCGCCGCCTTTGTCGCCGCCCTCGGTTCGCTGCTCCACCTCCTGCTCATGCTTTCCGGTCGCCGCGACGAGGAGTGAGTCCGGCCTGTCAGGGATCGAGAAAGTCGCGCCCTCGCGGATCACTCCGCGAGGGCGTTTTTATGTCCGGCCACGAGGGAAACCGGCGCGCGGCGCGGCGCTCCCGCGCGTTCCCGCGGTTTTCCAGTTGTCTTTGCGCCCGGTCCGGGCGTCTCTTCGGATCGTTCCGCAACCCGCACCCAGAATTATTGATGGCCCTCTCAGCACCCTTCGGCGGTGGCGCACGTCGCCCCGGTCAACCGTATCCCCGTCGTAACAACGACCCTTTTGCGCACATCAAGCGCAACGATAAGATCCGCGTCCCCGAGATCCGGGTCATCTCTCCCGAAGGCAAGCAGCTGGGCATCCTGCCCACCGAGCGCGCATTGGCTTTGGCGCGTCAATTTAACCTCGATCTGGTCGAGATGTCGGCCACGGCGGTCCCGCCGGTCTGCCGCATCATGGACTTCGGCAAATACATCTACGAGGAGCAGAAAAAGACCAGCCACGTGAAGTCCACCGCGAGCCGGTTGAAAGAGATCGAGTTCACACCGCGCATCGAGAACAACGACTTCCTCACCAAGGTGCGCCACGCCGAGGAGTTCCTCGACCACGGCTCCAAGGTGAAGCTCCGCCTCAAGTTTCGCGGCCGCGAGATGGCCCACACCGAGATCGGCTTTCAGGTCATCAAGCGCGCCCTCGAGGAGCTGGCCGGCATGGGCCACGCCGACTCCGAGCCCAAGCTGATGGGCAAACAGATCAACGTCATGCTCACCCCGCATCCGACCAACAAGCGGAAGCGCAAATACGCGATGCACGCCGACGAGCAGGCGGTGGACGACACCGGCAAGGGCGACGACGACGACGACGGCGACGAGCAGAAGTAGGCCCGGAACGCTCCACGCGCCCGCGAGCCTTTTTCTTGCGACCACTTCCGTGAGCTCCTCCCGCCGCTTCGCGTTCCCGCGATCCATCGTGCGGGTGGGTCTTGCGGCCTTGGCTTTCGCGGCCCTCGCGCCGGGTGACGGACTGCGTGCCGCGGGCCCGGGCGGAGGCCGGCCGGCCGCGAACCGCACGCCTCCCACCTTTAACCTCGGCGGGGTCGCCTACACCGATGTTCGCGCCCAGTTCGCCCTGATCGGCTACAAGGCGGTCTACGACGCCGCCGGCGGGTCGCTCCACTTGCGCGGCAGCGACGGCAACGAGGTCGTTTTCAAGGTCGGTTCGCGCGAGGCGAAACTCAACGGACTGCGCCTCTTCCTCGGGGAGCCGGTTCTCGTGCACAAGGGGGCTCCGGTGGCCGCCACGATCGACCTCGAACGGTTTGTGCTGCCCATCCTCAGGCCGGCCCGCATCACCCGGAAACCGGTGCGCACCATCGTGCTCGACGCCGGCCACGGCGGCAACGACTCCGGCACCCGCAACCAGGCGCGCAAACTCAACGAAAAGACCTTCACCCTCGACGTCGCCAAGCGGCTGCAAACCCTGCTCGCCGACGGGTCCTGGCAGGTGTTGATGACCCGCACCGACGATCGTTTCGTCGAATTGGCGGACCGGGCCGCATTCGCGAACAAGGCCAAGGCGGACCTCTTTATCAGCATCCACTTCAACGCCGTCGCCGCCGGGTCGGATGTCCGCGGCACCGAGACCTACGTGCTCACCCCGCAGTTCCAGCGTTCCACCTCGTCGGCCAAGACCGGCCCGCAGGACAAGGTCGCCTACCCCGGCAACCGCCACGACACGCGGAACGCCGTGCTCGGCTACCACATGCACCGCCAGCTCCTGGCCAAGCTGAAATCCGAGGATCGCGGTTACAAACGCGCCCGGTTCGCCGTGCTCCGCCTGGTCGACTGCCCGGGCGTGCTGGTCGAGGCGGGTTACCTCTCGAATGACGCCGAGGCGGCCAAGATCGCCAACGCGGACTACCGCGGCGACATCGTCGAAGCGCTCTACGCCGCCATCCAGGCCTACGACGCCAGCGTCGGGGTGCCTCCCGGACCGTAAAACCACCCGTGCGCGGCGAGCGACTTTGCGCTTGGCGGCCGACTTAATCTTATACAAGTTTACCAACTTACTCAACAAATGAGCGGCGCCGACAACCTCCATCCCATCTTTGATCGCGTGCTGCCGCGCGCGGAGAAAGAGGCGCGGCTCGGGCAACGTGGGCGGGTGATCTGGCTTTTTGGCCTTTCCGGCTCGGGCAAGAGCACCCTGGCGATCGCGCTGGAGCGTCGGCTACATGCGGAAGGTTTTGCCACCCAGCTGCTTGATGGCGATAATGTGCGCACCGGGCTGAATCGCGGGCTGGGCTTTTCCGATGCCGACCGCACGGAAAACATCCGCCGTATCGCCGAGGTGGCCCGTTTGCACGCCCACGCCGGTTTGGTGACTCTGTGCTCCTTCATCACCCCGCTGCGGGCCCATCGGGCCCTCGCCGCCGGCATCATCGGGGCGGAGGATTGGCTGCCGGTGTATGTGAAGGCGGATTTTGCGACCTGCGCCCGGCGCGACCCCAAGGGACTCTACGCGAAGGCGGCGGCCGGCGGGGTGGGGCAGTTCACCGGCCGCGATTCGGCGTTCGAGGAGCCGGGCGAGGACGAGGTCGGCACGCAGGTGATCGACACCGAGGCCGCCTCGCCCGAGGCCTGCCTGGCGCTCCTCCACGCGGCGGTTACTCCAAGCATCCGCCTGTAGGCTGGAGATTTCCGCGTTTCCGTTTTCCGCTTTTTCCGTCAAATGTCCTCCTACAACCTCACCCACCTGGCCCAACTCGAGCACGAGGCGATTTTTGTCCTGCGCGAGGTCGCGGCCCAGTTCGAGCGCCCGGCGCTGTTGTTCTCCGGCGGCAAGGACTCGATCGTGATGGCGCGGCTCGCGCAAAAGGCCTTTGCCCCCGCCCGCATCCCGTTTCCCTTGGTGCACGTCGATACCGGGCACAACTTCCCCGAGACCATCGAGTATCGCGACTGGTTCGCGGCCGAGATCGGCGCCCGTCTGGTGGTGCGCTATGTCGAGGATTCGATCAAGGCCGGTCGCTGCCAGGAGGAGAAGGGTCTCAATCCTTCGCGCAATGGCCTCCAGACCGTCACCCTGCTCGACACGATCGAGGAGTTCAAATTCGACGCCTGCCTGGGCGGCGCCCGCCGCGACGAGGAAAAAGCCCGCGCGAAGGAGCGTTTTTTTTCCCATCGCGACGAGTTCGGCCAGTGGGACCCGAAGAACCAGCGTCCCGAGCTGTGGAATCTTTTCAACGGTCGCAAAAACCAGGGCGAACACTTCCGCGTCTTCCCGCTTTCCAACTGGACCGAGATGGATGTCTGGCAATACATCGCCCGCGAGCGGCTGCGCATCCCGAGCATCTACTTCAGCCACCCCCGCCGGGTGGTGAACCGCAACGGCGTGCTCCTGGCCGAGTCGCCCTACATCACCCTGCTCGACGGCGAGCGTTACGAGGAACGCGTGGTGCGTTACCGCACGGTCGGGGACAGCACCTGCACCGGCGCGGTGGAGTCGCCCGCCGCCACCCTCGCCGAGGTCATCCAGGAGGTCGCCTCCGCCCGCGTCACCGAGCGCGGCACCCGCGCCGACGATAAACGCTCCGAAAGCGCCATGGAGGACCGGAAGAAGGCGGGTTATTTCTGAGCCGGATTTGAAACGCGACGACGCCAAGGCGCGAAGTTCTCCATCGTCCGCCCAGGAGTCCTGACCGCTCTTCCGCTTTACCCTTATCACTCTGATTCCAGCACTCTTTCCCTTCCGTCCTTAGCGACTTCGCGTCTTTGCGCTTAATTTCTCTTTTTTCCAATGTCCGCCTCCGCCGCGCCCGCCCACGTCCACACCGACGCCCACTACCTTTCCATGGACCTGCTCCGCTTCACCACCGCCGGTTCGGTGGATGACGGTAAGTCCACCCTCATCGGCCGCCTGCTTTACGACTCGAAGGCGATCTTCGAGGACACCCTGGAAAACCTCGAGCGCGTGACCGAGCAGCGCGGCGAGGAGAACCTGAACCTCGCGCTGCTCACCGACGGCCTGCGCGCCGAACGTGAGCAGGGCATCACCATCGACGTCGCCTACCGCTACTTCGCCACCCCGCGGCGGAAGTTCATCATCGCCGACACCCCCGGCCACATCCAATACACCCGCAACATGGTGACGGGCGCCTCGACCGCCAACCTCGCCATCATCCTGATCGACGCGCGCAAGGGCGTGATCGAGCAGACCTGCCGCCACTCCTTCATCGCCTCCCTGCTCGGCATCCCGCACGTCGTGGTGGCGGTCAACAAGATGGACCTGGTCGATTTTTCCGAGGCCCGCTTCAATGAGATCGTCGCGCAATACTCCGAGTTCGCCTCCCGCCTGAGCATCCCCGACATCAAGTTCATCCCCATCTCCGCGCTCCACGGGGACAACGTGGTGGAGAAGTCGACCCGCACCCCGTGGTATCAGGGCGGCGCCCTGCTCTACACCCTCGAAACCGTCTACATAGGCAGCGACCTGAACCACGTCGACCCGCGCTTTTCGGTCCAGACCGTGATCCGGCCCAATAACGATGCGCACCATGATTTCCGCGGATTTGCCGGCCGCGTCGCGGGCGGCGTGTTCAAGCCCGGCGACGAGATCGTTTCCCTGCCCTCCGGTCTGCCCGCGGTGATCAAGTCCATCCACGGCCCCGAGGGTGAAGTCGCCGAGGCCTTCGCGCCGATGTCGGTCGTGATGACCCTCGACCGCGAGATCGACAGCTCGCGCGGCGACCTCTTCGCCAAGGCCCACAACCAGCCCGCCGTCACCCAGGACGTCGAGGCGATGGTCTGCTGGTTCTCGCCGGTGAAGCTAAATCCGGCGGGCAAATACATCCTGCGCCACGCCACCCGCGAGACGAAGTGCGCGGTCAAGGCGGTCCGCTACAAGGTCGATATCAACACGCTGCGCAAACAGACCGACGACGCGGCGATCGGCATGAACGACATCGGCCGCGTGCTGCTGCGCACCGCCGTGCCGCTCATGACCGATCCGTATAAGCGCAATCGCACCACCGGGAGTTTTATCCTCATCGACGAGTTCAGCAACGCGACCGTCGGCGCCGGCATGATCCTCTGGCCCGAGGCGGCCGAGCGCCCCGCCGCCGA
>CAMCHD010000015.1 GCA_945874545.1 Akkermansia muciniphila | reverse complement strand
CGTTTCGGCCTGCGCGCGGTCGAGTGGGTCCCGCACGGGCCGTTCAAGCTCAACGGCGAACGCCTGCTCCTGCGCGGCACCCACTACCACGAGGACCACGCCGGCTGCGCCGCCGCCGTGCCCGACGACGTGGTGCGCGCCACCATGCGTGCGATGAAGGACATGGGCGCGAACTTTGTGCGCCTCGGCCACTATCAACAGGCCCCGCTCGTGCTGGAGTTGTGCGATGAACTGGGTCTGCTCGTCTGGGAGGAGATCCCGTGGTGCCGGGGCGGCCTCGGCGGCGAGGGCTTCAAGACCCAGTGCCGCGCCATGCTCCGCGCGATGATCGAGCAACACCACAACCACCCCGCCGTCATCCTGTGGGGCCTGGGCAACGAGAACGACTGGCCGGGTGATTTTCCGACCTTCGACCAGGGGGCCATCCGGGTGTTCATGCGCGAACTCCACGAATTGTCCCACGCGCTCGATTCCGAGCGGAAAACCGCGATCCGGCGCTGCGCGTTTTGCCGCGACATCGTGGACGTCTACTCGCCGAGCATCTGGGCCGGCTGGTATGGCGGCCGTTACATCGAGTATCGCGAGGCGACCGAGCAGGCCATCGCCGACACGCCGCATTTTTTCCACGCCGAGTATGGCGGGGACAGCCATGCCGGGCGCTTTTCGGAGGAGCCCGAACGCTTTCTCGCCGACGTCGCGCTGGGACAGGGCACGGCCGAAGTGGGTTCCGCCTACAAGGCCTCCGGCGGTCGCGGTCGCGGCTCGCGCGACAGCGACTGGTCGGAGAGCTACATGGCCAACCTCTTCGACTGGCACCTGAAGGAGCAGGAGCAAATGCCCGCGCTCACCGGCGCCGCCCAGTGGGTTTTTAAGGATTTCTCCACTCCCTTGCGCCCCGAGAACCCGGTGCCGCGTGTGAATCAAAAGGGTCTGCTCGAGCGCGACGGAACGCCGAAGGAGAGCTATTTCATTTTCCAAAGCTACTGGGCGACGCGCCCGATGATCCGGCTCTTCGGCCACCGCTGGGCGGTGCGTTGGGGCCGGCCCGACGAGGCGAAGGAAGTGAAGGTGTTTTCCAACTGCCCCGAGGCCGAGCTTTTCGTCAACGGCGTCTCCGCCGGCCGCCGTCGTCGGGACTCCGCCGACTTCCCCGCCGCCGGCTTGCGCTGGTCGGTGCGCCTGCGCGAAGGCGCGAACACCCTCCGCGCCGTCGGCTGGCGCGATGGAAGCGAGGTCGCGGACGAGATCCGGTGCGACTACCAATCCACCCCCTGGGGCCCGCCCGTCCGGCTTGAATTCGCCGTCGTCGAACGCCGCGGGGACACGTTCCACCTCGAAGCCCGCGCTCTCGACGGCGCCGGCGTGCCCTGCCTCGACGCGGCCCTTCCCGTGCGTTTCGGCGTCACCGGCGACGGCCGCCTGCTCGACCATCTCGGCACGGCCGACGGTTCGCGTCTCGTCCAACTCGCCAACGGCCGCGCACGCATCGGACTGGTCCTCACCGGCACCATCGCCGTCGCGAGCGTCGAGGGTTTAAACCTGGTCACGCAAATCACTTTAATTAAAAGAGATGGCTGATTCTGTGCTTGAAACGACGAGGCGATTTCCGTCATTCTTAATAATTATTAGGAAAGGCTTGAACTCGTCACTTCCGAGTGGTTTCCTCGCGTTGTTATCCTTCCCCCGTCCCGGTCTTCACCCGGAATTTCCTGCTGTTTAGATACCCCTTCCGCCTCTGTCCCGCATCGCGCCCGACCCCACCGGTGTCGTGTCCGTCGCTCCGTTTTCCCTCCCCTGTTCATACCTGCTTCATCATGAATACCCTGCCCCCGTCTCCTGCCCCGCGTGGCGGTTCCGTGCTCGCGCGGATGCTGTCCAGTGCGTTTGCCCGTCGCGCCGTCCGTGTCCTTGCCGCGTCCTGTGTCGTCGCCCTCGCCCCGGGCCTGCGCGCCGCCGACAGCGTTTTGATTTCGGAGACCTTTGAGTCCTACACCACGACCATTCCCACCGTGGCGACCCCGGCCAACAACGCGGTCAAGGCCAACACCAGCATCTCCGCCGTGAGCGGCAACGCCACCATCGGCGGGGTCTCCGGCAAGGTCGCCCAGCTCCTCGACACCTCCACCACGGTCGGCGGCGCCCTGGAGTTCAACGCCGGCACCGCGCCGCTTTCGACGATGGTCGCCTCCTTCGACCTCCTGAGTAACGCGACCCAGGCCAGCAATATGCCGCTGAGCATTGGCTTGACCGGTTGGAACACCGGCGTGGGCACCCAGACCGGCTCCAGCGCCCGCCGTCTCGTCGAAGTCCAGTTCATCCAGTCCACCTCGGCCACCCCGGCCTACACCGTTCGCGTCGGCGGCACCACCAACGTGACCGTATTCTCCGGCACCTACACCGCGGCCAACAAGCAGACGGTGAAGATCTACGCCAACAGCGCCGCGACACCGATCAACTACTACGGACCCGACACCGTGCCGGTGCAACGCACCCTGCCGGCCAATTCCTTCGCCGTGTTTCTGAACGGCAACATCGTGACGATGAACAACGGCAACCCCTACCAAAGCCTGAGCGCCACCGCGGTCGAGGCGGGCGGCGGCACGGTCACGGCCACGGTCGACGGGGGAGCGGTCACCGCGCTCAACTTCACCGCCACCGGCGGCTACGTTTACTCCGGCAACCTCAATCTCACCTTCACCGGCGGCGGCGGTTCCGGCGCGGCCGGCACCGCGACGATTTCCGGTGGTGTGATCACGGCGGTCAATCTGACCAGCGGCGGCTCTGGCTACACCACCGCCCCCACCGTGGCGATCGCCGCCCCGACCATCCCGGCGAACAATTTCCTCGGCCGCCTCGGTTTCTCCACCACCACCACCAACCTCGGCAACTGGCTGATCGACAACGTGGTGATCGGCGAGATGGACCCCAACGCCCAGCCGCCCAACAGCCTCAACATCACCAGCGCCGCCACGACCACCGGCATGGCCGGTTATCCCCTCAGCTTCCAAGTCGTCGCCTCCGGCGCCACCGGCTTCAGCGCCACCGGTCTGCCCGCCGGCCTGAGCATCAATTCCACCACCGGCCTGATCACCGGTTCGCCCACCACCGCCGGCACCAGCACCGCCACGATCAACGTCTCCAACTCCACCCTCAGCGGCTCCGGTAGCCTTGAATTCGTCGTCGCCGCCGCGCCCACCGTCGCCCCGGTGATCAGCAGCGCCGCCACCGCCGGCGGCTTCGTCGGCCAGACCCTCACCTACCAGATCGTGGCCGACAGCACGCCCCGCAGCTACGCGATCAGCGCTGGCACCCTGCCCGCCGGCCTGACCCTGAACACCACCACCGGCGTGATCAGCGGCAAACCCACCGCCACCACCCCGCTCGGCGGCACCACCGTGACGATCTCGGCCGAAAACCCCGCCGGCACCGGCACCCTCGACCTCGTGTTCACCGTCGACGTGCCGCCCGCCAACATCTTCTCCGGTTCCGGTGCGGACCTGAACAACTCCGCCGCCTGGAGCTACGCCGCCGCCCCCACCGGCTCGGCAAGCCTTGGGTCTTACACCGACGTCGAGCTGGCCTCGTCCGCCACCGCGCTGACGACCACGTCCGACCCGCTTTACTTCAAGTCGCTCAACGCCACCAACGGCTCCAGCTACACGCTCAGCTCGCTGCTCACGCCCGGCGCGACCGCCTTCACCCGCTTCCGCCTCGGCAACACCGGCGCGACCGACTCGATCGGCTTTTTCAACGCCGTCTCCGGTGTGAACGACGACCTCGTCCATCTCGCCAACGGCTCGAACCTGACGATCGATCCCGCGAACCCGAACTCCGCCACGCCCAGCCAGGTCGAGCTGCGCAACAGCGGAAATCTCAACATCGCCGCCGGCTCCACCCTGAACATCCCCGCCGTCATCACCGGCGCCTTCACCCTCACCAAGACCGGCGCCGGCACCGCGACCTTCGGCGCGACCAACCTCTACACCGGTGGCACCATCGTCTCGGCCGGCACGCTGAACGCCGACGCCCCCGCCGCGCTCGGCAGCGGCAGCAACACCGGCGTCACCGTCACCGGCGGCACCCTGGTCGTGAACAGCGTGAATGTGCTCGGCGAGGGCCTGGCCAACCTGCCCCGTCTCACCATGACGGGCGGCACCGTTCGCGCCGCCGTCGACGTGACCCTCAACCGTTCCACCGCCACGAGCAACGCGTCCGTCTTCAACGGTCCCTCCACCCTGAGCGTGGACGCCGGCAGGACCATGACGCTGTCCCGCGTGAACAGCACCGCTCCGTCCTCCGCCAACGTGATCAGCAAGGAGGGCGCCGGCACCCTCGTGCTCAGCGGCGGCGGCACCGTCACCACCGTGCTCGGCGGCTACCGCATCAAGGGCGGCGTGCTCTCCTACAAGACCACCGCCAACGGCGGCGCCGGTCTTGGCCCCATCGTCCTCGATGGCGGCGAGCTCTACGTGCAAAAGGGCCCGAGCTCGACCGGCACCTACGGTGGCATGGCGCTCTACACCCTGAGCACCCTGCAAAACGGCACGATCACCTTTGATCCCCATCCCTCGTCCCAGAACACGGTCGAGCCGATCGACCCGGGCGCGGGTAACACGATGACGTTCAATCAGCTCATCGCCTCCGGCCAGACGCTTAGCCTGGTCAAGGGCGCCAGCGCCACTTCCAGCGTCACCGTCCCCGGCTCCCTCGATCCCGTGGTCAACTTCCGCTCCGCCGACCTCACCGGGGCCAATACCCTTTCGGTCGGCGCCGAAATCGGCGCCTCGCTCCGCGGCGCTTCGGGCCCCGGCGGCCTGACCAAGACCGGCCCCGGCCGCCTCGCCCTCGCCGACGCCGGCCTCGGGGACATCACCGCCTCGGTCAACGTGGTGGTCTCCGGGGGTGCGATCTCCGCCCTCACGCCCGTCATCTCCGGCCTCGGCTATACCTCGGCCCCGCTTGTCACGATCACCGACTCCACCGGCTCCGGCGCCACCGCCACCGCCGTCCTGACCGGCGGCCGCGTGACCGCCGTCACCATCACCAACGGCGGCACCGGCTACTCCTCCGCTCCGATCGTCACCATCGCGGCCCCGCCCGTCGCCTCCATCCCCAACAGCTACACCGGCGCCACCACCGTGAGCGCGGGCACCCTCGCCCTGAGCGGTTCGCACTCCTCCGCGATCACGGTCGCGAGCGGCGCCGCGCTCGAGTTCACGCTCAACGACGGCCTCAGCCCCGTCGCCGCCTCGACCGCCGCCCTCACCCTCGCCTCCGGCTCGACCGTGTCGATCGTCGGCACCCCGGTCGACGGCACCACCTACACCCTGTTGAACGCGACCGCCATCACCGGCACCCCCGTGCTGGCCGCGCCCGTGGCGGGCTTCAGCCTGGTGAAGTCGGGCGGCCTCCTCCTCCTCCAGCCCGGCGCCGCCGGGGACGCCGAAGCGCCCGTCATCGCCTCCGCCGCGCCCGTCTCGGTGGATTGGGGTTCCAGCTACACCGATGTCGCCCCGTCCGCGACGGACAACGTGGACAGCTCCGTCACCGTGATCACCAGCGGCACGGTGAACACCGCCAAACCCGGCCCCTACGTCCTGACCTACAACGCCACCGACGTCGCGGGCAACCCCGCCACGCCCGTGACGCGCACCGTGACCGTGAGCATCGCGAACGCCACCACCGCGGGCGCCGACGGCTACTCGCCGCTCCTGAAGTATGCCCTCGGCGCGAACGCCCCGACCGACACCGTCCAGGCCCCGGTCACCACCGCCACGTCCACGTCAATCTCCATCACCGCCGTCATTCGCACCAACGACTCCGGCCTGACGGTCACCGGCGAGGCCGTCACCGATCTGGTTTCCGGCACGTGGGGAACCGGCGGCACCGTCACCGTGACCACCGCCGCCGACCAGACCAACCTGCCCGCCAACTGCGTGCGCCGCGTGTTCACCGTCAACCTCGACGGCGCGCCCCGGAAGTTCCTCCGCCTGAAGGCCGTGGGTTCCTTCTAAGCCCACGCCGCCCATCCAGCGCCGCGCGCGGGAGACGGATTCTCCGTCTCCCGCGTTTTTTTCGCCATGCACGCCGCCCCCCCGCCCGAAACCGCCCCCGCCGCCGAGGCCCCCGCCCCCGGCCAACCCAAGGTCTGGAAAGTCGGCACCCTGACCTACACCACCGGCGGCCTCGTCGTGTTGTTCCTGTGGCTGCTCTTCGGCGATTTCGCCTGGGCCATGCGGGATCGCTCCATCGTCGGTATCGCGAGCTGGTATCTGAGCAGCCTGAAGGTCCCGAATCTCTGGTTCGGCATCCTCATGAGCACCTTCCCCGGCGCGGTCGCCTTGGTGCTCGGGCCCATCATCAGCTACAAATCCGACCGCCACCGCGGCAAGTGGGGGCGCCGCATCCCCTTCCTCATGGCCACCACGCCGATCGCCGCGTTCGGCATGATCGGCATCGCGGTGACCCCGCATATCGCGGGCTGGTTGCACGCCCTCGGCCGGGCCGACAACGCCCTCGGCGTGCGCCTGCACCAGTGGGCGGGCGACACCGGCCTCGGCGCGAACCTGCTCTCCGCCCTTGAAAACGAGATGCTGGTGGCGGTGCTCTGTTTCTCGGTTTTCTGGGCCGCCTTCGAGTTCGCCACCATCGCCAGCCAGTCGGTTTTCGGCGGCCTCATCAACGACGTCGTTCCGCAGGCGCTGCTGGGCCGCTTCTACGCGCTCTTCCGCGCCGTCAGCCTGATCGACGGCATCATTTTCAACTACTGGATCATGGGCAAGGTGCCCGACCACTTCACCCTGATCCTCGCGACCATCGGCGTGTTTTACGGCTCCGCGTTCATGTGGGTCTGCCTGAAGGTGAAGGAGGGCGGTTACCCGCCTCCCCCGCCGGTCGATCCCGCCCGGAAATCCGGTTGGAAGGGCTTCGTCGAGGGCGTCCGCACCTACCGGCGCGAGTGCTTCAGCCACCCCTATTACCTGCGGGTGTTTGTCCTGATCATGACGGCCACGATGTGCTTCATCCCGATCAACACCTTCGCCATCCCCTACGCGAAAAGCTACGGCGTGGACATGAACGACTACGGCAACCGCCTGGCCTTCACTTTCACCGTCTCGCTCTGCCTGGCCTGGCCGCTGGGCTGGCTCTGTGACCGCTTCCACCCGCTGCGGGTCGTCATCGTCTCGCTCGTCGCCTACCTCGGGGTGATGCTTTTCGGCGTCTTCGGGGTGCACGACGCCCCGACCTATCTCTCCGCCTACGTGCTCCACGGCGTCATCTCGGGCTGCTACTACACGAGCGTCGCCTCGCTCGGGCAACGGCTGTTCCCCCGGGAAAAATTCGCGCAGTTTGCGTCCGCCGCGCTGCTGTTCGCCGCCCCGCTGCACATGAGCCTCGCTCCCTTGGTCGGCCTGATCATCGACCACACCGGCAACGTCTACCGCCACGCGTTCACCGTCGGCGCCATCCTCGTGAGCATGGCGATCCTCTCCTTCTGGTCGGTCTACACCCGCTTCCGGAAACTCGGCGGCCCCCAACACTACGTCGCGCCGTGACCCCGTCCCGCCGCTCCCGTCCGGGCCGCCCTCCGGCGGCGATTTGAAGAATTGGTGATAGGTATTAAATGAGACCTTGCGCGCGTCCGGAGCCGGCGGCTTTATCCCATGTCTTTGTTTGAAATGAAACCCGCCGCGCCCGCCGCCAAGATTTCCCAGCAACGGATTGCGAAAGACCTGGGTCTTTCCCAGGCGCTCGTCTCGATGGTCCTGAACGGACGCACCGAGGGTATCAGCGAGGAGTCGAACCGCCGCATCTGGGAACACGCCCTCAACCTCGGTTATCAGCCGAAGGGCATGCGCGCCTCGGGTGCCTCCGACGAGCTGAAGCAGATCCACGTCGGGTTCATCCTGCGCTCCGGCCTGGCCCTGCACACCCAGAGCAACTACTTCAGCCATATCCAGCACGGCCTGCACGAGGCGCTCCAGGAACGCGGCATCAGCACGGTGTTCCTGGGCACCGAGAACAAGCTGGTCGAGGGCGCCTTCCGCATCCCGCTGGAGACCCGCAAGACGCTGTTCGGCGTCGTGCTCATGGGCGAGGTCGCGCCCGGCTTCCTGAAGGCGATCAAGCAACTTTGCCCCCGCGTCGTGGCCGTTTCGATGAGCTACCCCGGCCAGTGTCATTCGGTGCAATCGAACGAAACCCAGTCGCTGGATCTGCTCGTGGATCATCTGCACGGGCTCGGGCATCGCCGCTTTGCCTGGATCGGCGGCAACCGCGCCCTGACCCGCCACGAGGATCGTTACCGCGCCTTCCAGAACGCTCTGCGCCTGCGCGGCGTGGTGTTCGACGCGAACTGGGCCGTGCTCACCGATCAGGCCGACCGCACCGAGGGCCGCCTCGGGGCCGAGCTGTTCCTCGAACGCTCCGGCGAACGCCCCACCGCCGTCGTGTGTTACAACGGCCTGATGGCGCGCGGCGTGCTCAATTGTTTCCTCGCCCGCGGCCTGCGCGTGCCGGCCGACCTCAGCCTGGCGGCGGTCGACGCCACCCGCATCTGCACCGAGGAGCATCCCTTTATCACCGGTGCGAGCGCCGATCCCGAGGCCATGGGCCGGAAAACCGCCGAGCTCCTGCTCCAGACCACCGGTGCGGACGACGAGGTCTACCTCGACGCCGCCCTGCCGTCCCGGCTGGCCGTGCGCGAGACCACGGCCGCCCTGCCGGCCTGAGCCCCCACGCGATCATCGCCATGGGTGCGCCCGACCACGTTACCCGGCTGCACGGCAAACGCGCCCTCGTGACCGCCGCCGGTCAGGGCCTCGGGGCCGCCATCGCGGGGGAGTTGCTCGCGCGCGGCTGCGACGTGGCGATCCATTACCACCGCAGCGTCGCCGGGGCCGAGGCCCTGGTCGCCCGCGCGGCCGGGTCGGGCCGACGTGCGTTCGCGATCGGGGCCGACTTGGGAAACCGCGCAGGAGCGGAGGATTGCGTGGATCGCGCCGTCGCCGCGCTGGGCGGCCTGGATATCCTGGTCAACAACGCCGGCGACCTCGTGGGCCGGCGCAGCCTGGCCGAGCTCGACGAGGACTTCGTGCGCCGCACCTTCGCCATCAATCTGGATTCGATGATCTGGGTCACCCAGCGGGCCCGGCCCGCGCTGGAGGCGTCGGCGCCCGCCGCGATCGTCAACCTCGCCTCGCTGGCCGGGCGCAAGGGCGGCCACGCCGGCTCGCTGCTCTACTCGGCGGCCAAGGGCGCGGTCATCACTTGGACGCGCGCGCTGGCGGGCGAACTCGGGCCGCGCGGCGTGCGGGTGAACTGCGTCGCGCCGGGCCTCATCCTCGGGTCCGCCTTCCACGCCACCCACACCACGCCGGAGTCCGCCGCCGCGACCATCGCGGGCATTCCGGTGGGGCGCGCGGGTCGGCCGGACGACGTCGCCCGGGCGGTCGCGTATTTTGCGAGCGAATACGACGGCTTCATCACCGGCGCGACCCTCGACCTGAACGGCGGGGTTTATTCGGCCTGACACCAATCACCCAAGGCTTTTGGACTTTAGGTGGACGGGCGGGTCCCTCCGCCCGTGGATTGGTCGACCACTCCAAGGCTGCGTGCGCAGGGACGCGCACGCCCACCCGCATCTTCTACGCGCCCGGGACGGGCCGCAGTTTCTCCAAGACCGGTCGCAGCGCGGCTGTCAGCCGCCGATAGCCCTCGGCGCTCAGGTGGAGCTGGTCCGCGACGTAGCACTCGGCCACCGGCTCGCCGGCGGCGTTCTCCAGGGCCGGATTGACGTCGAGGTAGTCCACGTCCTCGGCCTCGCCCAGCGCGAGCAGGCCGCGGTTGATTTCATCGACCGGCGCGAGTTTGCCGTCCGCGCGTTTCTGGGGAGCACGGATGACCGACACCAACACGACGCGCACGCCGGGCAGGGCGGCGCGGGTCAGGGCCAGCCACTCGCGGGTGTTGGTAAGCACGGCCTCCGGCGTGCCTTTGGCGTTCACGTCGTTGCTGCCGCAATACCAGACCACCACGGCGGCGCGGGAGGACGGCACGAGGCGGTCGAAGAAGAACAACTGCTCGGGCGTCTGCGAGCCGCCGAAGGCGCGGTTCGTCACCGGCAGCGGGGCGAGATCGGCGGCGCAGGTCGTCCATTTGCGGAAGATGCTGCTGCCGATCAACAGCACGCCGCCCGGCGCGGGGGCCGGGGCGGCGGCGATACGTTCGATGTCGGCGACGTATTTGGCCGTCCGCGCCGTCGCCTCCACCGCCGGCAGCGCGGCGGTGGCGAACCACCAGCCGAGGGCGAGGGCGGCGAGGAGCCGGCCGGAGCGGGGCATGCGCACGATCAGCCGCGACGGCTTCGGCGCAGGGCGGCGAGACCGAGCAGGACGGCGCCGCCGAGCGCGGCGGAGGCGGCGGGCTCGGGGATGGCGACGGGGATCGAGGTGACCAGCAGGTTGTCGATGGAGAAGTCCGCGATGCCGGTCGACGTGGTGTTGAAGCCGAGACGGCCGAGGGTCGGCGAGGCGGATATGGTGCTGGCGAGTGAAGCCATCGAAATGCCCGACTCGGTCGCGCTGCCGATCAGGGCGTTGTTGATCCAGACCACGGCCGAGTTGGCGGCGAGGGTGGCGATCGAACCGTTGTCCGGACGATTGTAACTGACGGTCGCGCCGTCCTTGTCGTTCACCCAGATTTTGACGGTCTGCAGTCCGCTGTAGGTGCCCGTGGCGAAGGAGGTGCTCGTGCTGCGGATGTTCACCGTGCTGGTGGCGCTGGAGAAATCGACCGCGATGGCTCGGGCGGCCGACGCACCCAGCACGGAGCTGGTCCCGTCGTTGATCAGACCCACCGCGAAGATGAAGGAACTCGTCGCGCCGCTGATGCCGTTGTTCAGGACGTCGAATTGGATAAAAAGATTATCCACGGCGGTCGCGCCGACGCTGTATTCGAGCGCGCCGGACGTGGCGGCGGAGCTATCCACGAAGCGCGCCACGTTGTCGGTGCCGATGGCGCCGGCTCCGATCTGCACGGTTGAAACGGAACTACGGCGCTGGGCGGCGTCGGTCGGGGCGTTGCCGATGGTTTCCGAGACATCGAAGGTTTCGTTGACGTAGACGGTCTGGGCGATGGCGAGAGCCGGGAGCGCAGCCAGTGCGAGCAGGAGGGCTTTTTTCATGTTTTGGGTGGGTTGGGGCTGGGAAAGCGTGGGCGAAATGGGGTGGCGGGGATTAACCGGCCGGGGTGAGCACCAGGTCGGTCACGAAAACGTGGCCGCCTCGGGGGGCGTTGTCGGTGGCGAGGCGTAGACGGGTGACGGGCCGGCCCTGCTGGGGCAGGGTGGTCTCGAAGAGGGGCGGGGTGCCGTCCGGGACGCCGAGACGGCCGAGCACGAGGTGGAGGTCGCCGTTGACGGTGCGGAAGTCGACGTAGAGCCACTCTGAGGCGCCGGGCGTGAACGTCACCGGGGTCTTTTCGCGCTGTCCGCCGGAGCCGATTTGCAGGACGCCGCGGGTGGCGATCTTCAGCTCCACCACGCGCTCGACCGGGGCGGAGGCGTTGCCTTGGCCGAGGTAGAGGCCGAAGTCCCCGAGGTGGTCGGGCGCGAGCTTGAGGCGGAAAGAAAAACGGCCCGCCGCGATCGCGGGAAACTCCTGGCGCAGGCTGGCGCCCTTGGTCTCGGAAGCGTCCTGCAGCTCCACCCAGGCGTCGTGGTTGTCGAA
This sequence comes from Akkermansia muciniphila, assembly GCA_945874545.1. Lineage (GTDB taxonomy): Bacteria > Verrucomicrobiota > Verrucomicrobiia > Opitutales > Opitutaceae > IMCC26134_A. The sequence goes on along the minus strand of CAMCHD010000015.1, from coordinate 18,256 downwards.
TTCGGTCAAGATTACCTTCACGCCGACGTCTTCGCTGTATTGCCAGGGCCGGGGCGGGGGTTGGCCGGGGCGCCATTCCTCCGGGCGGGCGTTGGACAGATGGTTGGCCACCTGAGCCGCGCCTTCGGGCAGACCGAGTCCCAGCGCCGCTCCGCAGAGGAGGGCGAGTCGGGAGTGACGTGCGCCGCGGACGAACATGGGCGGGTCAGTTGACCTTGCCGTTCCAGCGGTCCTTGCCGTTCGGCGTGACGGAGGAGAGTTCCTCCCTCAGGGTGGCGAAGCTGACCTTGGCGGTGTGGCCGTCGACGAAGACCGCGTTGATGTTTTCGTTGTGTCGGAAACTGAGCTTTACCGCCGTGGTCGGGGTGGCCTGCAAGTCGGTGAGGGCGGCGTTGTGGGTGCAGGAAGAGTCGCAGTTGAGGTCGCTGGTGCTGCGGGGCACGCCGTCCAGCAGCAGGTAGGTGCGGGAGGGATTGATGATGGAGGAAACCTGGCGCGGGCCGTTGCCGCCGCTTCCGGTGGCAACGCTGGCGGCGTTGCCGGCCTCGAGGGCGAAGGTCGCGGTGTATTGCACGACGCTGCCGGCGGTGGCGGCGTTGGGTTGGAGGGGCTCCGACGGGCAGACGAAAACCTTGTTGGTGATGACGCCGGTCGCGGTGTTGCCGCGGTTCGGGATGTAGGGGTAGACCGCCTTGGCGTAGTTCACCAGGGTGCCGTCGGGGCTGGGGTTGGAGCCGCCGCGCGGGTAGAAGCCCTTGTTGTCCTGCGGATACAGGCTGATCGCGAGGGCGATCTGGCGCAGATTGGAGAGGCACTGGGTGGACTTCGCGGAGTTGCGGACCTTGCCTACGGTCGGGATGATGATCGCGGCGAGAATGCCGATGATCGCGATGACGGTGAGCAGTTCGATCAGCGTGAACGCGCGCGAAGCCCGCCGGTGAGCGGTGACAGAGAGGTTCATTGGCGGGGTGGGGATTTGGTTATGGTGCACAGACGGCGAAGGGGTTCAAGACGAAATTGATAATTATTAAACTTTGGGTCGAAATGCGTTATCTTATTATAATAAAGAAATTAACATCTACGCGCGGCTTCAGGGTGTGGTGACGGAGAGGGTCTCGCCGTTAAAGTCGATCCGATCGGTTTGACCGTCGGGACGGGTTACGACGAGTCGGTCGTCCGTGTCCAAGCGCGCGGAGGGCGGGACCTTGGGTGGACCGTCGGGTTCCGGCCAGAGCACCGCGTAGATGAGGTGGTGGGCACTCGGCTCGGCGGTCTCGACGAGGAGGTGGCTCTGCTCGCTCCACGCGCCGGTCTTGCCGAAACCGGAAGGCGCCCCGCCGGCGTATTTCGGATCCACCGGCACGTCGAAGCGGTCCTTCCGGGTCGCGTTCCAAGCGACGCCGGCGGGCGCGGCCAGCCGGGCGGTCAGCGTGGCGGTGGCGCCGGTGATCCGGGCGAGGCCGGCGTCCGCGTCCCAGGCGATGGGCCGTTCGGCGTGGAGTTGCCAGGTGATCCGGCCCGGGGTGGCGAGTTCCACCCGGTCGCGGACGACGACGTAGCGGCGGTCGACGAAGACCAGGTCGCGGAGCACGCTCGCCACCCGGCCTTTGGGCTGGAGGGTCTGGTAGGCGGCGGTGGCGTCGCCGAGCGCGCGTTCGAAGCGCGGCCCGGTATCGAACTTCACGATACGCCCGGCGGAGGAGGCGTCCTGGGGTTTCTGCCCGAGCCCGTCGATGAGCAGGGCATTTTTCGACTTGGTCTGCCAGGTCCAGCCCTTGTGGTGGGGCGAGCGGTGGAACTCGCGGTAGCCGGAGTTGATCGCCAGGCTCTCGCCGTAGGCGTTCAGGACGAAGGCGTTTTGGTCGGCGTGGCTGTGGCTGAAGGATCCGTAGGGGCTGGATTTGAACGTGACGTGGATGTCGTCCTTCGGGCGGCCGAGCGCGCTGTGGAGCGAGACCCAGCCGACGTCCGCGAAAAACCGATACGGAGGCAGGGTGTCGAGCGCGACGGGCGAGGGGACGGGCAGGTGCGCGACGGTGAAATTGCGCACCAGGAACTCCTCGGCGGTGGGGTAGACCCGGTCCAGGCCGCCGATGCCGGCCTCGGCGGGGCATTCGGACCCCTCGGCGAGGTTGGCGTAGGCGACGAGGCGGCCGTCGCCGAGCACGCGGGAGAGATGGACCAGGTATTCGGCCGAGGCGGGTTCGAGGTTGAACTTGCCGGCGTTGGAGAGGTCGCCGAAGCCGCTGTGGCGGTAAGGTTGGACGTTGTAGAGGAGGAAGTAGGGGGTGTTTTTCCAGAACGGGGTCCGGTAGGCCAGCGGGTCGCCGATGGCGACGAGGGCGTCCTGGAAGGAGGCGTGCTCGATCGTGCCGCGCCAGTAGGCGATGCCCTCGGCCCAGCCGCCGTCGTCCCCGCCCCACATCGGGAAACGGTCGCGGTAGAAACCGTAGGCCAGGCGCCACCAGTCGCGCGACTCGTCCGGCAGGTCGTCCCAGAGGGCGAGCGCCCCCAGGCCGGTCATGGCCATGAAGCGGATCGGATGGGAGGCGGGTTTGCCCTCCAGGGAGTTCCGGCGGACTTTTTCCACCCGGCCCTCACGGACCCAGGCGGCGGATTGGACGCCGCGCGCGCGGAAATGGGCGACGATGAGGGCGCGTTCGGCCGGGGTGAAGCGGTCGCGCAGGAGATCGTAGGCGAGCGGGAGTTTCCGCCACAGACGGAAGTGCGCCTCGTCGTTGTAGAGGATCGAGGTGGCGCCGACGGCGGGACCTTTTTTCCAGCCGGAGGGATCGAGGCTCCAGGCGCAGGCCTTGAGGATGAACTCCTTCGCTTTCGCGAGGTAGCGTTCGTCGCCGGTGCCGAGCCAGAGCAGGGCGCCGGCGTTGGCGACGCCGGCGACCCGGCCGCACGTATCCTGGGCGGCGCGCCAGCGGTCGGCCTTAGCGGAATCGCGCTCCGAGGGTTCGGGGTCGCCGTAGGTGAGGGGCTCGGGCGGGAAGGCGACGCCGAGGTAGTCCTTGTCGAAGTCGGCGCGGATTTTCTCGAAACCGACCTTGCCGTCGCCGGTGGTCACGTAGGCACGGAAGGCGTCGGCCCGGCCGGCGAGCACGAGGGTGCGCGGCGCGGCGGCGGGGACGAGCGAGGCGGGGTCGATCTCGGCGCCGCGAAGGGTCGCGACCGCGCCGAGCGCGAAGGCGAGGAGCAGAAGGGGTAGGCGGGGGGGCATGGGCGGGGCGAATGGATCAGGGGGCGGGGACGGGAGCGGACGGCAGGAGATGGTGTTTCTCCAGGAAGGTGCGGTGGAGTTCGGGCAGGCGGCGTTTCCATTCCGGCAGCTCGGAGGAGAACTTGTGGGTGCCGCCGGGCACGGTGACGAACTCGCATTCGTTGCCCGAATCGACCAGGGCGCGGTGCAGCGCGACGGCGTGGGCGTAGGGCACGGTGGTGTCGGCGTCGCCGTGGATGAGGAACACCGGCGGCATGGTCAGATCCAGATTTTGCAGCGGGGAAAACGCGGTGGGGTCGAAGCCGGTGAAGCGCTCGGCGCGCAGGCCGGTGAGTTTCGAGGTGTCGCAGGCGGGCGAGCTCAACAACAACGCGGCGGGCTTGAAGCGCGGGGCCTCCCCGGGGTCGAGGCCGGGCGGGGTTTTGGTGATCGCGGTCCAAAGGGCGAGGTGGCCGCCGGCGGAGGAGCCTCCGACCACGATCCGCTCGGGATCCAGGCCGAGTTCGGCCGCGTGGTCCTGGATCCAGCGGAGGGCCGCGCGGGCGTCGGCCACGGTGGCGGTGGCGGAGACGCCGGACCAGCGCTCGGCGGTGCGGTAGTCCGGGGCAAAACCGACCAGCCCCAGCCCCGCCGCGCGTTTTGCCCAGCCGGCGGATTGCAGCGGGGTGCCGCGCACGAAGCCGCCGCCAAAGAACCAGACGAAGCCCGCGCGGCGATCACCGGCCGTCCAGCCGGCGGGCTTGTAGATATGCAGCCTGACCGGCGAGGAGGCATCTTCGCGAAACACGCGGGTTTCGGCCCCGGGCGGGATCGCCGGATCGGTGACGGCGGGCGATGACGAAGGCTCGGCTCGCAGCGCGGCGACCAGCAGAAGGGCGGCGAACAGCCGGAGCGGGAGGATTTTCATGTCGGCGATATCTCGAGTTCCGGCAAGGCGGGGTGCACGATGCGCCATTCGCCCAGCTCGGCGTGCGTGAGCCACCATTCGCCGGCCCCGAGACGGACGGGCGTCCACGGCTCGGCCTCGGGGCCGTCGCGTCCGCTCCACGCGAGCGCGGCGAGGACGAGCGGCGAAGTTTGTCGTGGAAAATGAAATACGGGCGTCAGATGAAAGGGCGCGTGGGTGTGCCGGCGCGGCGCGGCCTCGTCCAGGCGCTCATCCCAGCCCGGCGCGGCCGTCGGGCCGAGGTTTTGCAGGGCGACGGCGCGGCCGTCGGGCGCGCGGGCGGCGAGGAAACCGTTCGCGGCGCGCGGGACGACCACGGGCGAGGCGAGCGGCAGGGCGAAGCCTCCCAGCGAGAGCGCGACCGGTTGGCGGGGTTCCACGCGGTGGAGTTGGAGCAGCCAGCCGGCGCGCCAGAACACCCACGTTTCCACCGCGACGCCGAGCTGCCCGATTTTTTGGCCGAGGTTGCAGACGAAACCGAGGTGGTCGGCGGCCAGGGCGGTGGCGGTGGTGGAGTGGCGTCCGATCGAGGGGCCGTCGTCCCAGCGCGCGATCAGGGCGCCGTCGGCGGACCAGGTGGTCGGCTCGGGGAAGGCGTAGGTGAAGCCGACGCCGGTGCGGTAGGAGAGTTTGCTCCACTTCCACGCGCCGTAGCGAAGGTGGGTGTTGGACACCATCGAGCCGGCGTTGAGCAGCTCCACCTCGCCGCCGGGCAGGCCGCGGAAGATCAGGCCGCCGGCGCGGACGGCGCGCACGAAGCCGGCCGGATTTTCGGAGGGCAGCGGCTCCTCGGGCGCGTTCCAGTAGGCGTGGTCGGGCGGCAGCAACAGCGAGGTGAAACCCTTCGCGCACCAGTAGGGCGAGGCGGGGCAGGAGTAGCCCTCGACGATCTCCGGCCAAGCGTCGGTGAAGCCGGGCGCGAGGCAGCCGGTGGCGGGGTCCGTGATGGGTCTGGCGAGGAAAAACTCGACGTTGCGGGTGCACAGGCGGCGCACGCGGCCGGGGGGCAGATCGGTCGCGCCGGTGGCGACGGCGAGCGCGAAGGGAGCGCAGGCGTTGAAGCGGTAGGCGATGGAGCGGCCGAACGCGGGGTGCTCGCCCGACGCGGCGAAGGCGTGCTGGTAGTCGTCGGTAAAATCGCGCGCCCAGCCGCGCCAGCGGGCGGCGCGGACGGGATCGCGGTGCCCGTGTTGCAGGACCCAGAACAGCCCGTAGAAGTGGAAGGCGTAGGCGTTGTAGTGGTCGTAGGCCTGGTTGGCGCCGTCCTCGAACCAGCCGTGGCTGCGGTGCATGGTTTCCAACTGGTCCAGATGGGCCTCGATGATCGCGCGATCGGTCGGTCGCGCCGCGCCCTCCGCCGCGAGGAATTCGAGGATATGGACCGACATGAACAGGTGGTTGTTGTTCACGATCCCGCCGCCGCGCGCGGTCGCGAACCAGGCGGTGACGAGCGCCCGATCGGCGGCGGCGAGCGGCTCCCACAGCTGGGCCCGGGCAAGGCGCAGGCCGATGGCCATCAAGCCCATTTCGACGTGGTGCTGGTGGTAGTTCGCGTCGGGCCCCCAGTATTCCGGCGAAGCCGGGTCGGCGCCGAGCACGAGGCCGGCGCGCAGCCAGGCGGCCAGTTTTTCGCGCAGCGCGGCGGCCTCGGCGTGGCCGACCTCGGGCGACGTCTGCAGGTAGAGCGCGGCGAGGAAGAGCGGGCGCGCGAAGGATTCCAGGCGGTCGGCCTGGGCGTCGTGGTCGCTGGGCCGGCCCGTCAGCGGCAAGTCCGCCCGGCCCGGTTTCATGAGGGCGGCGAGCGGGGCGAGCAGGTCGCGCGCGTGGCTTTGCCAGCGGAGATAGGCGGCGGGCGGCATGGGGCGGCGCGCTCCGGTCAGGTGATCTGGTCGAAAAGCGAAGGGGTGACCACGGCCTCGAGCGGCTCGCCCGCCACGTAGGCGCGGAGGTTGTCCACCGCCAGCGAGCCGGCGTCGCGCCGCCGATCGGTGGTTGGGCCGCCGAGGTGGGGCGTCAGGCCGACGTTGGGCAGGCCGCGCAACGGGTGGTCGGCGGGCAGGGGCTCGACCGCGAACACATCGAGCCCGAAGAAAACGCGGCCCTCGCGGGCGACCCGAACCAGGCCGGCCTCGTCGACCACCTTGCCGCGTCCGGTGTTCACGAATACGGAACCGGGTCGCAAGAGCCGCAGCAGACGCTCGGTCACGATGCCCTCGGTCTCGGGGATGAGCGGCGCGAGCTCGACCACGATGTCGTTGTCCGCGAAGAGCGTTTCCAAGTTCGGCGCGCGGCGGATGCCGAAGGCTTTCTCGGCGGCGACATCCACGTCCGGGGCGAAAACGGTTACGGTGACGCCAAAGGGGGCGAGCAGGAGGAGGAGTTCGCGCGCGACCCGGCCGAAGCCGTGAATGCCCACGCGGCGGCCGAACAACGACGCGGTCTCGGCGTCGCGGGTTTTCCAGGCCCCGTCGCGATGCATGGCGAGGGCCCAGTGGGTGCCGCGCCGCAGGGCGGAAAGAAGGTGAAACAAGGCGCCCTCGGCGACGACGCGCGAGATCGACCCGCCCCAATTCGTCACGATCAATCCATCCTCCAGGTGGCGGCGCGTGACCAGGCCGCGCACCGAGCCGGTGAGATGGCACACGTAGCGCAGGCGCGGCGGCAACACGGCGGGCAGGGCCGGCGCGCGCCAGCCGGTGACGAGGATCTCGGGATCGACCTCGCGCAACAACGCCGCGAAGGCCGCCGGCGAACCGGTGGCGGGATCGTATTCGCGGTAGGCCGCCGCCAGATCCCGGACCTCGTCGTGCAGCGCGCCCGGCAGGAATTCATGCGCGTCGAGCGGGGTCAGCGCGAGCAACAAGGCGGCGGGGCGCGACGGGCGGCGGACGGCGGCGGGGATGGGGGAGTGGGAGAGGGCGGGAGCAAGGGTTTGCATGGCGCGGGGACGCGTTTGGGCGGTCGGGCGAAAGGGGCGGCGGTTCCGGAGGTGTGAAGGGGCCAAGGGCCGGAATCGCCCGCCCGGGAAAACAACGGGTAGCGACGAAGGCGGATGGGGTTAAGTCCTATTAGATATAAATTGATAATTATCAAAATCAAGCCCCAAACCCTGAAACTCACGTGGTCGGGGGCAAAAAACTTCGTCGTTTTGCGGCCCGGGGTGGCAGGCGCACGGGTGCCGCCGCCTTTTCGCTTGCCGGACCCGGCGCGCGGCGAAGGGTGACGCCCATGGCCCAAGCCTACACCGAAGCCTCGATCAAAACCCTCTCCCCTCTCGAGCACATCCGCCTCCGCCCGGGCATGTATATCGGCCGCCTCGGCAACGGCGTCCATCCCGAGGACGGCATCTACGTGCTGCTGAAGGAGACGATCGATAACTGCATCGACGAGTTCACCATGGGCTTCGGAAAAAAAATCGAGGTCGAGCTGAACGACCGCACCCTGCGCGTGCGCGACTACGGCCGGGGCATCCCGCTGGGCAAACTCGTGGACTGCGTGTCCATCATCAACACCGGCGCCAAATACGACTCCGAGACCTTCCAGAAAGCCGTCGGCCTCAACGGCGTCGGCCAGAAGGCGGTCAACGCCCTCTCCTCCCACTACCGCGCCCAGGCCGTCCGCGAGGGCCAGACCAAGATCGTCGAGTTCGTCGCCGGTAAACTCGCCAAGGAGACCAAAATCATCGCCGCCGCCGCCGGCGAGCGGAACGGCACGCTGGTCGAGTTCACGCCCGACGTCGCCCTCTTCGGCCCCGACTTCAAGTTCCGCACCGAGTTCATCGAGGAGATGCTCTGGAACTACGCCTACCTGAACCGCGGGCTCACCCTCGTGTTCAACGGCAAGGCCTACAAATCCGAGCACGGCCTGCGCGACCTGCTCACCAAAAAACTCACCGGCGAGCCGCTCTACCCGCTCATCCACCTTGAGGGCGAGGACATCGAGGTCGCGCTCACCCACGCCGGCCACTACGGCGAGGAATACTACTCCTTCGTCAACGGCCAGCACACCACCATGGGCGGCACCCATCTGGCGGCCTTCCGCGAGGCGCTCGTCCAGACGGTGCGGAATTTTTTCAAGAAGGACTACGACGCCGCCGACATCCGCCAGTCGGTCGTCGCTGCGGTTTCCATACGCGTGCAGGAGCCGGTCTTCGAGTCCCAGACCAAGACCAAGCTCGGCAGCAACGACGTCGGCCCCGGCGGCCCGAGCGTGCGCAATTTTGTATCCAATTTCCTCGGACAACAGCTCGACAACCACCTGCACCGCAACCCCGCCGTCGCCGAGGAGCTCAAGCGCAAGGTCGAGGAGAGCGAGCGCGAGCGCAAGGAGCTCGCCGGCATCCGCAACCTCGCCCGCGAACGCGCCAAGAAGGCCTCGCTGCACAACCGCAAACTCCGCGATTGCCGCGCCCACCTCGGCACCAAGGACAAACGCGCCGAGGAGAGCTCGCTCTTCATCGTCGAGGGCGACTCCGCCGCCGGCTCCCTCACCGCCTGCCGCGACGTGCACACCCAGGCCGTCTTCGCCCTGAAGGGCAAACCGCTGAACACCTACGGCCTGACCAAAAAGGTCATCTACGAGAACGAAGAATTTCACCTCCTCCAGAGCGCGCTCAACATCGAGGAGGGCATGGACGGCCTGCGTTACAACAAGGTCATCATCGCGACCGACGCCGACGTCGACGGCATGCACATCCGCCTGCTGTTGATCTCGTTTTTCCTCCAGTTTTTTCCCGAGCTCATCACCCAGGGCCACCTCTTCGTGCTGGAGACGCCGCTCTTCCGCGTGCGCAACAAAAAGGAGACGCGCTACTGCTACTCCGAGGCCGAGAAACAGGCCGCCCTGCACAAGCTCGGGCAAAACGCCGAGATCACGCGGTTCAAGGGCCTCGGCGAGGTCAGCCCGGGCGAGTTCAAGGACTTCATCGGCGAAAACATGAAGGCCGAAAAGGTGACCCTCGAGCACCTGCACAACAGCGCCGACCTGTTGACCTTCTACATGGGCAAGAACACCCCGCAGCGCCAGGACTTCATCATCGGCAACCTTCGGGTGGAGAAGGATCTGGTCGAGGCGTAGGGCTAGGCTCCATTTGTTGAAATGAAGATTTGGCCACAAAAGGCGCAGAAGGCGCAAAAACGGAGCCCTCTTTTTTGCGCATTTTGTGCCTTTTGTGGCCACTTTGCGTTGTTCGCGTGGGTGCTGCGGTTGACCAGGGTGTGTGCCTGGTTGAAGAACTCATCGGCGTCGCAGTAGCAACGGACTTTAATCCAAAGATTATTTGTGCGTTATTGCATAAATAAAATTTCTTTATTCATTCACTTATAGGTTGATTCGTTTTTAATATTTGTGCGATAAGACGGGAGCTATGCCGCGTCCCCGTCAAGTTCAGCCCAACGAGCTGGCGCTGCGTCTGCAGGCCTTCGGGCCGCAGACGGCGCAGGCCTTGGCGTCGGGCTTGCGGGTGGATCGTTCGAATATCAGTCGCGCCTTCGCGCTGCCGGGCCTCGCGCGGCGGGTCATCCGGCTCGGCACCACCCGGGGCACGAGTTACGCGCTGCGTCGGCCGGTGCGCGGGCTGGGCGACACTTTTCCGATCCGGCGTATCGACGCCGAGGGCCGGGCCCGGGATTGGGCGGAGTTGACCGCCCTGCATGGCGGGTGGCGCGTCGTCTGGGCCGAGCCGTCGCGCGCGCCCGTCTGGGCCGATCGCGTGCTGGCTTTGGGCGGGTTTGACGAGGGGTTTCCGTTCTACCTCGGGGAGCTGCGTCCCCAAGGTTACCTCGGTCGCGCGGTCGGCCGGGCGCTGCCGGCCGGGCTGGGGCTGCCGCGCGACCCACGCGACTGGAGCGACGACGATACCTTGGTCTACCTTTTCTCCGAGGGCGACGAGCCGCCCGGCGATCTCGTGGTGGGGGATGGGCCGCTCGTGCGTTACCAGCAGGGGCGGCTCGCGCCGCCCGCCTGGATGATCGCCGAAGCGGATCGCAGCGAGCGTTACCCCGCGCTTGCCGCCGCCGTCGCCTTGCCCGGGGGCGGCGCTTCCTCGGTCGAGGGTGAACAACCCAAATTTCTCGCCACGCTGGCCGCGGCGGAGGGCGGCGGGCCCACGCGCGTGATGGTCAAGTTCACCGACCAGCTCGCCACGTCCACCGGGCGGCGCTGGGCCGATTTGCTCGCGGCCGAGGCGCTAGCCCTCGCGCTGCTGCAGGCCCGGGGCGAGGCCCACGCCGCGCCGCGCCTGCTCGACGCCGGGGGGCGCCGGTTTTTGGAGACGCCGCGCTACGACCGGGTCGGCGCGCACGGCCGGCGCGGGGTCATCTCGCTGCGCGCCTTGCACGACTCCTTTCCCGGTCCTTCGACCCACGATTGGGCGGTGGCCGCCGTCGCGCTTGCGGCCGATGGGTTGATCGATGCCGCGACGCTGCGCTCCATCCGCCTGCGGCACGCCTTTGGCCGCCTGATCGGCAACACCGACATGCACTTCGGCAACCTCGCCTTCTGGTTCGACGACGCGCTGCCCTTTCGCCTCGCGCCCGCCTACGACATGTTGCCGATGCTCTGGGCGCCGGTGGCGGGCGAGGCTACCCCGGCGCCGGAGTTCGCGCCGGCCCTGCCCTTGCCCGCCGACCGCGAGGTCTGGCACGAGGCGGCCGCGTTGGTCGACGAGTTCTGGCAACGTGTCGCCGCCGATCCGCGCGTATCCCCTCCCTTCTCGGCCATCGCCACCACCGCCCTCGCCACCGTCCGCCGCCTCCGCGGCGTGGCCTGAAACGGGCTAACAAAGAGCGGAATTCCTGTTGGCTTAAGACCGCTTCGCTACTTACCACTGCTGCGACTCCCCCGCAGATGACCATCGACGAGCTAATCCGCGCTTTCGGCTACGAAGGTTCGCCTCATTTTCTGAGGCGGGGAGACTCGCGTTTTGAAACCGAATCCGGGCTCGGTCATATTTTCCGACGCAGTGCTGAATCCGGCTCCGAGAAGAAACGCTGGCGCCTCGAGGGCGTTTACGGCTTGCGCGACCCCAATGCGGATTCGCCTGGTTTTGTTCCGCTGGTTTACGTCTGCAAAGCGCATGACTCGGCGGCGGCGCAAGAGCTTCACCGCCTCGTTTGGAATCAAGATGCCGTTCCCTACGTCGTGTCCGTGGAGCCCAAAGGCATCCGGGTTTATTCCGGTTTTCAATTTGACGCCTCCGCGCAGAGCGACCCTCAACGGGGCGTCATCCAAGCCCTTACCGATTTCGGACACGTCAATGCCATCATAAGCCTCTTCGGTGCCTCCGCCATCGACAGCGGGGCGATCTGGAAAAACCCCCGCCTGCAGATTGACACAAAGCACCGGGTTTACCACCGCCTGCTCGATAACCTTAGCACTCTGGATCATTGGTTACGCAAAACTGGCCGACTGAAAAAAGCGGTCTCTCACGCCCTGATCGGGAAATACGTTTATCTCCGCTACCTGAGGGATCGCGGCATCCTATCCGATGAACGGCTGACCGGCCTTTGGGGCATCGCAAAGGAGGACGTTTTCTCACGCCACGCCACCAAAGCCGCCCTAGGCCGTCTCATCTCCCAGCTCGATGACTGGCTGAACGGCTCCATTTTCCCACTCCGCCTCACCGGAGAGGGCGCACCCTCAACCGAACACATCCAACGGGTCGCCGGCATTTTTGCCGGAGACAGCCCCGAAGGACAGCTCGCGCTCGATTTTCAGGCCTACGATTTTTCCTACATCCCCATCGAAACCCTCTCGCTCATCTACGAGCAATTTCTGCATGCAGAGGACGATGAGGCCCTCGCCAAAGGCGAAAAGAGCAAGGGCCGCGAGGCCGGGGCCTACTACACCCCCTTGCCGCTGGTAAACTTCACCCTCGCGACCATCCAGGATCATCACCCCCTCCGTCCCGGCATGCGTGTTTGCGACCCGACCTGCGGCTCGGGCATTTTTCTCGTCCAGTCCTTCCGCCGCCTCGTGGAAGCCGCCTACCCCGCGACACCCGAAGCCCCGCGCCCCAAACCCGGGGACTTGCGCCGCCTGCTTCAGGAAAGCATCTACGGCGTCGATATCGATTCCGACGCCTGCCAGGTCACGCAACTCAGCCTCTTGCTCACGCTGCTCGATTACGTGGATCCGCCCGACCTCACCGGCCGCAGCAGCACCTTCAAACTCCCTTCCCTTGTCGGTCACAACATCCTCCACGGTGACTTTTTCCGCTGCGCTGAAAAACTCGCGGAAAGCACCCGTCACAAAGGTTTTGATTGGGTCGTCGGCAATCCGCCGTGGAAACAGCTCAAATCCGGAGCCATCAGCAAAGACGACCAAGCCGCCTGGGAATGGATGCAAAAAAACGCCGCCCTCGCGCCGGTGGGCATGTATCAACTGGCACAGGCCTTCGCTTGGCAGGCACCACAACTCCTCGCCGCTGATGGCCAATGCGCCCTCCTCGTGCCCGCTATGGGACTGTTCGAGGAGCCATCACAAGACTTTCGCCAAAAGTTTTTCCTATCCTTCCGCGTCCACACCGTCGCCAACTTCGCCAACCTCGCCGAAGTGCTCTTCGACGGCCGCGCCCGCGTGCCTTGCGCCGCCCTGTTTTACGGCAAGCGCCCGGCCGACGAAGCAGCGGAGTCCGACGAAGCGATCACGACCTACTCGCCTTTCGTCGTGAACCAAGAGGCCACACGACCCCAGGCCACCGGGGATCGCCGCAAACTCTGGAGCCTCGTCATCAACGGCAGCGAAACCCGCGCCTTGGAGCTTCGCGAGGTCGTCACCGGCAGCGGCCTCCCATGGAAACTCGCCATGTGGGGCACACCTTGGGATGAACGGCTTATTAAGCGACTGGAGCGGAAGTGGGAGTCGTTGGATATGTTAGTGGACGCTAATTTAGCAATCATCGCTGAAGGTTCTCAGTTGCGCGATGCGCCGCCCAAGAAAGAAACCGTCAAAACGGAATACGAACATATCCCCAAGCTTGGCATCTTTCGCATTCTAGACGTCACTCAGCTAGCTCGCCTACGTGACATCTTCACTTTTCCGAGCAATGCCTTGGCCATGAACACATGCGCGTGGCTTCGACTGCGCGGTGGTAAAGAAGGTCTCCGCGTGAGTGAAGCCCCGCAAATCCACGTCAGCGCCGCGCGCAACTATGCCGTTTATTCTGACGAATCCATTCTCGTTCCCCCGCGCCAGATCGGCATCGCCAGCCCCACCAAGGACGAACTTTTCCTCAAGGCCCTTTCGCTCTACCTCAGCTCGGACTTCGCCTTCTACCATCAGTTCCTCCGGTCATCACAAGCGGGGATCAAACGCGACGTCTCGACCCTCGAGGCCCTCCGCCAGCTTCCCGTGCCGCTCACCCGGCTCTCGCGCGCCGAACTGCAAATCTGGGCCGATCTTCACGCCGAGCTGGTCAAGCTACCGCCGCGTGAGCTCCACGAAAAACCTCCCGCCGCCGTCGAGACTGATCTGTTCAACACCGCCGCCGCTTCTCCCGACCCCATCGACGCGACCCGCACCCGTCTGCTTACCCGCCTGAACGACCTCACCGCCGAAGCCCTCGGCCTCGACGCCCGCGAACGCGCCCTCGTCCATGACCTCGTGCGCGTGCGTCTCGCCCTCAACGACGGCAAACGCGGCGACGAAGCCATGCGCCCGCCCACGCCCGGCGAACTCGCCACCTACGCGCGACGGCTGAAACAAGAACTCGACGACTTCATCTCCGACAGCTCCGACCGCCGCCACCGCGTCACCATCCTGCATGAGGCCGACTCCGCCATGATCGAAGTGGATCTCATCCGCGATGCGGTCGCCGCCGAAACGCCGTCCATTCTCCCCGCCTCGGCACCGCTCGCCGCCAAGCTTCGCCGCACCCGCGCCGACCTGCTCACCGAACACGCCCAGTGGGTTTACTTTGATCGCAACCTCCGGGTTTATCGCGGCACCAAAACCTATCTCTTCAAACCCATGCAGCGCTTCCACTGCACCGAAAGCGCCGCGATGCTCGACGCCGGAGAACTCATCGCCGAAACCCTGGCTGGCAGCGACTGACGCATGTCCTCGTCTCGACGCCACGCTACCTCCACGAGCGCCAACCGCGCCGAATATCGTAAGGCGTTTCTCGGGCACGTGCATAAACTCCTGCACGCAGGATACGCCGCGCTCACCCCCTCGGCCTTCACCAACGCCGAGGAAGACGATATCACCGGCGAGCTGTGCAAGCACATGAAGCACCTCACGGAAGTTGCTCCGTCCGCCCAATGGATGGCACTCTACTCGATTCACGACCAAGACCCGGTAAACGACGCCAAACGAGATGACGACGGCAGCGTCCGGCTCGGCAAACGGAGACCTCGCTTGGACATTCGGATCGTAAACAAACATCGGGTTCCAAACGCGGGTTTCTGTATCGAAGCCAAGCGCCTCCATCGTAGCGATTCGCTTGGCGACTACATGGACGACGAAGGCCTGAACGCCTTCATCAAAGAATACTACGCCAAGAACGACGACGCATGCGGAATGCTCGGTTATGTTCAAGCCGGTGCGATCAAGGAGTGGACTTATAAACTCCAACTACGTCTGCTCAAAGACCTTTCAACGCGAGCATGCACCAATAAACAGGCATGGACAAAAACCCACGCGGGAAAAAACGGAGTGGTAGGCTACTTGAGCAGGCATCTTTGCCCCGATAGCCAAAAAACCTTGGACGTTTATCATACTCTTTTGGATTTCGTCTAGCTTGGCGCGAGAGCCCGAAATATCATCGCTCCATCGCCGCCCGCGCCGCCGCCGCCATTGCGCCCACCGGCACCGGCCGGCCGGCCCAGATTTCCAAGGCTCGCGCACCTTGGTGAACCAGCATCGAAGGTTTTAAGGGACAGGTTAACTTTGGAGTTCAATCGCCGCTCACGGCGTCGTCTTCCTTGACTGGTTTGCCAATTTTAATACCATTTTGGCATGACCATTACCATCGATAGCGCGGGCCGCGTTGTTTTACCTAAGGCCATTCGCGATCGCTTCCACCTCGTCCCTGGCACCGAGATCGATCTAAACACCGACGCAGAAGGCATTAATCTTCGCGTCCGTGGCACCGCGTCCACCCTCGTCCAGCGCGACGGCATCCTCGTCCACACCGGCGGGGCATCCGCCCCGGCCCTCGATCTCGATATCGCCGCCTTCATCAACCGGCAGCGCGAAGGCCGAAGCCAGGACCTCGCCGGGAATTGAGGCCCTGACCGGCCATGAATGTCCTTTTCGACACCTCCGTGCTGGTCAGTGCCGTGGTCGATCAATTGCCCCGCCATGCGGCGGCGCTGGCCTGCTTTGTCCACTACACCAGCGGGGAACACCGTGGCTTCTGCACCACCCATGCGCTCGCCGAGGCCTTCGCCACGCTTACCGCCCTGCCGCTCCCGCGCCGCATTTTGCCCGTCGACGCCCGCCGTCTCATCGAGGCCAACTTCACGACCCGGCTCACCCTCCTGCCCCTCGGCGCGACCGACTACACCCGCGCCCTGGAGCGGGTCGCCAACCTCGGACTGACCAGCGGCATCATTTACGATGCCCTTCACCTGCTCGCCGCAGAGGGCAACGCCTGCCAACGCCTCTGCACTTACAACCTCGCCCACTTCACCCGCCTGCAGTCCGCCACCGTCACCCTGGCGCCGCCTTAGAGTGTTTTAAATAGGGTTGTAGCCAATAGAAACGGAGAATTGCCGCGAAAAGGCGCAAAAGATCCCTGCGCGCATCATAACCAGTAGTGTAGCCGCAAAAGAACGCAGGGAACGCAAAAGATATAACGGCGGAAAAGCTTACCTTTGTGACTTTTGCGTTCTTTCTCGGCAAAAAAGGCAGGTTGAATTTCAGCTATAGTTTTTAAGAAAATGAGCTTGCAGCGCTGACAGCCGGCCCAGGGGGAGCCGGACCGGGGGCCCGGCGGCTTTCAACGGGTGTCCATGGTTTTGACGTGAGGGTAGGCGAGGATCTTTTCGTCGCTGGTCACGATCGTGAGATTGAGATGGAGGGCGGTGGCGACGATGAAGCGGTCGGCGGGGTCGTCGTGGAAGGTGCCGGGCAGCTCGGTGGAAAGGCGGGCGATGGCGGCATCGAGCGGGAGGAGGCGGATGGCGCCTGGGTGCAGGGTGATCTTGAGCCAGTCGTCGAGGGTGGGGAGGGAAAGCGGGAGTTTCCCTTTGCGCACCTTCAGGCATACTTCCCAGACGCTGACGGCGGAGAGGCCGACCGGGCCCCGGTGCGCGCCAAGAATTCGGGCCGTGGCGGAGGAAAACTTTTCAGGGCTTTCGGTGATCCAAAGCCAGGCGTTGATATCAACCCGGATACCGCGATTATCGCGGGTCGTCTCGCGCAACCTGTTGGCCGTCGGCTCGCCGCGTCACCCGCGACCAGCACCTTCCAGGTGCAGGCCGGGGATTCCGCACCGACCCAACGACTCAACAACTTGGGCTATACTCCGCCGGGATAATCGCCGTATCCGGGTTCAAAGAGGTAGATCATCCTTCAGGGCGTTCCAGAGTTCGGTGTCCGGTTCGTCCCAGCCCGGGAGAAAGGTGATGGTGCCGCGGGCGCAGCCGAAAAAGGCCCTTAACGGCGCGCCCGCATCGGGAGATTCGCCCTGCTTGGCCTGCTGCAAAGCCGTTTCCACCTCGGCCAGTTCGGCGGGTGAAAGGCTGGGCAACTCGGCTTTCATCTCGGCGACAGACATGGCGGAAAGTTGGTGGATTCAGGCCGGTCCCGCAATAAACGATTCGGAGGCGGGCCTGGCTGCTTCAACCGCGCCGTAGGTGTCGGCACCGCCGCTTATTAGAGCGCGAGGTTGTTCGGGCGGGTGTGCAGGGTTTGCACCACGGAGATGTTGCGCATGGCGAAGGCGGCTTCGCAGTAGCGGAGGTAGTAGCTCCATTTGCGCAGGAAACGTTCGTCGAAACCGAGGGCGAGGACGGCCTCGCTTTTTGCCTGAAAGGTATCGTGCCAGGTGCGCAGGGTGCGGGCGTAGTCGGGGCCGAAGTCCTCGATGTGGTGCAGCATGAAGCCGCCGGCGCGGGCGAGTTGCTGGTTCACGCGGTTCAGCGAGAGCAGGAGGGACCCGGGGAAGATGTGCTTCTGGATAAAATCCACCCCGCGGCGCAGCTCGGCGTAGCGGTGGTCCGGGCAGGTGATGAACTGGAGCGCGAGCAGGCCGTCGGCCTTCAGGCGGGCGGCGAGGGTGTCGCAGTAGACCGGCAGGTAGTCGTGGCCGAGGGCCTCCATCATCTCGATCGAAACGATCTTGTCGTAGGTGCCGGGGTGGTCGCGGTAGTCCTCGAGGCGCACCTCCACCCGGTCGGCGAGGCCGGCGGCCTGGATGCGGGCGCGGGCGAGGTCGAATTGTTGTTTCGAGATGGTGAGGCTGGTGACGCGGCAGCCGTAGGTGCGGGCGGCGTGGAGACAGAAGCCGCCCCAGCCGGTGCCGATCTCGAGCACGTGGTCGGTCGGGGCGAGGCGGAGGGAGCGGCAGAGGGCGTCGTTTTTCTCGCGCTGGGCGGCCTCGAGCGAGAGCCCTTGGGCGTTGGCCGGCCAGCGCGCGCTGGAATACATCATCGAGGGGTCGAGGAAGAGCTGGAAGAACTCGTTCGAGAGATCGTAGTGCTCGGCGATGTTGCGGCGGGCGCTGGTCCGGGAATTCGGCCGGAGGAGGTGGCCGAGGCGGTTGGCGAAGCGCAGGCAGTTGAGGAAGAGGGCCTGGCCGGTCTTTTTGGTCGAGCCGGAGAGGGTGGGGGCGTGTTCGACGTTGAGGATGAACCAGGCGATCAGGCTGGTCAGATCGGGCGTGTCCCAGTCGCCGTCGAGGTAGGACTCGGCGAAGCCGATATCCCCGGCGAGCAGGCATTTGCGGAAAAAGGCGTCGCGGCGCACGCGGATGTGGGCGGAGGCGGAGAGGCCCGGCGGAAGGCGGCGGGCGAGGGCGTCGGCATGGGTGCCGAATTCGGTGAAGCCGCCCTCGGGCAGCTCCATGCGCAGGTGCCCCAGCCGCATGTTTCGGAAGGTGCCCAGCACGAGGCGGCGGCAGAGCGGGCCGCAGT
>CAMCHD010000014.1 GCA_945874545.1 Akkermansia muciniphila | reverse complement strand
GGGGAGGTCGCCGGGCGCCTGGCCAGGACCAGCCTGAAGGGCGAGTTTGTCGTCCTCATCGCGCCGAAGGCCTTTGTGCTTTGAGCCGGGGCGGTCGGTCGGGTGGGCGGGTGCGGGTTCGGAGTCGCGGGAGGATTTTACCCGGTCCGGGAGTAACCCTGCACTTTCGGCTTCCGTTTCCTCCGCCGCGTCCTACGTTCGCCGGCTTGCGTCCGGAGAGGTGGCAGAGTGGTCGATCGCGCCGCACTCGAAATGCGGTTTACCGAAAGGTAACGGGGGTTCGAATCCCTCCCTCTCCGCCATTTGCGCGGCAAATGGTGGTCGCCGCGCAGCGGCGATAGGGCGCGGAGCGCCCGAGGGTGGGATAGGGGCGGCGCAGCAGCGCCGGGGTAAGACCCTGAGCGTCAGCGAATCAATCCCTCCCTCTCCGCAATTTTAACCCATACAGCAAAATGGGATACGCTATTCGCGAACTCTGCCGACGGCCGATTCGGAATCCGTTTCAAGGCCCCCATCCCGGGCCCGCAGCCGGACCGGACCAAACAAGCCGGACGTCGCCAGCGGCCAGTCCGCCGCCTTGAAGTCCCGGTAGCCGATGTTGACGAAGTAGAAGTTGCGCCACGACCCGCCGCGCCGATCCAGATCGCGGATACGGTTGGCCGCCAGATTCGTCACCTCGATCTCCAGTTCGTTCCTGATCGGACGGAGCAGCCCGCCGGGCACCACAACCCGATGCGGGCGCATAAAGGTGACGCCCAGATCGCTCCCGTTGAGCCGCACCCGCGCGACGTGGAAAACCTCGCCCAGGTCGAGAATACATTCCCCGGTGCCGATTTCACCCGGGTCGAAACGGGTGACATACCGCGCGGTGCCCGCAAAAGCCTCGCGTCGCGCATCGCCGCCCTCCGTCCAGGAACCCAAAGACGCCGGCTCCCACGGCGCCGGTCGCTCCGGACCGCCCGCGATAAACTCGACACGCCACGGGCCATTCAAGGCGAACAACGTCCGGCCCGGTCGCGCGGCCCCTTGCCCGCTCGCCAATCCAGCGGTGGGTGCCGCGTCGGAAGCGTCCCGGCGGGTGCGCAGCCAAACGCTGTGCCCCGGCTCCAGACGTAGTCGCACCTCGGGCCGGCCGGCGGCGTTTTGGCGCACGCGGCCGTTGGCGATCGCACCTGTAAGCGGATCGAGCAAACTCACGATCAAAGCCGGCCGCCCCAGCTCGACCCAGGCGTCGAGCGGCTCCGGCGCGTGGTTGGCCAAAAAATAGCCCGGGGCGCCGCCCTCGGTTTTACGCAACAGAAGCAGGCCCGGGTGGGCGCGCATGGCCGGCTCGGGAAGGATGCCCGCCAGCGCCAGGACTTTCTCCGCCGGTCCAAACAGGATCCGTCCGCGCCCCCGCCGCAGCTCCCGCGCCTCGGTCACCTCCGCGCGGGCAAAGGCGGGCAATAAGTCGCGCAGTTCGTTCCGCCTCCGCTCGACCTCGCCGAGCCCGGGAACATCGCCCGCGACCGGCGTGACGAAGCAGACCGTCGCGCCGTCCTCGGCCAGCTGCAGGGCCGCGCGGAGTGTTTCCAGCGGCAACGTTTTCGAGGCCGGAAAAACCACGGCTCGATAAGCCGCGCCGCCGTCCAAACCGACGGCGCCGCCCTCCCGCATCCGCAGTCCGGCGATCTGACGATCACTGCAATAATCGAAGGCGTGGCCCCGCGCGAAGAGTTCGTAGCCGAGCGGCGGCACCCAGTTGCGGTTGTGCACCGTGAGCAGCGCGACGCCGGGTTTCGGATCGCTCCAGACGTCGTCGATCGGCCAGTAGAGCAAAAAATCGTTGTCCGGCTCGGAGGCCTGCAGGAGGGACTGCACGCGGGTGACGTAGGTGTTGAACGCCGCGAACTCGCGCCAGAGCGGATTGCGGGTGTTGAGCTCGCTGGCGGCGTAGAAGAGCCAGCCGGGCCAAGGAACGTCATCGGGCGAGTAGGCGTTGCCGTGATAAAAAACATGGTTCACGCCGGCTACGAACAGGCGGTCGGTGAAGCCCTTCAGCTCCTCGAAGGTTTCGTGGAAGTGCTCCGCCATCCAGGTGCCGGTCTCGGCGGAAACCAGCCGCCGGCCGGTCACGTGCGCGGCGGAGGAGGCGAACTTGCTCACCTGCATGTCGCGGTCGGCGCCGCCGATGTTTTGGTCGAAACGCGAGTCTAGCGGGTCGGGGCCGCCGTGGCCGAACATCTCGGTCTCGGGAATCGAAGCCAACGCGTAAAGATCGAGCAAATTGGCCGGCGCGCCATGGGCCTGGAAACGGGTGCGCAGGCCGCTCCCCGCCGCCCAGTCCGTCCAGGGAGGGAACACCTTTTCCACCATCACATCCGAAACCGTCCGGCGATAGTCGTGCCAGAGACGCCCCACCTCCTCCGATCCGCCCTGCCCCGCGAGCAGATCCCAGCGGTCCTCCAGCCGGTAACCGCGCCGGCGGAAAAACTCATCCCCGAGCGCCGGGCTCCACGCCGCTTCGTAATACTCGTAGGAGTCGTGATAGATCGCGCGCGGCCGGGCATGGCCGGAACCGGCGGCGAAGGCCTCCTGAAACGGAGCGAGGTGGTGCCGCATCGCCGCCGGCGAAAGAGGATCGATCATCCTGCCTTCGCCCCCGGGCCCGGCGCGTTTGACCTTGAGTCCGGTGCTCTGCACCCCGACCGCGACCACCATCCAGCCCTCGACCGAACCGGGCGGCAGCCAACCCAGCAGCCCGTCCGCCCGCACGAGCGAACGCAGGTCCTCGCGCGCGCCGGAGGCCGAGACGGCCGCGAACGACTGCCACGCGATGGAATCGAAACCCTTGGGCGGTGTGATGCGGCCATCGGCGGGAAAGGCCGTGTTGATCAACACCAGCCGCTTGCCGCCCTCCTCCACCGTAACCTCCGGACCGCCAAAACACCACCCCGTGCCGGCCGTCAGATCGACGCCAAGGTCGCGCCGCTCCGCCGCCGCGACCGTCCAATCGAACATCCGCCACCACTCGGGACTCAGAAACGGAATCCACCGCGCGGCGGCGTCCTTCGCGCCGTAAATGGGAATGATGTGAATGCCGCCGAGGCCCGCGTCCCGGTAACGATCCAGCTCGCGGCCGAGATTGTCCTCGTCCACCGCCGAGCCGAGCCACCAGTTGAACGTCCACGGCCGGGCCTCGCGCGTGATCGCGGGCCAGCCCGACCCGGAGGCCGGTGGCGGGGCGGCGAGCGGCGTTTGCCCCGCCAGCCAAGGAACTGGCCATGCGCCTGAAAGCGCCCCAAGAAAGCGCAGGAAACGGGGCGGCTCGAAAAAACGGAAACACATGGGAGAAAGCACAAGGTTTGTGGGGCAGGATGGAATTTCGAAGCGAAACGACGAGGCGAAGGCGGACCGCCGCGCGCGGTTAAGGTAGATAGGGAGCGCCGTTCACGTTCACCCTCTCGAAACGAATCTCGGTCCCAGCCCACACGAAGAGTTTCGACCGAGCGAAGTTCACGTCCACGTCCTCAAACCGCACGCCCGTGATTTCGGTTTGGCCGGGATTGCCGGAAATGACCCCAAAGGAACCGAAACGACCGCGGAGGCCGGAAAAGGTGACATCGCGCACGACTGATCGAGGCGGCGCGAGACCCTTCAGATCGAGATATTGCTTCCACGGCTGCATGGTAACGAACGCGCCGGCGGAGCTCTCCAGCGTGATATCCTGATACCGGATTTTTTCGTAACACTGCGGCGTGTCGGCACGCAGCTTGAAGTTGGCGACGACCATCGCCCCCAGGACCCGGCAGTGTTCCACCCGCACATCCCGCACGACGGTGGCCTCGCTCCCGAACGTGACCGCCGCGTGCCCCCGTTGAAAAACGCAATCACGCACGCGCACGCGCTCCACCGGCGGGCTCTCCCGGTCCTCCAGGGCGAGCGGCCCCTTCGTTCCCTTCAGCGCGATGCAGTCGTCGGTCACGGAAAACCAGCAGCCCTCGACGACCACGTCTTGGCAGCTGTCCACATCGATGCCGTCGGTGCTGGGGGCTTGTTTGTAGTCGTCGGGAACGGCGAAGCGGGCGCTTTTGACGAGGACGTCGCGGCAGCGGTAGAGATGGAGATTCCAGAACTGGGAATCCTTGAAGGTGACGCCCTCGATCACGACGTCGCGGGAGTTTTCGATCAGGGCGAGCCGGGTGCGGGGGATGGCGAGATTTCTGAAGCCGTTCTTGTCGGCGGCGGCGTTTCGCAGCCGCCAGAATTCGTCCCAAATCTTGCGTCCGTCGCCGTCGAGCGTGCCGTCGCCGGTGATGCGCAAGCCGTCGCAGCCGTCGGCGTTGATAAGAGCGGGCGTGAAGCTTTCTTCGAAGTGGCCCTCGATGCGCGTGCGGCGAGCCGGAAAGTGGGCGGCTACATCGGTGGAGGCGCGGAGGACGGCGTTCTTCTCCAGGCGCAGATTCACCCTCGGCTTCAAGAACAGGGCCCCGCTGACGAAAACGCCGGGCGGAACGATCAGGGTTCCTCCTCCACCGGCGGCGAGCCGGTCGATGGCGGACTGAATGAACGAGGTGTTCAGCGCGACGCCCTCGCCGATCGCGCCGCATTCCGTGGCGTTCAACCGAAGGGACTCTCCACCCTCTGCGCCCGCTTCCAAAGTCGCGCGCAAGGGAGACAAGCCCACCGCGACGACCAACAGCGCTAAACCGCAGACGCGAACCATGGATTGAAGCAATGGCGACGACGCGGGTTTCATCGGAGATCGATGCGACGGGCTCGATGTTTCACGCGTTCGGAACGGGTGATTTCGTAGAGCGGTTCGCCACCTTCGGACGTGGTTGTTCGGACGAAGGTCACATCCTCGGCCCGATCCACCGTCACTTTCGCGCCGGCGGGCAGCCGGATGTTCCCGAAGGAAACGTTCCGGGTGCGATGCCCCTCGGCCGCGAAGCCGTTGACGACGATGACGGGCTTGGTCGGATCGGCCTCGGTGAGGTCGATGTTCTCGAAGCGGAAGTCGCGGAAAATAGGCGGAATGGGCGCGGCCCCGCCGTCGTTGTTGTAGGGCAGCTTGGTGTAGACCGTGATCTGACGGAGGCTGCAGTCGCGCACCTTGACGTTCTCGACAAAACCGCCGCGCTCCTCGGTCGCCTTGATCTGCAGGCCATGGAGAAGCGGGCCGGCGACGCAGTCCTCGATGAGCACGTCGCGCACGCCGCCGGATATCTCGCTGCCGATGGAGATACCGTGACCGCGGTCGAAGCGGCAGTCGAACACCCGCACGATCTCGGTCGGACGCTTGATCACATTGCCCTCGGGATTTTTACCGGACTTGATCGCGATGCAGTCGTCGCCGGTGTCGAACGTGCAATCGAAGATATAGGAGCTCCGGGAGGAATCGGGATCGATGCCGTCGCCATTGCGCACGTCGCTCCGGATCACGAGCCCGCGTAGGGTGATGTTTTCCGAATAGATGTAATGGAGTGTCCAGCACGGCGTCTCCTCCAGGGTGAGCCCGGCCACCTCGACGTTCTCCGCGTTCATCAGGAGGATCAAACGACCGCGCGAACGCAGGCCTTTGACGCCCGGGAACTCGGCGCGCACGGCGTCGGAGAGTTTTTTGCCGCCGCCCGAGATCGTGCCCGCGCCGCGGATGCTGAGATTGCGCACATTGGCCGGTCCCGCCGAGTCTAGGGTGCCGGCGTTGAGCAGGCTCGCGTAGGTGTCCATTTCCCAACCCTCGAAACGATTGCGGATGAACGGCGCGTAGTCGGCGGGATCGGCGGAGCCCTTGAGCACGCCGCCCTCGGCGATCTCGAGGGTCATGTCGCTCCTGAGGAAAAGCGCGCCGCTCAGGAAAACACCGGCCGGCAAACGCACCACGCCGCCGGGCGGGCAGGCGTCGATCGCGGCCTGAAGGGCGCGGGTGTTGAGCGTGCGGCCGTCGCCGACCGCGCCGTGGTCGAGGACGGATACCACCGGCTCGGGCGAAAGGGTGCGCAGTTCGAGCGGATTGCTCTGCGTTCGGACACCGGGGTTCCCGGTGCCGGCGGCGCCGGGGACCCGAACCATAAAAACGTAGGCCTGCTCCGGGGCGAGCTCCCGGGCCGTGAAGTGCGTTTTGGTCGTTTCCCCAACGGGCTGGCCGTCGCGCAGCACCTCGTAGGCGAGGCCGGGATCGGCACCTTCCAGCTTTTCCCAGATCAACGTGGCCTCGTCGGAGCGCAGGGTTTGCGGCGCGAGATAGAGGCGGATCCCGGCGGATGACTCCGCCAAGCAGAACGAAAACCCGGCGAAAAACCCGAGAACCGGGGCGAGCCAACGGAGACGAAGGAAGAGCATGGGGTATCAGGACAGGGTGACGGGGATCGCCGGATGGGGTGCCCGTCGGTCCTCCTCGCAGACTACCCCATCGCCCCGTCCTTTGCCATTGCCGGATCGCGCGCAAAGATGACAGAAACGCGCATGACGCGCCCGGCTCAGAATCTGGTCTACATGGCGAAGGGCGCCCGCACGTACGGGCTCCGCCCGGTCCTGGGCCGGCCGCGCGGCTACTGGGAGCTGCAATGGGTTTTCAAGGGGAACGCCCGCCCGGACAACTTCGCCTTATCGAACGAGGCGGCGCGAGCCCCCCGACTCCACCTCGCCCACCCGGACTCCCCGCATGGGTGGACGGACGACGGCGCAGGGATTTCGGAGGTTTTCGTCCTGCATTTCCGGGCCGTTCCGGAGGAGTTGTCCGCCCACGTGAACATGGCCGGAACGCTCCTGCTATCCTTGAGCGAGGCGGAGCGTCGCCACTTCGCCGCCCGCCTGGAGGACGTGGCGGAAATGGCCGGCGCGGCCGACGTCCGCCTGAAATTGAAACTCGAACAGATCCTGATCGAGGTGGCTCTGCTGGTGTTGACGCGCGCCACGCCGCCGCCCGCGAAACGACCGATCACCGATCGGGTCGAGCAGGCCTTGCACTGGTTCGAGGAGAACATCGCCGAGAACCCCTCCGCCGCGGCGGTCGCGCGCGCGGTCGGGGTGTCGCCCGCCCACCTGCGCCGCTTGTTCGCGGACGCCGGCCGGGCCGCCCCGAGGACGGAACTGGCGCGCCTGCGCATGGCGGTCGTCCAACGCTGTCTCCGCGACGGCTGGAAGCTGGAGAAAGTCGCCGCCTACCTCGGCTTCAGCGAGGCCAGCGCCGTATCCCGCGCCTTCGCCAAGGTCTGCGGGGCTTCCACCCGACGTTGGCTTAACCAGCTGGAGGCCGGGGGCTCGGAGGCGAGATCGACCCGCGCCGCGGACGCGGCCCCCGAACCCTAGCGGCCGGCCTTCCGGCGCTTCACCCAGGCGATGATCGCGGCGTCGTCAGCGCCCGCGCGCCAGATCAGGGCGAGAAACTCCGCCGGCAGGATGTCGTTCTCCTTGAAAAACCGTCGGTCGCCGCCGCAGCCATACATCATCGAGGCGGGCAGTTCGCCGCGGAGCTTGGCGCGGGCCTTGGGCAGGATGCGGAGCAGCCACACTAACTGCGTTTGATTCGGAGGAGGTGGCGTGATTGCCGCCTCCTCTTTTGTTTCACTGGATTCCGACCGAGTCGGTTCGCAGAGTGCCCGTTTAGGTTGCCAGAAGGTTGCCACGAAACGTGTTTTTGGCTTCCACTCGTTGCACCTTTCTGCTCCTCTCTACTTGTTCTAAATAATTAACCATCAACTAAGTCCGCGTCAGGTCGCAACTTAGCTGAACCGGCAAAGGGTGGGATAGGGGCGGCGCAGCAGCGCCGGGGTAAGACCCTGAGCGTCAGCGAATCAATCCCTCCCTCTCCGCCATTTGCGCGGCAAATGGCGACCGCCGCGCAGCGGCGCCAGGGCGCGCGGCGCCCGAGGGCGGGATAGGGGCGGCGCAGCAGCGCCGGGGTAAGACCCTGAGCGTCAGCGAATCAATCCCTCCCTCTCCGCCATTCGCGTCGGGAATTCTTTGCGCCAGGCCCCTTGGCGGAAGGCGGTGTGGTCGAGGCCTTCGCCCATCCAGAGGTCCAAGGCGTGCGGCTTGACCGTCAACAGGCCCGAACCGGGGGTGAAGGTGAGCTCGCCAAAAAACACCCTGCCTTGGTCGACGTAAAAATCCACCCGCACAAAGGGGAAGGGCCGGGCCAAACGCCTGGCCAGCTCCACCATGGGTTCGAATTCCGGCGGCCGCGGCAAATCCCCCTCGTGATTCGGAAACTGGATAAGACCCGGCACGGTTCGCCATTCGAGGTCCAGGACCTTGCGGCGATGCCGCCCGAAGCGATCCACGTCCACGGTCAGGAAGCGGGGCTCGCCGGCGTAGCAAAAAAACTTGTAGTCCCACGGCACCGGTCCGCCTTCGCCCAGCATGGTTTCGACGAGGAGGCGGCCCCGTATGAACAGATACTGCTCCTCGTGGCTGTGGTCGTAGTAGGTCCGCGTTAACCAGCCGTCCACCGTTCGCGCGGTGGCGGCGCGATCCAGCCGGGCCGAGTCTGGCATGAACAGATTCCAGCCGCTGCCGTGCGTCGCCTTGATCACACAGCGCGCCGGCAGACTCTCCCACGGAATCTCCGCCGCCCGGTCGTAAATCCCGACCAGCGGCACCAGGTGGTCATCGCCGATCACGGCGCGCACAAAGGAGCGCACCTCGTATTTGTCCACGTAGGGGGCCACGTGGCGCAGGCGGCCGTGCACCTTGAGCCATTGGATTTTTTCCGAGAGCGTGCGGGGATCTCGCAAATCGAGCGGATAGTCGAAGAAGCGGTCGAAATTCCGGCGCAACAGGGTCGGAACCACCAGCCGCCGGGCCACGGCGGAGTGCCGCAGAAGGACTTGCAGGCCGTTTCGCGCGCGTCGGCCCAAGGGGCCGGCGGCCCACTTCATGGCCGGCGCGGCGCCATCGCCGCGCGGAACCGAGTCGGGGTGAAAATCATCGGCGCAGACCGGCGCGGGGACGGCGCAGGGTCAAGCCGTCATCCTCCCGGGCCAAATACGCGCACGCCCGGCCAAGGAACGCCGAGCCCGCGCGCCCGTCCGACTCTACCCTACGGGCGTATGATAGCCCTCGATCCCACCGCGGAAACCGCCCCGCCCGCCGCACCGGCCACCCCGGCCGCCGCCGATCTCGATCTCGCCCTTTTGCTGAAATACGACCGCCCCGGTCCGCGCTACACCTCTTATCCCACCGCGCCGCAGTTTTCAACCGACACCGCGGTCGCCGCCCTGACCTCCGAACTGGCTGGTGAGAGCGGCGACGCCGCCCGCCCGGTCTCGCTTTATTTCCATCTTCCGTTTTGCGAATCGCGTTGCTGGTTCTGCGGCTGCACCACGGTCATCACCCGCCGCTCCGACCTCGCCGACGACTACCTGGACACCCTGGAGCGCGAACTCGACCTGACGCGCCCGCACCTGAATCCCGCCAGCCCGGTCACCCAGCTCCACTTCGGCGGGGGCAGCCCCACGTTTCTCGCGCCGGCCGCGATCCGGCGCCTCGGAGCCATGATCCACGCGCGGCATCGTTTCGCGCCCGACGTCGAGGCGAGCGTGGAGATAGATCCCCGCAGGCTCACCCCCGCCCAGGCCCGCGCCTACGCCGATCTCGGCTGCCGCCGCGCCTCGCTCGGCGTGCAGGACACCAACACGCGCGTGCAACTCGCCATCCACCGGGTTCAACCCCTGGAGCAGACCCTCGATGCTTTCGCGATGTTGCGCGACGCGGGCTACGCCTCCATCGGCGTGGACCTCATCTACGGTCTGCCCTATCAGACCGCCGAGACCTTTGCCCGCACCTTGGACGACGTCATCGCCCTCGGGCCCGAGCGCCTCGCGGTTTTTAGCTACGCCCACGTGCCGTGGCTCAAGCCCGCCCAGCGCATCCTCGAGCGCGACCGCGCCCTGCCGACGCCCGAGGCCAAGTTGGGGCTGTTCCTGCTCGCCCTCCGTCGCCTCACCGCCGCCGGCTACGTGCACATCGGCATGGATCACTTCGCCCGTCCCGACGACGAACTCGCGGTCGCCCAGCGCTCGGGTCGGCTCCAGCGAAATTTTCAGGGCTACAGCACCCGCGCCGGCGCCTCGATCCACGCCTTCGGCCTTTCCTCCATTTCCCAAACCGGTCG
This sequence comes from Akkermansia muciniphila, assembly GCA_945874545.1. Taxonomy (GTDB): domain Bacteria; phylum Verrucomicrobiota; class Verrucomicrobiia; order Opitutales; family Opitutaceae; genus IMCC26134_A. The sequence goes on along the minus strand of CAMCHD010000014.1, from coordinate 20,108 downwards.
GAGTTATAGGCAAAACATCCGCGACCTCGACGCCTACCAGGCCGCGGTCGCCGCCGGTCGATTGCCGATCGAGCGCGGTCTGATCCTGACCGACGAGGACGCGCGTCGCCGCGAGATCATCCTGCGCCTCATGTGCGACCGACGCCTGGACTTTGCCGCGCTTTCCGCCCGCCTCGGGGTGGACTTTGAAAAAACCTACTCGGCCGAACTCACCGGTCTGGCCGACCTCGTGGCCGACGGTCTGCTCGCGCGGGTCCCCGGCGGCTACGATGTCACACCGACGGGTGCGTTGCTCATCCGGGTGATCGCGATGCGCTTCGACGCCTACCTCGGCACCGGCGGCCCCGCGCGCTACTCGCGCACGGTGTGAGCCCGGAGACCGCGGGGGTTATCTGAAGACTTGCTCGCTGTGCCCGCCGGCCCGGCCGCCGCCGGACGGCGGCCTCAGCCGAGCAAGGGGCGGGCGCGGTGGCAGAGTTGCAGGGCCAGACCCCAGGGATCGCGCAGCATGTAGAGCCGGGAGCCGTCCGCCGGCAGCACCGCCTCGACAAAGGTCGCCCCGGCCGCGAGCAGACGCGCGCGGTCGGCGTCGGCATCGGTCGTTTCGAAGGCGAGGTGCAGCACGATGTGGTGCATCTCGGCATAGGCCGGGATCGGCGCGGCGGGATTGTGGTAGATCTCGATCACCCCGCCTCGCTCGTCGGCGATAAAGTGGGTCTGATTGGACTGGGGCAGATGGCGCACCACCCTCAGGCCGAGATGCTGTTGATACCAGGAGGCGAAGGCCACCGGGTCGGGGACGTTGAGCGCGACGTGTTCGAGGTTCATCGTTTCAACGCGACAGAGCGCGGCCCGGTAGACGAGCCTGTTTCAACCCGCTTCAAAAAACCGGCGCAGGGCCTCCTCCAGCGTCCAGTGCAGACCCCTCGAACGGGCGGCGCCGTAATAGCGCAAAAAGGGCACGACCTGGTGCGTGCCGGTCTCCATCTCGCGATAAAAAAGACGGCCCAGCGGTCCGGCCTGGTCGAGGTAGCCGCTTTCGCGAAAGCGCCGTAAGGTGTGCCCGACGTCATAACGCACCGCGCGGTGCCGGACCCGCCACTCGCCGGCGGCTCGTTCGAGGAGGAGAAACTGGGCGGCCGGGTTGCCATCCTGGGGCAGGCCGACGCTGCCGGTGGTGACGATACGACGACCGCTCCACTCGCGGGTCGAGCAGACGTGGTTGTGGCCGCGCACGATGAGCTTCACCGCCGGATCGAGGCCGGGAAACATCGGGTCGATCTGCGCGTCCGGGGTGTAGGGGAAGATGGAATCGTTGTCGCCGCGCAGGGATGCGTGGACGACCAGCAGGTCGGGCCAGGCGGGGTCGGCCCAGGTGGGCGGCAAGGCGGCCAGTTCGGCCAGCTCGGTCGGGCTCAATTCGGCCCGCGCCACCCGCAGCGGGGCGAACTGGGGGGAACTCCAGGCCGGGTCGGCGCGGGGCGTGCCGTAGTCGAAGAGATAACGTTCGTGGTTGCCGCGGATCACCGGACAGCCAAGCGCCCGGACCCGTCGCCAACATGCGCCGGTGTCGGGTCCGCCATCGACGACGTCGCCCGCCACGATGGTCAAGTCCGGGGCGAGCGTCTCGACTTCGGCCAGGGCGGCCTCGAGCGCGGCGAGGTTGCCGTGAATGTCGGCGAGCAGGGCGATGCGCATGCCGACCATAAAACACGAGGCGGGCGCGGGAGTCCAAGCGCCAAACGCCCCGGAGACCCGGCCCGCGGACGCACGACCGGGCGGCGTGCGGCGGCCGTCCGAAACGCAGCGCGCGTCAGGGCGCGTCGGGATTCTTTTTCCGCGCCAGCTTCAGGGTCGGCTCGGGCGTGCCGGCCGGCGGCTCGAAGGGGGGCGCGGTTACGGCGGTGGTGTAGGGCACGCGGGGCTTGTCCTTGTCCGCGTCCGCCTTGGGCGGGAGGGCCACGGTGCGCGGGGGTGGGGGCGGGGGGGGCGGCGGGGCGTCGTCGACCGCGGCGTCCTTGCGCGGGGTGAAACTGATTTTGGCCGTCGGTGCGTTGGGTTTGTCGGGGTCGATCCGGCGCATCGAGGGATGCACAAAATCCTTTTTGTCCGTCTGCTGGCGGGCGGCCGGGCGCCAGGGGAGATTCCAGGCGTGGGTGAACAACCATTGCAGGGTGAGCAGCCAGCCCACCAGGACGGCCCATTCGCCGGGGCGGGTGTTGTTCCAGATCACCTGCCAGGTGACGGCGCCGGGCTCCACGATGAGGAAAGGCACGGTCGGCGCGGTGGTGTCGGGCGCGGCTTCGGCGACGGGGCGCGGGCGGACATAGACGCCTTCGGCGGGCGGCCCCATCGCGACCTCGAGGGCGCGCTCGAAAAGATCCGTGTCCTGCAGGGTCACCGGCGTGCCGTCCTCCTTGGTGTGGAGGCGGATGCTGTTGGGCAGGGTCCGCACCGACATGCGCCGCGCCTCGGCCGCCACGTCGCGGAGCAGAAAGCGGATCGGGTAGGTCTGCTTCTCGTTCAAGACCCAGTCGGTCTCGATCAACACCTCGTGTTTTTCCGCCATGGTGGCGGTGTAGGCGGAGATCTTCTTCAGCGGGAGTGGTTTGGCCCAGCGTGCCTCGTTGTATTTTTTGCCGACCTTGAGCGTCGCCTCGCGGCCGTTGGCGAGGAAGAACTCGGTCGTCTCCCAGGTGTTTTTCAGGATGACGCCGAGGTAGGCGGTCAGCGCGAGGGCGAGGGCGAACCAGAAGAGTTTTTTCATGCGAGGGTGGGTGCGGTTGCCGACGGCGGGCTTGGTTAAGCCCGCCGTCACCGCCTTCGTCAACCGGCGCTTGCGGGCGCGCCCGGCGAAAAACGTCGCCCGCGCGGCGTCTTTGCGGTTTGCCCGTCGGCCAACCGCACCATGCACCGCGCTCCGCCCGCCTCCGTCCCCCCCTCCGCGCCGCCCCCCGGCGACACCGATCCCGCCGACGACGAGAGCCTGGTCCAGCCCGCGCCCGGCGGGGGACGCCAGCTGCCGCCCCCGGTGCCGCCGGCCGAGCGCGCGCGCCCCTGGGTGCAGCTCAAGTATTTCACCTTCCAGCCCGCGATCTTTCCCCGCCTGATGGGTGAGGCGTCCCCGGACGCGCGTCCGGGCGATCTGGTCAACGTCTACGACAAGGGCGGCCAGCCCCTCGGCATCGGCCTCTACAATCCACGGGCCAAGATGGTCCTGCGCGTCGTCGCCCACGGGGCCGACGCCCTGCTCGGCGAGGCCTACTTCGAGACCGCCCTGCGCCGCGCGGTCGCGCTCCGGCGCGAGACCTTCCAGCTCGACGCCACCACCGACGCCTACCGCCTGGTGAACTCCGACGGCGACGGCCTCTCCGGCCTGATCGTCGACCGCTACGCCGACACCCTGCTCTGCGAGGTCACCAGCTTTGGCATGGCCCGCCGGCTGCCCGCCTGGCTGCCGCTGCTGCACGAGCTGGCCGGGACAAAATTCGCCCGCGTGCACGTCGACCACGACCTTGGTTCCCTCGAGGGCATCAAGCCGAGCTGGTTCAACGAAACCAACGCCGCCGCCCCCGCCCGGGTGAAGATCCGCGAGCACGGCATCCGCTACGAGGTGGACTTCGCCGAGGGCCACAAGACCGGCTTTTTCTGCGACCAGCGCGAAAACCGCCGCCTGCTGGCCAGGTTCACCCGCGGCGCGCGCGTGCTCGACCTCTGCTGCTACAGCGCGGGCTTCTCGCTCAACGCCAGAATCACCGGCGGGGCCGAGGACGTCACCGCCGTCGACCTGGACGAGGCCGCGCTCGCCCAGGCCAAGCGCAACGCCAACCTCAACCAGGCCCGTATCAAATTTGTCCATACCGACGCCTTCGCCTACGCCCGCCAGATGGCGCAGAACGGCGAGAGGTGGGACGTGGTCGTGCTCGACCCGCCCAAGCTCATTTTCACCCGCGAGGCCGCCGGCAACGCCGAGGGCCGTAGAAAATACGAGGACCTCAACCAGCTCGCGCTCGCCCTGGTCAAACCCGGCGGGGTCTTCGTGACCTGTTCCTGCTCCGGCCTGCTTTCCCTCGAGGACTTCGAGGAGCACGTGATCAAGGGCGCGCACCGGCTCAACCGACGGCTGCAATTCTTCGAGCGCACCGGACCGGGCGCCGACCATCCGGTCTACTCGAACTGCCTCGAAAGCCGCTACCTAAAGCTGCTCTGGGCGCGTGTCTGGTAGGCGGCGGGCGGACGGCGCGGGCCGCGGGGCTCAGCTCCCGCCGGCCAGCAGGTCGAGGACCTTGCCGCCGTAGCGGCGGAAGGTCTCCACGACGATCGCGCCCCAGAAGACGAAGTAGCCGACGGTGAACAGGAAGATCCCGTAGCCGGCCAGCACGCCCGCGCCGTCGCGTTTGAGCGCGGCGAAGGTCATCACCACCGCGACCAGGGCGGGCAGGGTGTTGGTGAAGGGGGGCAGGGGCGGGAGCGGGATCATCAGCAGCAGGGCGGAGAGGATCACCACGGCGGTGTGCAGGCGCAGTTTCCACTCCGCGTCGGCCAGGGCGGCGAGGCGTCCGGGGCGGAGGCGTCGTTCCAGCCAGCCCACCAGTTTGGCGCTGGCGGAAAGCATGTTGGCCAGAAAGGTCGGCGGCAGCACGACGCGCCGGAGGCGGTCCGGCAGCCAGGGCGGCAGGCCGGCGAAGTAGCGCGCGGCGAGGAGCAGGATGACCAGGCCGAAGGGGGTCGACAGGCCCGGGATGCTGATCGGGGTGGAGAAAGGGAGGGCGCAGATCACCACCAGCAGGGCCGAGGCGCGCGCGCCGAGCGCGTCGAGCACTTCGCCCAAGGGCGTGGGACGGCCGGCGAAGCGGGCGGCCAGCTCGCCCAAGGCTTCGCCGAGCGCATGGTCGGGCGCGCTGGCGGAGGCGGCGGCGGGCGATGGCGACGGGCGGGTTTCGGGCGGCGGAGCGGTGTGCATCGGGCGCGAGGTTTTCGGGCGGGCGAGGGCGAGGCGAGGCGTTTGCGTTAAAATTTTGCCGCCCGCCGTTGCCTGCCGGGCGGCCTTGTCGCAGCCTCCCCGCCCATGAAGCCGAGCTCCGCCTGGACCGCCCCGCTCCGCCCGCTGGGTCGCGCGGGCGAAAACCTGCTGGACCGGGCCCTCTGCGTGCTCGGCGCGGTGGGGCTCTCGCAGGCGCCGGAGTTCTTCCAACAATACCAACAACGCCTCGGCGGACACCTCGACGAGGCCCGCCGGGCGCTGGCGCGTTACGAGGAGGTGGCCCGGGAGGGAGGGCTCACCCTGGCGCAACTGATCGAGACCACCCGGGCGCAGACGGCGGCCCCGGTGGCAAGGCTCGGCGACGTCATGGCGGAGACGCTGGACCGGGTGCGGGACCTCGAGGCGGCGGAGGCCGCCCTGCGCGACGCATCCGCGTGGGAGCGGCCCCTTGTTTTCCTGCGCCATGTCGATCCCGAGATCGCGGCGCGAGCCTGGGAGATCTTCAAACCCGCCGTGCCGGTGACGCTCGAAGGCCTGGCCTACGCCGGCGCGGGCATGGTCCTCGCCCTGCTTTTGTATCAGGTTCTGGTCGTTTTGCCCGGGCGGGCCCTGGTGCGGCGCTGGCGGCGGCCGCGGGTGATCGCGGAGGCCGAGGCGGGCGCCTCGCGCGGCCGAGGATGAGATTGACCGCGGCGGCGGCGGGCGGGCACGGATAGGCCCATGATCAAAACGGTCGCGGTGGTCGGCGCGGGGGCGTTGGGGCTCTATTATGGCGGGCGCATGGCGCTGGCCGGGCTTGAGGTTTCGTTTCTGGCCCGGAGCGATCTCGCGGTGCTCCGGGCGGACGGCATCCGGCTCGAGCTGGCGGGCGAGGTTTTCCAGGCGCGACCGGCGCGGGTGGCGGGCGAGCCGGGGGAGATCGGGCCGGTCGACCTGGTGGTGATCGCGCTAAAGGCCACCGCGAACGCCGAGCTCCCGCGCCTGCTGCCGCCCTTGCTCGGGCCCGACACGCTGGTGGTGAATCTGCAAAACGGGCTCGGGGTGGACGAGGCGGTGGCGGCGGTGGCGGGCGGGCCGCGCACGGTGGGCTGCCTCTGTTTTGTCGGGGTCAACCGTCTCGCGCCCGGGCGCGCGGTTTGCCAAAACGAGGGCTATATCGAGCTCGGCGCCTTCGCCGGGGCGCCGGAGGGGTGCGCCGAGGCGGTCGCGGAGGCCTTTCGGGCGGCCGGGGTCAGGACCCGGGTGGCGGCCAGCCTTCAGGCCGCGCGCTGGCGCAAACTCGTCTGGAACGTGCCGTTCAACGGCTTGACCGTCACCGAGGGCGGCATCACCGCCGACGCGGTGTTGCACCAACCGGCCCGGGAGGCGCGGGTGCGGGCCCTGATGCGCGAGGTGCAGGCGGCGGCGCGTGCGGCGGGGGTCGAGATCGAGGACACGTTTTTGGAGCAAAACGTGCAAATCACCCGGTCCATGGCCTACCGGCCCTCGACCTTGGTCGATCACCTCGCGGGTCGTCCGCTTGAGGTGGAGCCGATCTGGGGCGAGCCCCTGCGCAGGGCCCGGCGACTCGGGGTGGAGGTGCCGGAACTGGCGCGCCTCTATCGCGAACTCGCCCTTCTGGCCGAGGCGGGGCGCCCGCGCGAGGGTTGAGCGGCCGGGCGACGCGCGGGTCCCCGCGCCCGGCCCTTGGCTCAGTCGAATTTCAGCAACTCGCGACTGAGAAAGGCGGTCTGGGCGGCGGCGAGTTCACGGATGCCCTTTTGGGCGAGGGCGAGAAGGGTCTGGAACTCGTCCCCGGTGAAGGTCGACTCCTCGCCCGCGCCCTGGATCTCCACGAAGCGACCGCGGCCGGTCATCACGATGTTGCAGTCCACCTCGGCGTCCTTGTCCTCGGCGTAGGGCAGGTCGAGCAGCGGGCGGCCCTTGAGCAGGCCCACGCTGATGGCGGCGACGGAGTCGACCAGCGGGTTTTCCTTCAGGCGGCCGGCGTCGATCAGGCTTTGCACCGCGAGGCGGGCGGCGAGGTAGGCGCCGGTCACGGACGCGGTGCGGGTGCCGCCGTCCGCCTGGAGCACGTCGCAATCGATCCACAGCGTGTTCTGGCCGAGTTTGTCGAGGTCGATCACGGCGCGGATGGAGCGGCCGATGAGGCGCTGGATCTCCACCGTGCGGCCGTCCAGCTTGCCGCGGGAGATGTCGCGGGGCTTGCGCTCGTGCGTGCTGTAGGGGAGCAGCGAATACTCGGCGGTCAGCCAGCCGCCGGGGACCTTCTGCTGCTTCATCCAGGAGGGGACGCCGGGCTCGATCGTGGCGGCGCAGATGACGCGGGTTTTGCCGAAGGAGACCAGGACCGAGCCGGTCGCGTGCGGCGCGATGCCTGCTTCGAAGGCGACGGGACGCAGTTGGTCGGGCAGGCGGCCGTCGGGGCGGGGGGCGGAGGACATGGGAGAACGGAACTGGGAGCGGGGAGCAGGGAGCGGAAGCGACCGAGGAAACGGAAACGCGGAAAACGGGAACGCGGTCGGGGCGGGCTCAGAGGATGAGGTCGGGGGGGACGTTGGACAGGGCGTCCTCGATGGTGGTCAGGCCCATCTTCACCTTCAGCATGGAATCCTGGTGGAGTGTCTTCATGCCGTCCTTCATCGCGATGCGTTTCAGCTCGGCGACCTCGGCCTCCTTGTTGATCGCGGCGGTCAGCGCCTCCGAGTTCGTCATGAGCTCGTGGATGCCCACGCGGCCCTTGTAGCCCAGGCCGCCGCAGGTGGGGCAGCCGGCGGGGTTGGCCTTGTAGATCGTGCCGCTCCAGCCGATGGCTTTTTCCAGCAGGGCCTTTTCGCGGCCCACGGGCTCGTAGGGCTGTTTGCAGTTCTTGCACACGCGGCGGAGGAGGCGCTGGGCGCAGACGCAGACGAGGGAGGCGGAGATGTTGAACGGTTCCACGCCCATCTCGCCGATGCGGGCGACGGTGCTGGGCGCGTCGTTGGTGTGGAGGGTGGAGACCAGCAAGTGGCCGGTCAGGGCGGCCTCGACCGCGATCTGGGCGGTCTCCTCGTCGCGGATCTCGCCCACCAGGATGATGTCGGGGTCCATGCGCAGGTAACAACGGAGGGCGCGGGCGAAGGTCAGTCCGATGGCGCGGCTCATCTGCATCTGGTTGATGCCGGCGAGGGTGTATTCGATCGGGTCCTCGGCGGTCTGGATGTTCACGTCGGGCGTGTTCACCTCGCCGAGGGCGGAGTAGAGCGTCATGGATTTGCCACTACCGGTGGGTCCGCAGTGCAGGATCATCCCGTAGGGCTGGCGGATGCACTCGCGGTATTTGGCCAGGTTTTCCTCCGAAAAGCCGAGGGCGGGCAGGGGCAGGGTGGACTTTTGTTTGTCCAAGATGCGCATCACGACCTTCTCGCCGTGGTTCATCGGGCCGGTGGCGACGCGCAGGTCGATGTCGATGTTCTTCTTGGTGTATTTCTTAAAGATGATGCGACCGTCCTGGGGCAGGCGGCGCTCGGAGATGTCGAGGTTGCACATGATCTTCAGGCGGGAGATCAGGGCGCCGGTGACCTGTTTCGGGAGGCGTAGTTTTTCCTGACAAAGACCGTCGATGCGGTAGCGCACCAGCAGGTCCTTTTCCATCGGCTCGATGTGGATGTCGGAGGCGCCGGAGATGTAGGCGTCCTCGATGATGCGGTTGGCCAGCTGGATGACCGGGGCGGACTCCTCGCTCTCCAGGTCGGCGGCCTTCAGTTCGCCGCCGCTGTCGGCGGAGTAGGCGGTGCTGATCGCCTCGGTGACGGAGCCGAGGTCGACCTCGCTCTCGGGGCCCTTGGCCTCGGTCTTGAAGTATTTTTTGACCAGGGTCTCGATCAAGGTGGCGGGGGCCACGCTGATCTCGTCGATAACCAGCTCGGTGATTTGCTGGAAGGCGTCGCGTTTGGAGAAGTCCAGCGGGTTGCTCATCAGCACCGCCACGCGGTCGCGCTCGACGCGGCGGTAGGGGAAGACGCCCTCGCGGCGGATCACGGCGTCGCCGACGATCTCGATCAGTTTTTCGTCGACCTCGCCGAGTTGTTCCGGGGTGGCGACGAGCGGGTGGTCGGTGAGGCGCGCGATGAACTTCGCCGTGTCCTCCGCGCTCAGCTGATACTTCGCGTCCAGCATGCGCTGGATCAGCGACGCGGAGTATTCGGCGACCTCCTTGAGCAGGGTGAGGTCGTTTTGGGTGAACTCGCCGCGGGTGCCGGCGGACATCTCCTTGTTGAGCACCTGGATCGCGCCGATGATCGAGGTCGTCTTCAGCGGCACGGTGAGCATCGAGCGCACGTCGAAGCCGGTGGTCGCGGACATCGAGTTCATGAACGGCGCCTGGCTCTCGCTGTTGCGGAAAAACACCGGGTTGCCGTCGGCGATGACCTTGCCGACCACGCCCTTGCCGAGGGGCAGTTTCACCTGGAGCAGTTTTTCGGACGTGGCCTTGAAGCGGGCCTCGGCCGCTTTATCGGTGCCCCAGAGGGTGGGGGAGTAGTAGACCTGCTTGAAAGCGATCTCGTTGCCTTCGACGAGGTAAAGGGTCATGGACTGGGCCTGGAGGGCCTCGACGACCTTGGAGGCGGTCAACTCGATCACGTGGGCGACGTCCTCGCGGCTGGGTTGCGGCTTGGAGATGACCTTGATCAGCAGGGAGCGGCGCAGGGTGTTGACGAGGGCGGGCGTGGCCATGGAAGCGGTTGGGGGCGGCGCGAGCGGACTCGCGAAAAGCGCAGGGTTGCGGCCTCCGCCGGGTCTCGCAAACACAAAGGCCATGAGTGGTATCCTCACGCGGCTGGCGTCGTTTTGGCGATGGGCCCGTCCCGGGACCGACGCCCGGGCTTCGGCCGGCGTGGCCGGCGAACGCGCCGCCGAGGCGCATCTCAAGGCCGCCGGTCTGCGGATCTTGTTTCGGAATTGGCGCAACCCCGCGGATGCTCGCGAGGAGCTCGATCTGGTCTGCGAGCAGGCGGCGGGCCCGGGCGACTCGGCGCCGGTGCTGGTTTTTGTCGAGGTGAAGGCCCGCGCGGCCGGCGCCCGGGTGGGCGGCTACCATGCGGTGGATCGGCGTAAAAAGGCGGCGCTTCTGCGCGCCTGCACCGCCTACCTGGCCCGTCTGCGCCCGCCCGCCCGGCATTATCGTTTCGATATCGTGGAGGTGGCGCACGGGGCCGACCCGGCGGGCGAGGCGGCCTTCCGGGCCCAGGGGCTCGACCCGCGTCTCGCCTCGATTCGCCATGGCCGGTTGGTCTGGCACCATCGGGACGTCCCGCTCTTCCCGGAGCGTTCGCGCCATCGCCATGGATAAATCCGGCTGCGGCCGGGCGGTAGAATGCTGAAATCGCCCCGCATTAACCTTGCCCCGTTCCCTTGCCCGCCGCCTAGCTAACCCAACATCTCCGCCATGTCCGACGCCCCCCGTCATCCCTTCCTTCAAGGCCTGAGCAAACACCGCGGCACCCCGCCCACGATCATCGTGATCTTTGGCGCCTCGGGCGACCTCACCGCGCGCAAGCTCATCCCCGCGATCTACAACCTCGCCTTCGATCATCTGCTGCCGGCGGACTTTTTCCTGGTCGGCTATGGCCGCAAGGCCATCCCCGATGGCGAGTTCCGGGAGATCGCGGCCGGAGCGATCAAGGAGTTTTCGCGACGGGAGCTCAACCCCGACGTCTGGAGCCACGTGGCGGCCAACACCAGCTACGTCGCGGGGGGCTACGACGAGGTGGAGGCCTTCGAGCGGCTCGCCGCCCACATCGAGACGATCGAGTCGAAACTCGGCCGCGAGGTCCAGGTGCTCTTCTACGTCTCCACCCCGCCCTCGGTCTTCGCTCCGATCCTGCGCAACCTCGGCGCGGCCGGGCTGGCCGCGCGTTATCTGGGCACGCCCCTGCACACCAAGGTCATCATCGAAAAACCCTTCGGCAAGGACCTCGACTCCGCCGTGGCCTTGAACGGCGTCATCCGCGAGGTGTTGGAGGAGCATCAGGTATACCGGATCGACCACTACCTCGGGAAGGAGACGGTGCAGGACCTGCTCGTCCAGCGCTTCTCCAATTCGATCTTCGAGCCGTTGTGGAATCGCAACTACATCGACCACGTGCAGATCACGGTGTCCGAGGAGGTCGGCGTCGGCACGCGCGGCGGTTATTACGAGCAGAGCGGCGCGCTGCGCGACATGATCCAGAACCACACCATGCAGCTGGTCGCGCTCACCGCCATGGAGCCGCCGGTGTCGCTCGACGCCGAGGCGGTGCGGAACGAGAAGGTCAAGGTCCTGAAGGCCATCCAACCCCTCGCGCTCGGCCCGGGCGGGGATGTCGCCCGCGCCCAATACGCCTCCGGCATGATGGGCGGCAAGGCGGTCAGGGGCTACCTCGAGGAGCAGGACATCCATGCGCAGTCCGCGACCGAGACCTACGCCGCCGCGCGGCTCTCGATCAACAACTGGCGCTGGCAGGGCGTGCCCTTCTACCTGCGCTCCGGCAAACGCATGGCCCGGCGCGTCACCGAGATCGCGGTGCAGTTCAAGCGCCCGCCCGGCACGCTTTTCGCCGGCAGCGATCGATTCGACCTCGCGCCCAACACCCTCGCCTTCCAGATCCAGCCCGACGAGGGGCTCTCCCTCATCCTCAACGGCAAGGTGCCCGGGCTCGAGACCCGCACCCAGCCGGTGAAAATGAACTTCCGCTACGCCACCACCTACGGCTCCAACACCCCCGAGGCCTACGAGCGCCTGGTGCTCGACGCCATGATCGGCGACGGCACGCTGTTTATCCGCGGCGACGAGGCCGAGACCTCCTGGCAGCTTTACACCCCGGTGCTCAAGGCCTGGGCGGCGGCCGGGCGGGACGGCATGGATTCCTACGCCGCCGGCGGCTGGGGCCCCGCGGGGGCCGACGCCCTGCTGGCCAAGAACAATCACGTCTGGCGTCAGCCTTGATCGTCATGACCTCGATTTTCGACGCGTTGCCCGGGCAGGAGACCCCGGTCGGCGCCATCGCCAGAAACCTCGCCCGCCTCTGGGCGACCGACGACGGGACCGGGCTGAAGCCCGGCGAGGACTCCAAGGCCACGCAGGTCAATTTTGTCCTGCACCTCGGCATCCACACCACGGCCGAGGACGCGCTGGTGCAGTTCCAGACCGCGGTCCGGTTCTCCCGGCGCTACCCGTGCCGCGTCGTCGTGCTTTGCCCGATTCGGGACGACAACGCCCCCGGCGGCGAGCTGCGGGCCAAGATCTACGGCGAGTGCCACCCGGGCAAGACCCGGGGCGATCTGCGGTGCTGCGAGTTCGTGCTCCTGAGCTACCCCACGGCGGCGCGCAAGTTCCTCGAAAACCAGGTTTCGATCTGTCTCTCCACCGACCTGCCGCTCTACTACTGGGCGCACAATTTCTCCTCCTCGGCCAAGCTCGGGGCCTACCAATACCTGCTCGGCCGCGCCAAACGCGTCCTGCTGGATCGTTCGCATGTGCCCGAGGGCGAGTGCGGCGAGCTCAGCTGGCCCCACCCCGAGGCGGTGCGCGACCTTGTCCACGCCCGTCTGCTGCCCGTCCGCCAGTCCATCGGCCAATTCCTCAGCGCCTACCCGCCGGCCGCCCTGGTCGAGGGGCTGGTCGGTGTCGTGGTCCGGCACGGCGCGGCCCGCCGGGCCGAGGCCAGGGTCCTCGCGGACTGGGCGGTCGCCCGGCTCGTCGCCTGCGGCGCGCCCGCCGGCCTGGCCGGGGATCCGGCCCCGGATCCCGCCTCCGGGGCCGACACGGTGGAGCTGTCCTTCACCTATGGAAACGAGCACCGTTTCCGGTTCTCGGGCGATTTCGCCCGGGGCTGCGCCCAGTTCTCCGCCCGTATCCGAGGGGCCGATACCGAGCTCGCCACCGCCATCGGCCTGCTCAGCCCCGAGGCCGCGCTGGCCGAGGCGATGTTTTTCTGACGCCATGCGTGAAATCCCATCCGACCACGGCCGTGTTCTGGCCGGCGACCGCGACGAGCTCTTCGCCGAGGCGCTCCGTCTCACCCTGGGCGCCCGCGCGGCGGCCCGTCCGGGGCGCTTTATCTGGGCGTTGACCGGCGGGAGCACTCCGGCGGCGTTCTACCGCTGGGCGGTGGACACCGGCGCGTTGCCCGCCGATCTCGTCCGGGGCACGCATTTTACGGTCAGCGACGAGCGTCACGTCCTGCTCGACAGTCCGGAGAGCAACTTTGGCAACGCCGAGCGCCAGCTGCTCGAACCGCTGGGCGTGCCCACCGACCGCCGTCACCCCTGGATGGTGGCCTGGCCGGTGGCGGAGGCGGCCGAGGCCTATCGCCGCACGATGCTTATTCTCGCCGGTCCGGGGCGCGCCTACGATCTGTGTTTTCTCGGCATGGGCGACGATTGCCACACCGCCTCCCTTTTTCCCGGCACGCCCCTGCTGCGCGACGACGGCGGCCTGCTCTTTGGCGGCCAGGAAGTGCCCGGCAAGGGTTGGCGGCTCACCATCACCCCGAGCGGACTGCGGGCCTGCGGTTGCGTGGTGGTGATGGCGCTCGGCGCGGGCAAGGCCGACGCGCTTCACCGCGTGCATCGTGGCCCCTTGGACGAAAACAACGTGCCCTCCCAGGTGCTCCGCGCCTGCGCCGACCGCGTGGTCTGGCTGGTCGACGAACCGGCCGCCGTCCGGCTTTGACCTCCCCGGTCCGCTGACGGCTTGCCCGGGGCGAGGTTTTCGGGCACGCTCCGCGCATGATCGCCCATCCCCTGCGCATCGCCTTGTTATCTCTGGTGTTCGCCTCCGCCGGCCCGGCGCAGGGCATCTACGCAAAGGCGATCGAGAAGGCCCAGAAGGTCGCCGACCAGGAGTCCTATGGCGGGCAGGTCAGTTTTCCCGACGGCATCGCGCGGTTTCTTGACGCCAGCCTCAACGAGGCCGCCGCGTTACCCCCGCCGGCTTTCGCGGTGTCATCCGGTTTCACCAAACTTGCCGAACCGCTGCGGGCGGCCGGCAAGGGTGCCTCGGCGGACGCGTTGACCGCCCTTTTGAACCAGGTCCTCGCCCAGTCCGTCCCCCTCGCGGCCCAGACGGTGCGCGGGGCGGCGGGCGCGGTGGCGCTGGACGACATCCCCAGCCTGCGCTCCGGCCGCAACGCCCTCGTCGACACGCTCCGCAAAGGCGCCGAGGCCCGGATCAAGGAGCAACTGCGTCCGCTGGTCCACCAGGCGGCGGAGTCGGTGGGTTTGCCGGCGGCCTTCGACGCCTTCGTGGGGGCGACCGGCGCCAAATTGCCCGACCCGCGGGCCGCCTTGGCCGCCCTCGAGGATCAGGCGACGGCGCAGGCCTTGGACGTGGTGTTCGGTTACCTGGCGAAACAGGAACGTATCCTCCGCAACGATCCCTCCCGGACCGACGACAAATTCGTCACCGCCGCGTTCAACATGCTGCGTTGAACCCGGCGGGCGCCCGCCTCCGGCCTCAACTCCGGTCGTAAGCGGCCCGCAGCGCGGCGCTGACGGCGGGCGGGACGAAGTGCGACACGTCGCCGCCGAGTTTGGCCACCTGTTTCACAAGATTCGAGCTGGTGTAGCTGTAGGTCTCGCGGGGCATCACGAAGATCGTCTCCAAGCCGGGCGCGAGGTGGCGGTTCATCAGCGCCATGTTGAATTCGAATTCAAAATCGGAAAGGGCCCGGATGCCGCGGATCACCGCGATGGCGTCCTGGGCGCGGGCGAAGTCGACCAGGAGACCGTCGAACAGCGTCGTGTGCACATTGGGCAGGTCGGCGGTGGCGGCTCGCACCAGGTCAAGGCGTTGCTCGGGGGAGAAAAGCGGGCCTTTGCCGGGGTTGTGGGCGATGGCCACGGTCACCCGGTCGAACAATCGCGCGGCCCGCGCGAGCACGTCGAGGTGCCCGAAGGTGATGGGATCAAAAGTGCCGGGGTAGATGCAGTGGCGCATGGGAAAGAGGCGGCGGTTCGCCAGGCGGGTGAATCGCGCGACGGGAGCCAACACTCAAACGACACGAAAGAGAACGCGAAAGCGCGTCGTCGGCACGCGGGCCCTCGATGGAGATTTCTTTGCCGCTCATAAGTCCCTTGCCACGGGGCGGGGCCGGCGCTCCCGTGGTGGTCCCCGTCTTCCGCCCCGCCGTCGCCTCGCCATGTGGAATCTGCCCAACCTCCTCACCCTGTCGCGCATCCCGTTGATGTTCGCCATCGTGGGTTTGATGTATGCCGACCGGGAATTCGCCGGCTGGACCGGGGCCGCCACCGGGGCATTCTGGCTTTTTATCGCCGCCGCGGTCAGCGATTGGTTGGACGGAGCGATCGCCCGGCGCCGCGGCATCGTCTCGAATTTTGGCAAGTTCATGGATGCCTTGACCGATAAAATCCTCGTCATCGGCATCCTCGTGGCGCTGGTCCGACACGACGAGGACCTCCCCATCACCTTCGTGCTGCTCACCATCGGCCGCGAGTTCATGGTCTCCGGCATGCGCATGGTGGTCGCGGCCAAGGGGGTGGTGGTGGCCGCCGACGGGGGTGGCAAAGCCAAGACGATCACCCAGATGATCGCCATCGGCTGTCTTCTTGCGGTGCCGATGCTGGAGAACGATATCGCGGTCTGGACCGGGTGGTCTTTGCATCTACTCTCGGAGTGGGTTCACAATGTCGGCCTGATCGGCTACGTGCTTGGCACCTTCCTCGCGGTCTGGTCCGGCTACCGCTACCTGAAACGGAACTGGACACATTTCACGGAATGAAGTGCGGACAACCGCTCTGGCCGCGTTTTCTGCCGACCGCGTGGGTGGTCAACCTCGCCATGCTGGGGCCGGTGGGCCGGATGAAGCCGGGGCCGGGCACCTGGGGCTCGTTGGCCGGCCTGGTTTATTTCACCCTGTGTTTCGCCGGTTTGCCGGCGTGGCTTGTGCTCCTGTGGAGTTTGCCCGCGCTCTATCTGGCGGTCGCCCTGTGCGGCGAGGCGGAGCTTCGCCTGGGACGGCGCGACCCTGGCGGCGTGGTGCTCGACGAGTTTGTGGTCATGCCTCTTTGTTTTCTGGGGTGGAGGTTGCTCCCGGAGGCCTGGGTCGGCGGCGCGCCGTGGGCGGTTTTTATCGGGGGATTTCTGCTCTTTCGCCTTTTCGACATCACCAAGCCTCTCGGCATCGCGCGGCTCCAGGAGTTGCCGGGAGGCTGGGGGGTGGTGGCGGATGATGTCGCCGCAGCTCTCGCGGCGTGTGCCACGCTGCATGCCGCCGGATGCGCGTGGTCCGCGTGGGCGGGCGGGTAGGGCGGTGACGCGGTGGTTGCCGGAGGCCGGAGGGTGAGCTCGCGGGGCGAACAATACTCGGAGAGTAGTCCGAGCGAGGGCCCCACCGAAAGGTGCCGCCAGTTCGACTCGATGCGACCCGGGCGACTGCACGAACCCTGCTTAGGGACGCAACGGGCGCAGACCGCGGAGGGTGGCGAAGTCGCCGCCCCAGTCGGTCAGTGAGGGCAGGGGTTTTGGCGGAGAATTTCTACGTCGACCGGTGCGGACGCGGTAGGTGGCGAGGTGGGAGGCAACGAAGTTTTTGCCACCGAGGACTGCGCCTTGGGTAAAGTGGCGGATGCGTTGCCGGAGGATCACGTGCCGAGGCAGATGGCCCTTTTGCGCGACGGTTTTGTCCAACCCGGGGCCGGAGAGTGTGCCTTCGCCGGGGCGGGCACCGGAGCCTACGCCAAAGAGGGTGAGGCGGTAGTTGGCCTGGGCTCGTTCCCACGCGGGAAGCGAGTCGCCGCCCAACAAGCTTTGCAGACCGGCGCGAGCCAGAGGGTGGCCGGCGACGGCTTCGGCGTAGCCGCAAAAGCGGTAGTCTTTCGGATCCGCGACGAGACCGGCCCGGACGGCGTTTAGATCGATGTAGGCGGCCATGGTCTCAAGGATCTTGGTGGCGGGCTCGACCAGGACGGATTTAAAGCGCTCCGCCCAAAGCGTGCCGTAGCGTTGGTGGGTGCGGTTGAACCAGATGGAGAAGCGCTGTTTAAGCAGCTTCATGAATTGGGAGACATCGCCCATCAGGGAAAGTTGCCGTGTGCGCCAAGCCTCCCCTGCGGGATCCCCGGAGTGGAGCCAGGATTTTACGACTTCGAGTCGGGCTTGCTGGAAGCGGGTGGGTTTTGGGTAAAGGACGGAGTAGCGGCGGAGCAGTTCGGCGTCGGTGACGGGGGCGGTGGCAGGAATGCGAACAAGGACGTGGAAGTGGTTGGATAGAATGGCGAAGGTGAGGACGTGAACGCCGCAGAACTCGGCCACCTGCCAGAGTTGCTTACGCAGGGTCTCCTTTGCCGGATCATCGAAAAGGAAGGCACCGTTAACGGTGCGAGTCATGCAGTGATAGACGGAAGCACCAAGCAGGGGAGAAACTTTTATTCGGGCGGTGCGCACGGTCGCGGCAGATAAGGGAGGCCGATGGGAAAGTAGGTAAAGTTATCGGCTGGCGTCCACTCGTTCTTTGCCTGTCCCTTAGTTTAAAGCGCGTTGTCCCGGGCTTGCTCAGCGGGTGAGGCGCTCCATGGAGTAGGGGGCTTGCCGCATGAATACCTCCGCGCACTACGACGTCATCATCATCGGGGCCGGCATGGCCGGACTCGCGGCAGGGATACGCCTGGCCCATTTTGGTAAGCGCGTGTGCATCTTCGAACGACACAACGCCGTCGGCGGGCTTAATTCGTTCTACGCCCTCGACGGCCGTCGCTACGATGTCGGCCTGCACGCCATGACCAATTGGGTGCCACCCGGCACCAAGGGCACGCCCCTCGGCAAACTCCTGCGCCAGTTACGGATAGATCGCGATGAATTCGCCCTTCATCCGCAGAAACGGTCCCGCGTGGCCTTTGGCCCCGGCGGCGAGACCTCGCTGACCTTCACCAACGATTTCGCCGTGCTCGAGACCGAGGTCGCGCAAAAATTCCCCGCGCAGATCGACGGCTTTCGCGCCCTTGTCGCCTTGGTCCGCGCCTACGACGATGTCTCGCTCGACGCCAAACCCGAGAGCGCGCGGGAGATCGTGCGGCGCCACCTCACCGATCCGCTGCTGGAGGATATGCTTTTCTGCCCTGTCATGTATTACGGCAGCGCGACCGAGCGCGATATGGAGTTCGGCCAGTTTGTGATCATGTTTAAAGCGCTTTTTCTCGAAGGTTTTGCCCGTCCGCTCGACGGCGTGCGGGTGATCCTGCGCGTTCTGCTGGGCAAATATCGCCAGGCCGGCGGCGAGCGGCGCATGAAGTGCGGCGTGCAGCGGATCATCGCCGAGGCCGGCCGCGCCGACCGCCTCGTGCTCGACGACGGCACCGAGGTGTCGGCGACCCATGTGATCAGCACCGTCGGCGCGGCTGAAACAGAGCGACTTTGTCGTAGTCCCGACCGCTCGTCGGGCAGCCCGGAAGCCCGACCAGCGGTCGGCACTACAACGGAACACCCCGTCGGCCGGTTGAGTTACTGCGAGACCATCACCGTGCTCGACCGCCCGCCGGCCGCGCTGGGCTGGGGAGACGACACCATCGTGTTTTTCAACGACTCCGCCCGTTTCGCCTACGAACGGAGCATCGGACCGGTGGACGCGCGCAGCGGGGTCATATGCCTGCCGAACAACTTCGCCTATCCCGGGGGCTCCGATCTGCCCGAGGGTCTGTTCCGCTGCACTTGCCTGGCGAATTTCGACCACTGGACCGGGCTCGGCGACGAGGCCGCCTACCAGGCTGAAAAGCGTCGCTGGTATTCCGAGATCCAGCGCAGCGCGCTGCGCTTCATGCCGGTGCCGTCGGTGCGGGACGCCCTGACCAGCGCCACGGTCGCGACGGATATGTTCACCCCGCGCACCATCACCAAGTTCACCGGGCATCTCGGCGGCGCCATTTACGGCTCCCCGCTGAAAATCCGCGACGGCCGCACGGCGCTGGGCAACGTCTACCTGGCCGGCACCGACCAGGGATTTCTCGGCATCGTCGGCGCCATGCTCAGCGGCATCAGCATGGCGAACTTCCACGTCCTCGCGGCAAAGTAATGTGGAAGGCTGGAAAATCAGGACCGGAGGGAAACGGGATTTGATTTTCGGACTTCCCGTTTGCGCCCATTCTTTCCGCTCACCTTTGCCAGCATGCCACTAGAACTCCACCCCGTCGCCGTCCTACGCACGCCGTTCGCGGAGAAATTTGGTGTGCCACGCCAGTCGGGGCTCGCGCCATCGGCGGAGGGACGGGTGGAGTTTTTGCCCGCATTTGCCGCGCCGGATTTCACGCGGGGGCTGGAGGCGTTTTCGCATGTGTGGCTGGTGACCGGTTTCCACAAAAACCCACCGTGGGACGGCGCCGCCACAGTGAGGCCGCCTCGGCTCGGGGGCAACGCACGCGTGGGGGTCTTCGCCTCGCGTTCGCCCCTGCGGCCGAACGGTCTCGGACTCTCCCTGGTCACACTTCTCGCCGTCGAACCAGGCGTGCTGCGCGTCGCGGGCATCGACTGCGTGGACGGCACGCCGGTCTATGACGTGAAGCCGTATCTGCCTTACTGCGAGGCGCGGCCCGAAGCCCGTGCGGACTGGGCCCAGGCCGCGCCGCGTCTGCGCGCGCCGGAACTGATCCTCATGCCCGCCGCCCTCGCGGCCGCGTTGCCGCCGGAGGTGGCGACACTTGCGCGCGAGCTGCTCGCGCTGGATCTGCAGCCCGCGTATCAGGCGGCCGATGCCGACCGGATTTATGGGATGACGGTCGCGGGTTGGAACCTCCGCTGGCGCCTGGCGGGCGAGACGGTCGAGGTGATCGCAGTGGAACCGGTTTCCGCCGAGGATCAACCGGCTTGATGCCGGCGAACTGCATACGCGGTCCGGCGGTGAAGGGATGGAGTCCGCCGCGACCTTCTACAAGGGGGTGCGGAAAACGAAAAACCCGCCTCGGGAGGAGGCGGGTTAGCCAGACGGCCGAGGGCAGGGACTCAGGCGCGGCGGCGGCGGGAGGCGACCCAGCCCAGCGAGGCGAGACCGGCGAGGGCCGCGAAGCGGGACGGCTCGGGGATGGCCGAAGCGGTCACCGAAATCGCGTCCAAGTGAAGGGAGGGACCCGTGGAAACGGTGGCATCGGCGAAGAG
>CAMCHD010000013.1 GCA_945874545.1 Akkermansia muciniphila | reverse complement strand
GAGATCCGCAACATGATCGTGAACACCCAGGGGGAGGTGCAGGTGCGCGCGGCGGGCCTGATGGACGATTCGCGCGCCGTGATGGCGGCGATCGAGCAGGTGCCCGGCGTCGTCGCCACCACGCCTTTCGCCGAGGGGGTGGTGATGCTCCAGCACGAAAACAAACCCGCTTTCCCCGCCATCCAGGGCGTGGATGTCACCCGGGTCGATCGGGTCATTCCGCTGCGCCGTTTTGTCGTGGCGGGCGACTACGACGCCCTCGACGACGACCGCGTGATCCTCAGCGCCCAGCTCGCCACCACCATCGGCGCGCGGTTGGGCAGCAAGGTCTCGGTCTACTCGCCGCTGCTCCTGGAAAAACTCAAGGCCGACGAGATCCTCATCCCGCGCGAGCTCGAGGTCTGCGGCATCTTCGAGATCGGGCACCAGCAGCTCGACAGCAGCGTGGTCATCGTGACCTTGCGCACCATGCAGGAGCTCTACGGGCTGGGTCGCGCGGTGCACGGGGTGAACGTCAAGCTCGCCGACGGCGTCGATCCCGACCGCGCGGCGTCCGCGATCAACCGCGTCTTGCCGGGCGACGGGCTGGCCAAATCGTGGATGGATGCGAACCAGGAGTTTCTCTTCGTGCTCCAGCTGGAGAAAAACATGATCTTTTTCCTCCTGCTCTTCATCATCGTGGTGGCGGCGTTTTCGGTCGCCTCGTCGCTTCTCATCGCGGTGGTGCGCAAGACCCGCGAGATCGGCCTGCTCGGCGCCCTCGGGGCCACGCCCGGCCAGGTGGCGGCCTGTTTCTGTTACCAGGGCATCATCATCGGCGTCGCCGGCACCGCGACCGGTCTGGCGCTGGGCTTCACCGTGGTCCATTTCCGCAACGACCTCGTGGCCGGCTTTACCCGCCTGACCGGCAGCGAGGCGGCGTTGGAGCGGTTTTATCAATTCAGCCAGCTGCCGGCCCACCTCGCCGGCTCGGATCTCGCCCTCATCGTGGTGAGCGCCCTGGCCGTTTCCACCCTCGCCGGGCTGCTGCCGGCCTGGCGGGCGGCGCGACTCAAGCCGGTCGAGGCCCTGCGCGCGGAATGACGACGGGAACCCTGCGATGACCATGGAAAACACCTCCCCCGCGGACACGAAGCCGGCGCTGCTGGAGGCGCGCGGCCTGCGCAAGAGCTACCTCAGCGGCGAGCGCCGGCTCGAGGTGCTGCGTGGCGTGGAGCTGACGGTCGCGGCGGGCGAGAGCGTTTCCATCCGGGGCGAATCGGGCACCGGCAAATCCACCTTGTTGAATCTGCTCTCCGGGCTCGATGCGCCCGACGCGGGCGAGCTGCGTTGGGAAGGGGATACGGCGCTGCCGGCGGCGCGGCGCGGGCGGCTGATCGGGCTGGTTTTCCAGTCGTTCTACCTCGTGCCCGAGCTCGATGCGCACGACAACGTGCTCCTCGCCGCGCGCCTCCTCGGTCCGGTCGGCGCGGCCGAGCGGGCGCGGGCGACCGAGCTGCTCTGCCGGGTGGGGCTGGCGGAGCGCGCGGGGCATGTCCCGGCCAAGCTCTCCGGCGGCGAGCGCCAGCGGGTGGCCATCGCGCGGGCCCTGATGAACCGGCCCAAACTCATCCTCGCGGACGAGCCCACCGGCAATCTCGACGAAGGCAGCGGCGAGGCGGTCATCGACCTGCTGCTCGCGCTTTGCGCCGAGTCGGGCTGCGCGCTGGTGCTGGTCACCCACAACATCGCCCACGCGGCCCGTTGCGCCCGGCGGCTGTTTTTGCGCGAGGGCGGCTTCCACGCCGAGTGAAGGGCGGGAGCGGGGCGGCGGAGGGAGGCTCCTACCCGTGGCGGGCGAGGATCTGGCGCCAGAGGGCGTCGGCTTTTTCGGCCACGAGGGCGCGGGCGCGGGCGACGTCGGCCTCGCGGGCGGCGAGGTTTTGCGCGGCGATCCCGGCCAGGTCGTCGAGGTTGTAAAGGTAGACGTTTTCCAGGTCCGCCACCTCGGGCGCGATGTCGCGGGGCAGGGCGAGATCGAGAAAGAGCAGCGGGCGGGCGCGGCGGCGGGCGAGCGCGGCGGCGACCGGCGCGGCGTGGACCACCGCTTCCGGCGCGGCGGTCGAGCCCACCACGATGTCGTAGTCGGCGAGGTGCCGGGGGAAATGCTCGAAGGGCAGCGCGGTGGCGTCGAGGGCCTGGGCCAGGGCGAGGGCGCGCTCCGGGGTGCGGTTGGCCACGGTCAGGGCGGCGGCCCCGCGGGACTGGAAGGCCTTGGCGGTTTTTTCGCCGATGTCGCCCGCGCCGAGCAGGAGGATGCGGGCGGAGCGCAGGTCGCCGAACACGGACAGGGCGAGCTCCACCGCGACGTTGGCGACGCTCACCTGGCCCTCGCTGATCGCGGTGTGGGTGCGCACGTGTTTGGCCGCCTGGAAGGCTTTTTGGAAAACGCGGTTCAACACCGGGCCGGCCCGTCCGGCGGCCTGGGCGGCGGCGTAGGCGTCCTTCACCTGCCCGAAGATCTCGTTCTCGCCGAGCAGCTGGGATTCGAGGCCGGCCGCGACCGCCAGCAGGTGTCGGAGCGCGGCGGGACCGACGGTGTGGGCGCGGATGGAGGCGAAATCCGCCGGCTCCAGCCCGGTGACCGCGCAAAACGCGGCCTCCAGCGCGGCGAGGTCGGCGGCGGTGGTGGCGACGCCGTAGAACTCGACCCGGTTGCAGGTGTTCAACAACACCAGCTCGGGCAGGCCGGCGGCGGCGAGGCGGGCGTGCAGATCCGCCGCGCGTTCGGGCGGCAGCGCGAGTTTCTCGCGCAGGGCCAGCGGCGCGGTGTGGTGGCTGGCGCCGAGGTGGAAAACGAAGGGGCCCGACGGGGTCATCGCGCGGAGTCCTCCGGGGCGGTGGACGGCGCCGGCTCGGCGGGAAACCGGCTGGAATTGACCGGGGCGATGGACAGCAGGGCGGCGAGGAACAGACCGGCGCCGGCCAGGGCCTGGTGGCGCCCGGCCAGCCGCCCGCGCAGGCGCAGCACCAGGGCCAGGGCGTAGGCGACAAACACCCCCACGGTGGCGAGCAGCTTGGGCAGGTTCACGCTGGCGGGTTCGCGTTGCCACCAGACCGAGCCGACGCCGAGGGAGAGCGCGAGCAGCACGACCCCGGCCGCCAGCAGGCGCAGGCCGATCACGTCGAGGTCGCGGATCGACGGCAGCAGGGCGAAGGCCCCGCCCACGCGTTTGCTCTTCAGGCCGTGGTGGCGAAACAAATACAGCCCCGACACCAGCGCGAGCAGGCCGAAGACCCCGTAGCTGAAGAGCGCCAGGGCGGCGTGAAACTCGATCCACGCGTTTCCGCCGAAGATGTGGGTGCGGCGGGCGGCGTCCCACTCCGGGACGAGCAGCGCGGCGAGGCCGAGCGCGGCGGCCAGCAGGGCCGTGCCAAAGCCCAGCAGGCTGAGCCGGAAGGCCGGCCCGACCACGAGGTAGAGCGAGGCGGCGGACCAGGCGGTGAACTGCACCAGCTCGAACTTGTTGCCCAGCGGGCAGCCCTGCACGGCGACGCCGCGCAGGTAGAGGCCGAAGGTCTGGAAGGCGTAGCCGGCGGCGAGGACGACATAGATCGCCGCGGTGGACCCTCGCCGGCCGCGCAGGAGCGAGGCGGCGCCGAGCGCCGCGCCCGCCAGGTAGCAGGCGGCGGCGAACCAGAGCCAGGTGCGGTCGGTGAGGGGAGGCATGGACGGAAGAGGTCGAGAACTTCCACGAAACGCGCAAAACGGCACGAAAGAAAAATCGCCCGCGGGCGCCTGCCCGTCGTCGGGGGCTCGGTTAGCGGTGGTTTGCGGCCGGGCCGGTGAAGCGTCCCGGGGCGCAGCCCGCCAGCACGGCCCGCCAGAGCGCGATCTCGCCCGGCAGGCCGGTCTGGTCGAGCGCGGCGGCGATGGCGGCCTCGGTGGGCTCCATCACCGCGTGTTTGGGGTCGGCCGGCCATTCCGGGCGCAGGCGGCGGGCGAGCGCCCAGCAAGCCCAGGCGCGGGCGGCGCGTTGGGCGCGGCGGGGCTCGCCCAAGCGGTCGGCGTAGTGTTGGAAATGCACCCGCGGGTTGCCGATGAAGACCTCCGGCGGCGTGTGCACCAGAAACCACGCCATCGCGGCGTAGGGCGGCGGCCAGGCCCTCACCTCGGCCTCGTCGCCGCGCAGGTCCGCGCCCAGCGCGCGGTCGAGGCAAAGCACGGCCCGGGCGGCCAGGCCCCGGAGCCAGAGGGCGTGCCCGTAGTCGAGACAGGAGCGATAGAATGCGGCGTCGCGGGCCGCGCCGTGGCGCGAGAGGTGGCGGTGGTCGAGCCCTTCCGCCGGCACGGGCAGGAAAGGGCAGGGCGGGAGCGGGACGTCGGACATGGGCGGAAAGTTTTTCAACGGCTCGCGCCCGGGCGGCGCAGCCAGTGCTCGGCGGTCCACAGCGCGGCGAAGGCCAGGGCGGCCGACACCGCCACGAGCGCCAGGGCGCGGTCGTCCCGGCCCAGTTGCACCTCATGGTAGATGCCCAGCGCGAGCGTGACGGTGCGGCCCGGGAGATAGCCGGCCACCAGCACCGACGCGCCGAATTCCCCCAGGGCGCGGGCAAAGGCCAGCACCAGCCCCGCCGCCAGGCCGCGCCCGGCCAGCGGCACGGTGATGGCGACAAACACCCGCCAGGGCCGCGCGCCGAGCCCGCGGGCGGCCTCCTCCAGGTGATGCGGCACCTCCTCGAAAGCCACCCGGGCCGCGCGCACAAAGAGCGGCAGCGCCATCACCGCCGTGGCGAGCACCAGCGCCCGCCACGTAAAGACCAGATCCAGACCGAAGGCGTCGTGAAAAAAACCGCCCACCGGGCCGTGTCGGCCGATGAGTTTGAGCAGGAGCAGGCCGGTCGCGACCGGCGGTAGCACCAGCGGCAGGGCGACGAGGGTCTCGACCAGGGCCTTGCCCGGCCAGGCGCGGCGCGCGAGTAGCCAGGCGAGGGCGAGCCCGAAGGGCAGCATCAGGGCGGTGCCGAGCAGGGCGATGCCGAGGGTGAAGAGTGTGATACCAAGCGTTTCGGGCACGGAGGAAGAGCACTTGTGGGGCAAAGCGCGCGGTCACGCCAAGACTTCCGCGCGCCCGGCCCGCAAAAAATCCCCCGGGAAACGGCTGGCGCGGCGGGCGGGCCTGTGTTGCGGGTGGTCATGGCTTTTTTCCTCGGAGTGGACGCGGGCGGCACCCGGACGCGGGCGGTGGTGGCCGACGGCGCGGGCCGGTTGGTCGGCGCGGCCGAGGCCGGGCCCGGCAACGCCCAGGCGGTGGGTCTGGCGGCGGCGGGCGCGGCGGTGCGGGCGGCGGCGGGCGCCGCCCTGGCCCGGGCGGGGGTGGAGGCGGACGCGGTGCATGGGGCTTTTTTTGGTCTCGCCGGGGTGCGCACGGTGGAGGAGCGCGCGGCGCTGGCCGGGGAACTGGCCGGCCTCGGCCTGGACCGGGATCCCGTGATCGGCAGCGATCTCGACGCCGCCCACGCCGGGGCC
Organism: Akkermansia muciniphila; assembly: GCA_945874545.1. Classification (GTDB taxonomy): domain Bacteria; phylum Verrucomicrobiota; class Verrucomicrobiia; order Opitutales; family Opitutaceae; genus IMCC26134_A. Next base: position 24,840 of record CAMCHD010000013.1, on the reverse strand, counting down.
CTGGCCGGCGGTCCGGGGGTGGTGGTGATCGCCGGGACCGGATCGGCCGCGCTGGCCCGCGGCGCCGACGGAGCGACCGCGCACGCGGGCGGCTGGGGCTGGCTGGTCGACGACTGCGGCGGCGGGTATTGGCTGGCCTTGCGCGGCCTGGCGGCGGCCTGCGAGGGCGAGGACGGGCGCGGCCCGGCGACCAGCCTCGGGATGCGCGCGGCGGTGTTTTTCGGCGCCCCGGGTCTGCGGGAGGTCCTGCGCGAGCTGCACGCCGGGCGGCGCGACCGCGCGGCGGTGGCGGCCTTTGCCCGGGAGGTGGGCGCGGCGGCCGAGGCGGGCGATGCGGTGGCGGCGGGGCTGCGGCACGCGGCGGCGGCGGAGTTGTTGCGCCTGGCCGGGGCGGCCCGCGCCCGGGTGGGCGGCGGGGAGGCTTTTCCGCTCGCGGTCACGGGCGGGCTCGGCCTCGGCCCCCTGGTGGCCGATGGGGCGCGGCGGGCGGGCTTCGCGCCGGTGGAGCCGTGGGGCGAGCCGGTGCTCGGCGCGGTCCTGGCGGCGGCGCGGGCGGCCGGAGCGGAGCTCGACGCCGGGGCGCGGACGGCTTTGCTGGCGGCATGGAACCAACGGGCTTGAACGACGCGGCGACGACGGTGGGGGAAATCAAGGCGCGGGTGCTCGCCTTTGCGCGCGAAAGGGACTGGGAGCAGTTTCACGCGCCGAAAAACCTCAGCATGGCCCTCGCCGCGGAGGCGGGGGAGCTGATGGAGCATTTTCTGTGGGACTCGCCCGAGGCCTCGCGCACCAAGGCGACGGACGACCCGGCGCGGCGGGCCAGGATCGAGGAGGAGCTGGCCGACGTGGTGATCTATGCGTTGGAGTTCGCCAACATGACCGGCATCGACGTGGCGGCGGCGATCGAGCGCAAAATGACGCGCAACGCGGAAAAATACCCCGTGGCCAAGGCCAAGGGGCGCAGCGCCAAGTATGACGAGCTCTGAGCCCGGGCTCGAAACCGTCGAGGGCGAGGTGGCGGCGGCCCTGGCGGTGGTCGTCGCGGCGGTCGGGCCTCAGCGCCGTCAGCCTTCTTCCGCCGACTCCACGATACGCGAGCAAATCCTCTTTGGCTTGGATCGCCCTATGACGGAGGACGATAGTTTCGAGGAGCCTGTGTTGTCCATGACGCTGCGCGCCCTCCGGGGTGAGGCCCCCTTCTGATAGATCGCCGGCCCCCCCGGTGTGTTTTTTCAACCGCGAATAGGAATTGGATTTTGGGAATGGTGATCGTGGCCACGGATCACCCGGAGAATCACAGATACAAACCGTTCAATCCGTGCCGTCCGCGGTCGGAGGCCATCCCGACACCAAAAACCACGGGAAAAGGTCCGCCCTCCCGCGACCGCACCGGGGAACCGCGCAAGGCGTATCCGGGAGACACCTACGACCGGGACCAACGAGGCGGGGACCTGGCGCCGGAACCTCTCCTCCGTGGGGGCGTGAAGGCACCAGGGCTGCGTGGCCCCGTTTCGCGCCGCTCTTCCCGGGCCGCCACGGGCAGGACGCCCGGGCTTCGGCGTTTTTCTCGCTCGGTCCCGCGCTCCCGGTCTCGGGGTGGCGCTAGGCGACGGGAGGGGTGGCGTCCTCCGCGCCGGGATTTCCGGCTGCGGCGGGGAAGTGGGCGGCGATCAAGGCGGTGAAGCGGGGGGGCGGGCGCCGGGGGCGGCCGGGTTTGTCCACAAAAACGTGACGGGTGTGGCCTTCGGCCACGACCTCGTCGGCGCGACTCAGGATGTAGTCGACCCGAAGGCGCAGGGTCGGCCGGTCCCGCACGGTGGCGTGAATCGTCACGTGATCGCCGTAACGGGCGGGGCGGAGGTAACGAAGGTGGATTTCGGTGACGGGAAGGTAAAAACCATCGGCCTCCAGCTCGCGATAGGGCAGGCCGTGGGCGGCGAGCAGGGCGGCGCGGGCGACCTCCAGCCAGGGGAGGTAACTGCCGTGGTAGACGACGCCCATCATATCGGTCTCGCTATAGCGGACCTCGATCTGGCAGCGGTGTTCGAGCATGCGAAGGTGTATGGTGCGCCAAGCTTATGCGGGCGCAAGGGGAGGCTTGCATGCGGGGAAAAGTCCCGGAGATTTCGCAGCATGACCTCTCCGCTGCGCCGAGTGCTCTTGATTGACGATGACCGGGGACAGGCGCGCATCGTCGATGCGGCCTTCGCCAAATTCATCGGCGAGCGCTTCGAGTTGCACTGGGCGGCCACCTACGAGGATGGGCTGCACGCGCTCAAGACGGGCCAGTTTTCCGCGTGCCTGCTCGACTACCAACTCGGACCGCGGGACGGGTTGGAATTGTTGCGCGAGGCGGTGCGGCTCGGGGTCACGACGCCGGTCATCTTTTTGACCAGCGAAACCTCCGGGGATGTGGACACCCAGGCCTTGATCGCGGGGGCGATGGACTACCTGGTGAAATTCGAGATAAGCCCCCGCGGCCTGGAGCGTTCGCTGCGTTATGCGCTGCGCCTGCACACCACGCTCAGCGAGTTGCGCCGCTTGGCGACGCGGGATCCGTTGACCGCTCTTTTTAACCGTCGCGAGGGGGTGCGCTTGTTGGAGAACGAAGTCGAGCGCTCGCGGGGCCATGGGCGAACCGTCTCGGTGTTGCTCATCGACATAGACAACTTCAAAGGCGTCAACGACACGCTGGGTCACGCCGGCGGTGACCGCATGCTGGCGCTCGTCGGCGAGGCGATCAAGTCGACCGCGCGGGACACGGATGCGGTGGTGCGTTGGGGTGGCGATGAGTTCGCGGTCTGGTTGCCGGAGACCGATGCGAACGGGGCGCGGCGCTGCGGCGAGGCGGTGGTGGCGGCGGTGCGTCTGCTCGGGTGCACGGTCTCGATCGGGGTCGCGGAGTGGAATTCCAGCCGGGAAAACGCCAACGATCTCCTGCTCGCGGCGGACAAGGCCCTTTATGAGGCCAAGGCGGCCGGGCGCGATCGGGTGGCGTGAGCGGCGCGGCGTCAGCGGGCGCCGGGGATGGGCAGGGTTTCGAGGGCGGTGATCCAGAACACTTCGCAGGCGCCCCCGCCGACGTCGTCGCGGGTCAGTGAGCTGCGCCAGGTATAGCCGCCGGGCCCGGCGACTTGAACGAGATAGCCGCTCAGACCGACCAATTCGTGGCGGCGCACGCGAAGCAGTTTTTCCCGAAGCTCCGGGGTCGAGGGCAGGCAGTGGGTGTTCGCCGAATGCCGGGCGATCACGTCCGGGGGCAGGGGCGAGCCCTCCGCTCCCCAGCGGTATTCATACCAGCGGCCGCTCTGGGAGATGCGCAGTTCATTGATCACCGCGGCGGAGGACATCGGACCCCAGCCGAGGGCGAGGTCGATGGGGGCGATCTCGGCGGCGGCGTCGTAGCGGTAGCGTTCGACCCCCAGGACCACGGCGGCGAGGGCGTAGCGGGCGAGTGGGGTGAAGGTGTAATCCCCCTGGCGGAATGCGGGGGGAAGGCCGCTGGCATCCTGCTGGGGATCGGCGCTGGCGGGCAGGCCGGGCCAGGCCGCGGGAGCATCGCGGAAAAACCACCAGCCCGCGACGCCCAGCAAGGCGATGACCAGCCACTTTTTCATCAAGCGGGGCGTTGCCCGGGCTGAGCCGGCCCTTAGATGCGGCCCGCCTGACGATCGGCGATGAGACGGTGAAAATCGGCGAACAGCGGGTCGGCGTCGTTCGGACCGGGAGCGGCCTCGGGGTGGTATTGCACCGAAAAGATGGGCAGGGCCTTGTGGCGCAGGCCTTCGACGGTGTTGTCGTTGAGATTGATCTCGGTGACGACCGCGCCGCCTTTCTCCAGCGAGGCGGGGTCGGTGGCGAAACCGTGGTTCTGGGCGGTGATCGAGACCTTGCCGGTCTCCAGGTTTTTCACCGGCTGGTTGCCGCCGCGGTGGCCGAACTTCAGTTTGAACGTGGTGCCGCCGAGGGCGTGGGTGATCATCTGGTGGCCGAGACAGATGCCGAAGATGGGATAGTGCGGCACGAGGCCGGACACGGTCTTGTGGATGTAGGCGAGGGCGGCGGGATCGCCCGGGCCGTTGGAGAGGAAAACGCCGTCCGGCGCGTGCTCGCGGATCTCCTCGGCGGAGGCGGAGGCGGGGAAAACCTTCACGTCGAAACCGTGGTTCACCAACTTGCGGAAGATGGAGTATTTGGCGCCGAAATCGAACGCGGCGACGGTGAAGCGGCGGGCCGGCGGGGTGGGGAGGCCGAGGGTGGTGCCGGGCGGGACGTAGGGGGCGTTGAAGCGGGTGGCGTCGTCGGCGCGCCAGAGGTAGGGTTCCGAGCAGGTGGTGTCCTTCACGTAGTCGCTGCCGGCCATGTCGTGCCAGCCGCGGGCGCGGGCGACGGCGTCGGCCTCGGAGAGGGGCAGGGTGGAGAGGCAGCACTTCATCGCGCCGTCGACGCGGAGTTTTTTGGTGAGCGCGCGGGTATCGATATCGCTGATACCCGGGATGCCGTGCCGGCGCAGGTAATCGCCGAGCGAGGAGGTGGCGCGCCAGTTGGACACCACGGGGGAAAGCTCGCGCACGACCAGGCCCGAGGCGCGGGGCGCGGCGGCCTCGGTGTCCTCGGCGTTGACCCCGTAGTTGCCGATCATCGGGGCGGTGAGGGTGACGATCTGGCCGAAATAGGAGGGATCGGTCACGATCTCCTGGTAGCCGGTCATGGACGTGTTGAACACGCACTCCCCGGCGATGGTGGCGTCGGCGCCAAAGGCGCGGCCGTGGTAGACGGAACCGTCTTCGAGGGCGAGGAGGGCGGGCTTCGCGGTGGGCATGGGAGCGCGACCAAAATGGGCGCCGCGCGGCGTGCCAAGGGTTTTATCGGTCCCGACCTCGCGTCGGTGGAAAACGTGGGCGGCAAAGGCCGCTCGTTTGTCCGGCCGGGGCGTTCAGGCGGGTCTCAGGCCGCTGGCCAGCAGGGTCTCGAAGTGGGGCGCCTCGGGCTCGCGCGCCACGGTCACGACCTCGATGGCGTGGAAGCCGGCTTTTTCGAGGAAGGCGTGCAGGGCGGCGACCGGGAAGCCCAGCCAAAGGTCGGCGTAGAGTTCGCGGGCCCTTTCGAAATCATGTTCGCGCAGGTCGAGCACGAGCAGCTGGCCGCCGGGGCGCAGGATACGAAACGCCTCGGCCACGGCGGTCTGGGGGTGGCGGGCGTGGTGCAGGGCCTGGCTGAGGATGGCGAGATCGACCGAGGCGTCGGGCAGGGGCACGTTCTCGATGTCGCCGAGTTTGTAGGCGAGGTTGGCCAGGCCGTTTTTGGCGGCGAGGGCGGCGCCGACCTCGACCATCTTCGGCGAGCTGTCGATGCACCAGATCTGGCGGGCGCGGCGGGCGAGCAGCTGCGACACGAGGCCCTCGCCGGCGCCGAGGTCGGCCACGTCGATGGCGGGGGCGAGGCGCAGGGCGAGGTGGCCGAGGGCCTCCCAGGAGCGGCCGGGGCAGTAGTTTTTGCCCAGGCGACCGGCGATCAGGTTAAAATACTCCTCCTGGTGGGCGCGGCGGCGGGCGAGCGCGCGGGCGAGGGCGGCGCGATCGGCGACGAGTTCGGGCTGGCCGGAGACCGCCTCGGTGGCGGAGCGCAGCAGGGCGAGGGTCGCGGGCGGGAGCGGATCGTGCAGGCGGTAGTAGGCGCGTTTGCCCTCGCGCCGGTCGGCGACCAGTTCGGCCGAGCGCAGCAGAGCGAGCTGGGAGGAGATGCGGGACTGGGCCATGTCGAGGATCTCCTGGAGCTCGGCGACGGACAGCTCCTCGCGGAGCAGGAGCGCGAGGATGCGCAGCCGGGTGGGCTCGGCCAGCAGCTTGAGGGTATCCCAGGAGGTGTTCACGCGGGGGGCGGAAAGCAGAAGTCGGGCGAGGGGCGTAAAAAAGCCGCGTCGGGGGGCGACGCGGCGGGGAAGGGGGCTGGCGGCCGCGCCGGGGAACGGCCTCAGGACGCGTAGCGATCGAGCTTCGCGATGGTGTAGGTCTCGGCGGCCGCGCCGATCTTCACATTCACGGTGTCGCCGACCTTCTTGCCCAGCAGGGCCTGGCCGAGCGGGGTCTTGTAGGAAACCACGTTCTGCTCCGGCACGCTGTCCCAGGCGCCGAGCAGGGTGTAGCGGACCGCCTTGCCGGTCGAGCCGAGGGACACCTCGACCACGCTGCCCACGCCGACGATATCGACGGTGGCCTCCTTGAAGTCGGTGATCCGGGCGCGGCTGAGATCCTTCTCCAGCTGGGTCTTCTGGGCCATCAGCACCTGCTGGTCCTGCTTGGCCATCTTGTATTCGGAATTCTCCTTCAAATCGCCGTGTTCGCGGGCGGCGGCGATCGCCTTCGAGTTGTCGGGGATCTTCTTCGAGATGATGGTCTCGTATTCCTCGCGCTTGCGCTCGTAGCTCTCGCGCGAGACGAGAAGTTGTTCCTCCTTGGCCTCGTTTTCGCCGGTCAGGACGGTCGAGATCGAGGGGTAGAGTTTGATGAAGCGGGCGAGCAGGGACTTTTTGGTCAGGTCCTCGAAGCCCTGGTTGAGCAGGAGGGTGTGGGCGAGGTCGCGGGCGGTTTCGCCCGAAGCGGTCTGGAGCAGGTCGGGGATCAGGTCGGTGTCCTCGGACAACGAGTCGGCCAGCGGGATGCGGCGGGCGGAGGCGGCCTGGAGGGCCTCGTAATCGATGGCGTAGAAAATGGCGGAGAGCAGGCGGGGCGAGACGAGGTCGCCGAGGATCTTGGCGAACTTCTTCGAGTTGCGGTTCTTCACGATCCAGTGGAGGACCGGGGCGCGCAGGTTTTGCTCGGCCATCCAGCGCTTGAAGGTGGCGGCGAGCTCCTCGCCGTGCTCGTTCTCGATCAGGAAATTGATGCACTCGGTGGTGAACTTGCCCTGGGAGACCTTCAGCAGGGTGATCACGATATCGCGGTGCTCGAGGGGATGGGCCTCCTTCAGCAGCTCGAGGAAGTCGCCCTGGAAATTGACCGGCAGCTTTTCGACGATGGCGGGCAGGTCGCGGACGTTGGCGACGAGGGAAACCTGGGTCGGCTCGAGGGTGGCGGCGTCGACTCCGGCGAGTTTGGCGAGGCGGTCGCGCACCGAGGCGCCGTAGAGGCGCTCGGCGGTGTCGAACTGATTGGAGCTCTTGATCGCCTCGGTCACGCCGGCGAGGATGGCGGGGAGGTCGGCCTTGATCTCCTGCTTGCCGGCGGTCTCGACCAGCTGCTCGGCGAGTTGCACGCGCAGGCGGGCGGAGCGGGTGCCGTTGAACTTCTCGGTGATCTCGTCCTCGGTCGACACGGGCGTCTCGCGCACAAAATAGCACTCGGTCTTCTTGGCCGGCACGGCGATGCGGGGGTCCTTCGCGATGGCTTTCTTGGCGGTGGACCACCACTTCTTGAATTTCTCGTCGCCCAGGACCTGGGCGAACACGATCTCGATCTCGATCTGGGTGGCGGCGGAATTCGGGTAGGCGGCGAGGGCCTCGATCAGCAGCTGGGCGGGGTCCTTGTCGATCAGCTTCTGCAACGTGGCGGGGTCGGTCTCCTTGCGCACGAGCAGGTGGGCGGGCGGGAGGACGTCGAGCGTGCCGATGCAGAACGCGGGGTCCATGGCGTGGGCGGGCTTGGCCTTGAAATCGATGACCAGCTTCTGGGCGGCCTCGTCGTAGGCCTTGATGCGGCCGAAGCCCCAGCTCTTGTGCACGCAATACGCGCCGGGCTCCATGGCCTCCAACTTGGCTTTGGCCGCCTTGAGGGACGGGTTTTTGGCAACGAGCGCGGAGATGGCTTCGGAATTCATGTCGGAAAGGTTACGGGCGAGGGTTGGTCAGCAAAGCGGGCGCGTGGTCACGGTGTCAACGTCGCGAGGGGCGGGCTTTTTACGGGGAAACCCGAGAACAAGCTTGCGCGTCGGGCGCTTTCGAGTCTTGTCGCGGCCTGCCTGTAGGGGTGCCCGATGCGTCGGGCTGAGATCGCGGCACGACCGGCCGCTCGACCCTTCGAACCTGAAACGGATTATACCGGCGAAGGAAACAGCAGGGTGACGTCGTCACCGCGCGAGCGTTTGCGCGGGCGTGGCCCTCTTTCCCGCCGGGAATTCGTGGCGGGACGGGCGACCTCCATCACCATGCGATTCCCGAAACCGACCCTCCTGCTCGCCGCTTTGCTGGCCAATCTCGCCCGGGCCGACGGCGCGGCGCCCGCCGAGTCCGGTCCGGTGCAGCTCGAACCCTTGCGGGTCACCGCCGACCTGTGGGAAACCCCGCTGGACCGCATCGCGGCGAGCGTGAGCGTCTACGGGCCGGAAACGCTCGACGGCGGGACGTTCCGGCATTTCGGCGATCTGGTCGATCAGATCCCGAACGTCACCACCACGGGCGGCACCTCGCGGCCGCGGTTTTTTCAAATCCGGGGCGTGGGCGAGAACTCCCAATTCGAGGGCGAGACCCCGGACTCCACCGTGCGTTTCCTGATCGATGACCTCGACTTCACGGGCCTCGGCTCGGCGGGCAGCGCCTTCGACGTCCGCCAGGTCGAGATCTTGCGCGGTCCGCAGGCGGGCGCCTTCGGGGCCAACGCGGCCGGCGGGGTGGTGCGTCTGGTCACGAACGATCCCGGTCCCGTGTGGTCCGGTGATGTCTCCGCGTCGACCGGCGAGGACGGTCTGCGCGAGGCCGGGGTGGCGGCGGGCGGACCGCTGAGCGGGAAGGATCCGGAAAAACTCCAGGTGCGCGTCGCGGTGCAGCGCAGCGAGAGCGACGGGTTTCGCCGCAACGCCTTCCTCGACGCCGACACCAACGCCCGCGACGAGCGTCTCGCGCGCATCAAGCTCGTCTGGCGGCCGGGCCCGGACTGGCGTTGGGACGCCGCGGTCTTTTTCGCCGACGCGGACAACGGCTTCGATGAATTCGCCCTGGACAACAACGGCCGGCGCACCTTCAGCGACGAGCCCGGCCGCGACGAACAGGACTCGCGCGCCGTCAGCCTGCGCGGCGTCTACACCGGGTGGTCCGGACTGCGTCTCACCACCCTCACCACCGCCGCGGGCACCGACTCCACCTACAGCTACGACAGCGATTGGAACTCGGTCTACACCCATCCCGACGCCTACCGCAGCTTCGCCGCCATCACGCGCGAGCGGGGCACCTTCGGCCAGGAACTGCGGCTCGACTCGGCCGATGAACAGGACGCCGCCGGCTGGATCGACCGTTGGACGCTCGGCGCGTATTTTTCCCGCGTGGAAGAAGACAGCGCCTTCGCCACCGACCGGGTGCGGCGCACGCGTTCGGACTACCGGGCGGACAACTTCGCGCTCTTCGGCCAGGCCGCGCATGACTTCTCCGCGCGCACCCGCCTGATCCTCGGCCTCCGCGCGGAATACGTCGACCAACGCAGCACGGTGGACCAGGACGCCTCCGGCACGGTCGACTTCCGGCCGGACTTTGACGACACCCTCGGCGGCGGAAAAATCACCCTGGAACACGAACTCTCGCCCCGGCACCTCGTCTTTGCCTCCGTCGCACGGGGCTACAAGGCCGGCGGGGTCAGCGTGGACGCCAACATCGATCCGGCGACGGACCCGCTCACCTTCGCCACCGAAACCTTGTGGAACCTCGAGGCCGGTTGGCGCGGGCGCTGGCGGGACGACCGCCTGCTGGGCGAGCTCACCGCGTTTCGACTCGAACGCGAGGACGTGCAACTGCGCGGCTCGGTCGGCGCGCGGGATGCGTTTCGCTACTACACCATCAACGGGGACGCCGCCCGCTCGGACGGTCTCGAGTCCGCCCTCACCTGGCGGCTGGACGACGCCTGGGCGGTGTTCGGCACGCTGGCCTTGCTGCGTTCCGAACGGGAGGCCTTCACCCTGCCCGGCGGGGCCACGGCGGAGGGACGAGAACTCGCCGCCACCCCGGGCTACGGCTACACCCTCGGCGTGCGGCGGCGGGTGGCGGTCGGCTGGTTCGGCGAATTCGCCTTCGCCGGCCGCGACCGGTATTACGAATCGGAAAGCAGCGACGAAACCCGCGACGCCTACGTCGTGGCCAACGCCAGCCTCGGCCACGCCTGGCGCGACTGGTCGCTCACGCTCTGGGCCCGCAACCTCCTCGACGCGGAGTATGACAAACGGGTCTTCTACTTCGGCAACGATCCCGTTTCCGGCTACGCTCCGACCCGCTACGTCAGCCGGGCCGATCCGCGGCAGTTCGGCGTCAGCGCGGCCTATCGCTTCTGAATGGGACGCGTCCGTCGGGCCCGGCGGCGGAGTCGTCGGGCGCACCGAGCCGCGTCACCAGATCGTCGTCGGTGTGGAGGGCGCGGTCCGGGCCCGCGGTGCGGATTTCCAGGGCGTGACGGGACAGGGAGTGGAAGGCGTAGGGCGAGCCCCAGCGATCCAGCAGGGCGCCAGATGGGCCGTCCACGGCCGGGGTGTCGCGGGGCAGCAGACCGAGCCGGGCGGGGTTGGCGCCGGCCAGGGCGTTCACCAGCTGGGCGTTGTCCTCAAAAGCCGGATACGCCCCGAAACGTTCGCGATAGAGCCCGAGGATGCGCTCGAGGGCGTGCAGATCGTCGCGCGCGGTGGTGCCGGGGGAATTGAGCCCGTCTGCCAGCGGCGAACGCGGTCGGCCCGGGGCGGCGGCGACCGGGCGGAGGGCCGGCCGGTCGACGCGCGGGGCTTCGGGCGCTGATTCGACCCGGGCGGGAGGCGCCGGCGTCGGGGCGAGGTGGGCGGGCTCGCGGGCGCAGCGAGCAGGGGCGAGGACCAGCGCGGCGGCGACGGCGGCCAGCAGCGCCGGACCAAGCAAGTGGGGGAGGCGGGGGCGCATGGGCGCGGGTCTGCGGATCACAGGCGCATGAACCCGAGATCCCGCCGGGCGAAGCGGCCGATGTTGGGCAGCACGAGATCCAGGTTCGCGTCGCTCACCCCGAACCAGCGCGCGAGGGTCGCGGCGTATTCGTCGGTCGAGATGCCCGGGATCCAGGCCCCGCGGTCGCCGGTGTCGTCCGGGCCGCCGGACTGGAGCACCGGCATGCGGCCGATCAGGCGGCCGCCGTCGACCGCGCCGCCTATCACCAGGTGATGCCCGCCCCAGGCGTGGTCGCTGCCCTTGCCGTTGGTCGAGTAAGTGCGGTTGAAATCCGAGGCGGTGAACAGCGTCACGTCCTCGCCCAGGCCCAGCACGGTGGTGGCCTGGTGGAAGTCGGCGATGGCGTTGGAAAGCTGGGCGAGCAGGGCGGAGTGGTCGGCCAGCTGGTCGTCGTGGGTGTCCCAGCCGCCGAGGGACGAGAAGAACACCTGGCGCCGCATCGCGAGCGAGCCGCGCGCGACGATCATGCGCAAGATCATGTGGAGCTGGGCGCCGATCCAGGTGAGCGCCCCGTCGGGCTCGCGCGAGTTGGGGAAAAGGTCGAGGTCGCCGGGACGGCCGTCCGGGGAGCCGGCGGCGCGGTCGTAACGCGGCACCCCGGCGAGGGTCGACTTCAACAGCGTGTCGTTGCCGATCGCGCGTCGCATCACGTCGGCGTATTCCTGTTCGAACACGTGGCCGTAGCCGCGGGCCAGGCCGGCGTCGATGGCGCGGGCCTGTTCGCGTCGCGGGGTCCAGTCCGCGTCGTGCTGGTTCAGGCCGATGCTCCCCTGGGGGGTGACGTGATACTGGAACACCTCCTCGCCGACCTGGAAAAAATTGTTTCCCGCCAGCGATATGTTCATCGAAAGCTGCGACCCGCCGTTCAGCGCCTGGAGGTGGTCGGCGAGCCGCCCGCCCCAGCCGACCCGGCGGGTCGCGTCGGGCACCGAGGTCTGCCACTGCACCTGCTGGTCGTTGTGGGAAAACAAATACGGCGGCACGGCCGCGCCGCCCGACTCGTATTCGGCCTTGGTGAGGGGGGCGGCGAGCGTGCCGACGTTCAGCAGCAAAGCGAGCTGTCCGTCGGCGAAGGCGGGGGCCAGCCGGCTCATGGCCGGGTGCAGGGCCCACTCGCGGCCGTCGCCGCCGGAGGGCAGGGGCAATCTGACCAGATCGGAGCGGGGCAGGGCGAGCACGCCCCGGGCGGCGGCGTAGGCCGCGTGGCCGGTCGTGTCGTAGGGGACGAGGGTGTTGTTGGCGTCGTTGCCGCCGAAAAGAAACAGGCAGACCAGGGCCTTGTAGTCGTCGCCGGGCGGGAGGGTTTGCGCGGCGAGGGTCGAATTGAACAGGCGCAGGGTGCCCATGGTGCCGAGGAGGCCGGCGAGGCCGAGACCGGCGCAGGCGCCCTGGCCGAGGAAGGCGCGGCGGGAGAGGGGGGACTTGGCCATGGTGGGTGGAGTCGGGGGAAGGTTAACGGCTGATCACCGCTTCGGGCGAGAGGGCGATGACGTGGGCGGCGAGGCCGACCAGTTGCAGGCGCCTTTCGCGCAGGAGCGCGGGGTCGCCGGTGGCGAAAAACCAGCCGGGCAGCGAGGCGAAGGCCGCCTCGAGATCGGCGCGCAGGCCGGGGGAAAGGCGGCCGTCGAGCAGCTTCAGGGCGAGGGCGTCGAGCAGGGCCGATTGGTTCGCCGCCGCGGAGAAACCGGTGCGTTCCAGAAGGGCGAGCTCGGCGGTAAAATCGGGATGGAGGATCAGGAAGGGATTGGTCGTCTCCGCGTAGGGCGCGGCGGGATCGAGCACCTCGCCGGTCCACAGGCCCCAGAAGATGGCGGACTCGATCTCGTTGGCTTCGCGCACCACGGTGGTCTCCGAGGTGATCTGGAACTCGGGCGAGACCAGACCGGCGGCGGCGATCCGGCCGGGGTGGGCGTAGACCGGCTGGAAAAAGTTGAACACCGACGGGGAATTCTGGGGAGTCTGGTGGGGCAGAGCGTATTGGTAACTGATAAAGAACCGGTCGTCGCCGGGGCGCGCGGGGGCGGGCGGGAAGGCGCGCAGGAAACGGGTGAGACGCAGCACCGGTTCGCGGCGCTTGCCAAAAGTGACGTCGGCCAGCGGCTCCTCGGACAAAGCCTCGGGGTCGAGCAGCACGGCGCGAAGCGTGGCGGCCAGATTGCCCCGCACCCCGGTGCCATCGTCGGCAAAGGCGGCCGCCACGCGATGGACGTAGCCGGGCGAGGGATTCGAGGTGACGAAACGCTGGATCAACTGGCGGCCGAGGAAGGGACCGGTGTTGGGGTGGTGGAAAAGCGTGTCGAGGGCGAGATCGAGGGCGACGGCGCCGTCCGTCCCGGCGGGGATGGTGACGCCGTCCACGATCGTCTTGGCGGCGGGGTCGTGGAGTTCCGGATAAAAGGTCATCGGGCGCACGCGGTCGTCGCCGTAGAGAAACCAGCCGCGACGGTCGGCGATGTTGGTCGGATCCCAGTCCCAGCGGGGCGGGTTCGCGTCGTCGTAGTGGGGGCCCCAGCCGGTGAAGACGGAGGCGAGGCCGGCGATGTCCGCCTGGGTGTAGGTCGGTTGCGGGCGTCCCTCGGCGTCGAGGCGCAGGGTGCCGTCGGCGTGGAGTTGATTCAGGCCGATGGTGAACAACTGCATGACCTCGCGGGCGTAGTTTTCGTCCGGCCGCTGCCCGGTTTCCGGGTCGGGCGGCTGGTTGCGGATCATGCTCAGATAAACGCCCATCACCGGGCTGCGGGTGACGTCCCCCAGCAGGTCGCGGTAGTTTCCAAAAGCGCGGGCGAGGAGCAGGTCGTAGTAGGCGGTGATCTCCTCGTGATTGCCGTCGAGCGCGCCGTCCTGGGAGATGACCAGGATCTGGGAAAGCGCCCAGGCCATCCGCTGGCGCAGCTGGTCGGGCGCGGTGAGGGCGCGTTGCCACCACGCGTGTTGGCGGGGCGTTTGCCAGCCCAGGCTGGTGTCGTCGGGATTCAGCGCGCGCAGCTCGGCGCGGCGCGCTTGCACGTAGGGCAGATGAGGGGTGGGAGGCAGCGCGAGCTGGTTGTTCAGCCAGGCGGCGTAGCCGGCGGTGCGCACCGCCGTCACCTGGTCCGGCGTGGGGCCGAAGGTCGCGTGGTCGAGAAAGCGCGAGGCCTGCGCGACGTTCGGCGCGCCGGAAGGAACGGCGGGAGGCGGCGGCAAGGGGGCCAGGGTCGACGAACCCACCGCCAGCACGAAACGCCCGAGGATCTCGCCGGCGGGGTGGGCGGTGGAATTGACCCGGGCCCAGAGTCGGCCCTCGCGCAGGGCGGCGAGGATGGCGGTGGTGGATTGGCCGGCGGCGGACTCGAATGCCCACGGGCGCCGGTCGATCTGGCCGGCGGCGAGGGTCAGGACGTCCGGCCCGATCGCTCCGGTGGTGGAGAGGTAGAGGCGGGCGTCGGTTCCGGCCGCGCTCAAGGCGCTGAACGAAAGCGACACGGTCGCGGAAAGACCGTTGCCGGCCGCGCGCAGGGTGGCGTTGCCCCACGCGCCGGAGCGAAGGCCCCCGGCGGGACGCAAGGCGGCGAGGTAGAGCTCGTCGGGGGAGTCGTCGATCGTGGCGGTCGTTTGCACCGGGCTGCCAAGGTCGTAGGCGGAGTCGGAAAGCAGCGTGACCACGACCGACTCCGGGGGCTCGGTGGTGGCGTCGGGCAGGGGAAGGATGGGCAACTCGACCGAGCTCGCGCCGGCGGGCAGCAGGACGACTCCGGAAAGGGTCTGGTAGTCGACTCCGGCCCGGGCCGTGCCCGCCACGCTGTAACGAACGGCGAGCGGCCCGATATTGCCGGAGCGGAACACGGTCAGGCGGGCCGGCAGAGCGCCGGACTCGTAGGCGCGCGGCGAGGCAGCCCCGAGCGTCAGCCGATCCCGGGCGGCGAGGCGCTGGGCCACCGTGAGGGCGTCGGCGACGCGGGGGGCGGTGGTGGCGTCGAGCGGATTCAGCCCGAGAAAATGTTCCTCGTGGTCGCTCGCGCCATCGCCGTCGCTGTCCACATCCTGCACCGAAACCCGGAAAAAGGCCGGGCCGGCGCCGAGGCGCTCGGCCAGGGAGCGCGGGTCGGTGGTGAAATAGCGGGCGAGGATGTTCTCCTTGTCCGGATCGAGGCCGGGGCCGGTCCAGGCGACCGCGAAATGGTCTCCGCCTCCGCCTTCCTGGTGAAAAAACTCGAAGGCGTAGGCCCGGCCGGCCTCGAGCGGGATTTCGGCCGAGCG
The DNA here is from genome assembly GCA_945874545.1 of Akkermansia muciniphila. Lineage (GTDB taxonomy): Bacteria > Verrucomicrobiota > Verrucomicrobiia > Opitutales > Opitutaceae > IMCC26134_A. The sequence continues at coordinate 9,722 of CAMCHD010000013.1, read as the reverse complement.
TTGTTCCGGGTAGCGATCCCACTCGCCGGGGTTGGTCCAGCCCGGCACGGCGGCCACCCGCACGCGCGCGGCGGGGTCGGCGGACGGGGCGAGCCAGAATTCGGACTCGTCGTCGCTGGCGACAAAAAAGCGATAGGCGCCCGTGGCGGGCGGGACCAACCAGCCGGTGGCGTGGTGGCCGAAACGGTTCTCGTCCGGTTCGCTTTGCGGCAGCGCGAGTGCGGGCAGCAAAAGGGTGTGCGTCGGGGCGGTCGTGCCGGCCGTCGCGTAGGTTTTAAAGTTCGGGAACCAAAGGTAGGCGGGCAGATCCTCCCAGCGGGCCACGGCGAGATTCCCTCCCGAAAAAAGGCGATCAAGGGTGAGCTCGGCCCGGAGTTCCGCACCGTCGCCGGCGTAGGCGAGGGGAAGATCGATCCACTGCGCAAGATCCGAGGATGCCTGGATACGGTAACGTTTTCCGGGCACGGAAGGCCACTCCAGCACGGCGGTGGTGGGTGTCGGCCGGGCGAAACGGCTCACCGCGTGACGGGAACGGGCGTCGCGCGGATCCGTTCCGGCCACCGCTTCGTCGCGGTTGGCGAGGCCATCCCCATCCGGGTCGGCGGCGGGCGGCAGATCGCCGCCAAACCGCGCCGTCCACACGTCGCTCACCCCGTCGCCGTTGGCGTCGGTCATCGCCGGGAGGGCCGGAGTGCCGAGCAGGAGGCCGAGGGAGACGACGCGGGCGAGGAAACGTCGGGCGGACATTGGTGCAGCAGGATTGCGACTAGCCTTGGGCCGCAAAGGGGCGGAAGGGTAGTCTATTTCCAGCGGGCACGGATTTTTGAGGGGTTATTGACTCGGGCGGGCTCGCGGACGGCGGCGGGCTTGCGCGGCGGCGGGGCTGTGTTCTGTTGGGCCCGCATGCCGCTCGACCACGATGTTCTCCAGTCCGCCCTCGCCGCCACGCCGCTGTTCGAGGACAAGACTTGGCGGCTCGCGCCCGAGGCCTGGCCGCTCAGCCCGGCCCAGGTCGACGACCTGCGCGAGATCGGCGCGGCCTGTCTCGAATATCACAAGGCGCTCGAGTCCCTCTACCTGCGCAGCGTGGCGGGCAAGAACCTGCTCCGCAACAAGCCGCTCCTCGCGCCTTGGGTGGCGGAATATCTCGACCGGGGCAAACCGGCGGCGCTGATCGAGCACGCCCGCGATCCGCGCAACCGCGGGGTGTTTCCCGCCGTGCTGCGGCCGGACCTGCTGCTCACCGCCGAGGGGTGGGCCCTGACCGAGCTGGACTCGGTGCCCGGAGGCATAGGCCTGACCGCCTTCCTCAATCGTCTGTATTCGCCCACCGGAGACATCATCGGCGTGGGCGAGGCGATGGTGAAAAACTTCCACGACGCGGTGGCCGCGCTGCGTCCCGACCTGCGCAATCCGCTCATCGCGATCGTGGTCAGCGACGAGGCCGCCACCTACCGGCCGGAGATGGGTTGGCTGGCCGAGCAGCTGCAGCGGCAGGGCAAGCGGGTCTTCTTGCTCAGCCCCGACGAGGTTTTCCCGCTGGGCAGCTCGCTCTGCTTCGACGTCGAGGGCAATCCGGAGAAGATCGACATCATCTACCGTTTTTTCGAGCTCTTCGATTTGGAGCGCATCGCCACCGCCCACTACTTCTTCGAATCCTGGGCGGCGGGCGAGGTGGTGATCACGCCGCCGATGCGGCCCTTCCAGGAGGAAAAGCTCGGGCTGGCGCTTTTTCACCATCACCTGTTGCAGGAATACTGGGCGGAGACGCTGGGGGCGAAGGCGCGCGAGCGGCTCAAAGCCCTCATCCCGGCCTCGTGGGTGGTGGACCCGGCGGTTTTGCCTCCGGGCGCCACGCTGGTCGGGCCGACGGTCGGCGGGCGTGCGCTCACCGACTGGCGGGGCCTGGCCGAGGCGTCGAAAAAGGAACGCGAGTTGATCCTCAAGATCTCCGGGTTTCACGAGACCGCCTGGGGGGCGCGCAGCGTGGCCTACGGCGCGGATTGTTCGCGCGAGGAGTGGCAGGGCGCGGTCGACATCGCGATCGAGGACGCACCGAACAACCTGCATATCCTGCAGAATTATCGGAAGCCGGTCCGCGCCACGCACGCGCTCTTCCCGGCGGGCGGTGGGGCGGCGGCGCCGGAGTCCGGGCGGTTGCGGCTCTGTCCGTATTATTTCGTGCGGGGGGACAAGGCCATCCTCTCGGGGGCGCTGGCGACCTTTTGCCCGCCGGACAAAAAAATCATCCACGGCATGCAGGACGCGGCCCTGTTGCCTTGCGTGGTGCGGGAAGTGCCCGCCGGACCGACGCCCGGCGAGGCGGCGGCGGTTTAGGCGCTGTCTTCAAAATACCCAGACGCTCTGCTTGCGCCCTGCGGGTGAGAGGCAAACCAAGCTGGGCCGGCGTTGACCTCGGCGGCATGGCCCTTTGGGCCACCTCCGCCTCGGTCGCCTTGGCCGAGCATGGTTTACCTCTCACGAAGCATCGGTTTATTTTGAAGACAGCGCCTGCGCCTAGGGGGCGGGCGGCAGTTCGCGCAGGATGGCGCGGAGCACGGTGACGGCGTTTTCCGAGGTGCCGTGCTCGTGGTCGTCGGCGGCGTTGAGCGCGCCTTCGTCCTGACCGCCGGCGAGGTCGCTCAGCGCGCGCACGGCGAGGAACGGAATCTCGTTGGTGAAGCACACGTGGGCGTAGGCGGTGGACTCCATGTCGGTGCAGCGAGCGCCCCAGGTTTTATGGACGAATTTTCGATACTCGCGGTTGTCGAGGAAGACCGTGCCGGTCACGCCCACGCCGCCCACCAGCACCTGGACGGGGCGGGCGTCGGCGCCGTAGCGGATGGGGTCCATTTTCGCCACCGCGCGGCGGGCGACCTCGAGCAGGCCGGGATCGGCGGGGAAAAACGGGGTGCGTTCAAACTGTTCCCGGTCGGCGCGGATGGCCTCCATGTCGTCGGGGAAGATCATGCCGAAATTCGGGTAACGCTGCTTGAAATAGCGGGCGGGCAGCCACGATTTGCCGTCCGGGGCGGGGTTGAAGTAGGCCGCTTCGCAGTGGTAGGCCCACTTTTCCGGAATCACCACGTCGCCGACCTGCAAGGAGGGGTCGGTGCCGCCGGCCACCCCGGCGAAAAGCACGCGCTGGATGGGCAGGCGTTCGAGGGCGAGTTGCAGGGCCATGGCGGCGTTGACCAGACTCATGCCGGTCTCAAACACGACGACGTCCTGGCCCTCGACGCGGCCGAGGTAGTAGCGGAAACCCTTCACCCGTTGTTCGGCGAAGCCGCCTTCGCGTAGGCCGAATTCCTTGATCATCGCCTCCATCTCGGGCGGGTAGGCGTTGAGGATGGCGGTGAGCGGGCGGGGTGACGCGGCTTCGGCGGCTCGGGCGGCGAGGGCGAGGAAACCCAGCAGGGCGAGGGTGCCGAAGAGGCGGAGAAGGCGGGAGGGGGGAAAGGACATTCGGCTTATTAGCAACCCCGATGCCAGCGAAGCGACGGTGAAGATTGGTGTTTACTCACGGCCCCGCGTGGCGGCATAAAACGCCTTCTTGGCTCCGGGGCAGTAGCTCAGTTGATAGAGCGCTTCGTTCGCAATGAAGAGGTCGTGGGTTTGATTCCCATCTGCTCCACCAGGCCACCAGAGGTGGGGCCAGAGGTAAAATTTCGGCGACACCGGGCTTGGTTCGCGATTTGCTGTTGTGCCGGTTACCAGTCGGCCAAGGGTCGCGCAAGTCGCCTGCGTTTCGCCTGGGGGACAAATCAACGTATTCACTAACTCATGAAAAAAATCACCAAGCCCGCCGCCAAGACGCCCGCCCCTGCGTCCAAGGTCGAGAAACCCACCAAAGTCGTCGCGAAGAAGGCCGAAGTGCCGCCGGCGGCCCCGGTCAAGAAGACCCCCGCCGTTGCCAAGGCGACCAAGGCCAAAGTCGCCAAACCCGCCGTCGTCGCCGCACCTCCCGTGGAGCTCGTTTCCCCCGCGCCGAAGGCCGCCAAGGCGCCCCAAGTGGTCAAGACCGTCGCCGCCGCGCCTCAGGTCGAGGTCAAGGCCGAGGTCAAGCCGGCCGCCGTCACGACGCTCGTCGCGGCGGTCGATGTCGGTTTCGGCAACGTCCTGACCCTGCGTGGCGAAGGCGCCGGGCTGAGCTGGGAAACCGGTCTGGCGCTGGAGTGCACGGCGGGGGACCGTTGGACGGTCACGCTGCCCGCGGGTGATGCACCGGTGGTCTGCAAATTTCTGATCAACGACTCCGTCTGGAGCGTCGGGGAAAACTTCACCGTGGCGGCGGGGTCCAGCGTGGTGCTGACCCCGGTGTTCTGAACGGCGACCGGCCGGGCGGGTTTCCCGGCTAGTCCTCGGGGTTCATGGCTCGCAACGCGGTTTCGAGCGTCGCGGCTCCATGCTCCTCGCGCAGGGCTGCGGAGGAGAACTCGCGCAGGCGCAGGTGCACGCGGCTGAAGGGCCGGGGGAGGTAAAACTTGTCCCAGCTCCGCAGGCGCCATGCGGCTTCGTAGGTCATGCCGATGAGCAGGATCGGCACGGCGGCGCGGCGGGCGACGACGACCGCGCCGGGCTTGCAGACGTAGAGCGGCCCGCGCGGGCCGTCCGGCGTGATGCCGGCGTCGTGGCCGGCGCGAAGGACCGCGACGAGGGCCGACACCGCCTCGCGTCCGCCGCGCGAGCTCGAGCCGCGCACCGCGCGCAGGCCGACGCTGTTGAAAAATGCTGTCAGCCAAGCGCCGTCCTTGCTGCTGCTCACCAGGCAGTGCAGCGGCCGCTCCGGTCGGAAGCGGCGCGAGATCTCGGCGGCGGCAAAGAGGCGGTTGTGCCAGAGGACAAAGAGGCAGGGGCCGTCCAGCCCGGCCAGCAGTTGGCGGGAGTCGTCCGAGAGGGTGATGCGGAGGGTGCGGGTCCAGACCTGCATCAGGCGACCGGCCAGACCGGCCAGCGCGCGTTTCCAACCGTGGATCATCTGGGCGGGAGGCGCCGCGGTGGACGGGCGGGCGGAGGCGGGAGGGGCGGCGGACATGGTCGCGTGAGAGCGGATCAACCGGCGTCCACCCAGGCGGCCAGCACGTCCGGCAGCGGGCGGCGCTCGCGGCTGCGGGCGTCGATGCACACGTGCTCGGTGCGGGCCACGGCGGCGCGTTTCTCGGTGTTCGCGACGGCGGGGTCGGCGGCCGGCACGATTTTCCAAAGCGTGAAAGCCAGGGCGAAGCTGTGTTCGCCCAGGCGTGTCGGGCTCACCTCGATACGCAGGCGGTCGCCGCACTCCAGCGGCCGCAGGTAGGAGGCCTCGCTCCTGGCGATGGGAACGACCAGGCCGGTGTCGGCGAAAAATCGGGCCAGCGGCAGGCCGGCCACGGCCAGCGCCTCCTCGTAGGCCTCGTGGCACATGGCGAGGTAACGCGCGAAAAACACCACGCCGGCGGCGTCGGTGTCGGCGAAACGAACGGTGCGGGCGTGCGAAAAGGGCATCGGTTGGGCATGACGCAGGAACGCGCCGGAATGAAGGCCGAAAAACACCGTCCCGCTCCGCCCCGACCCGGCACGGTCGCGGGGAGTTGACCCGCCGCGGCGGCTGGATGCTCTCACGGCATGAACAAGCACGAGATCGCGGCGGTGTTGGAGGAGATCGGCACGCTCCTGGAGCTGCAGGGCGAAAACCCGTTCAAGACCCGGGCCTACCAGGGCGGGGCGCGGGCGCTGGAGGCGTTGGAGGCGGACGAGTTCGCCGCGCGCATGGCCGCCGGCACGCTGGGCGAGCTCAAGGGCTTTGGCGAAGCGCTGGTGGACAAAATCGGCAGACTCCACGCCACCGGCCGGCTGGAGTTTTACGAAAAACTCCGCGCGCAGATCCCGGATGGCGTGATCGCGCTCCTGGAGGTGCCGGGGCTCGGGCCAAAAAAAATCAAGGCCCTGCGCGAGCAACTCGGGGTGGAGTCGCCCGAGGCCCTGGCCGAGGCCTGCCGGGCCGGCCGGGTCGCGGGGCTGGCCGGTTTTGGCGAAAAGACCCAGGCCAAGCTGCTCGAGGGCCTGGCCAACCGCGCCGCCTATGCCAAACGCCATCGCTGGTGGGACGCCCGCGCGGTGGCCGAGCCGATCGTGCACGCCCTGCGCGCCCTGCCCGGGGTGCGGCGCGCGGAGGCGGCCGGCTCGCTGCGGCGCAACCTCGAGACGGTGGGCGACCTCGACTTCATCGTCGCGGCCGGCGCCGCCGAGGCGGGTGCGATCACGGACTGGTTTTGCGCCCAGGAGGGGGTCAAGGAGGTCACCGCGCGGGGCGAGACCAAAGCGAGCGTGCGTTTCGCCAGCGGCCTCCAGGCCGATCTGCGCATCGTGCCCGAGGCGCAGTTCGCGTTCGCCCTGCATCATTTCACCGGCTCGAAGGACCACAACGTCGCCCTGCGCCAGCGGGCACTAGCGCGGGGTTTTTCCCTGTCGGAGTGGGGCCTCGTGCCGGAGGCGGGCGAGGGCACGGCGAAGGAAAAAGCGGAGCGCGGGCTCAGCCTCGCCGCGACCACCGAAGCGGAGTTGTTCGCGCATCTCGGCCTGGCCTTCGTGCCCCCGGAGCTGCGCGAGGGTCTGGGCGAGATCGACGTCGCGGAGACCGGCGGTTTTCCGCGGCTGATCGAGCGGGGCGAACTGCGCGGCGCGTTTCATAACCACACGACCGAGTCCGACGGCAAAAACCCGCTGATCGAGATGGCGGCGGCGGCCGAGGCGCTGGGGTGGGACTACCTCGGCATCGCCGACCACTCGAAGTCCAGCGTGCAGGCGCGCGGCCTCGACGAGACCCGGCTCGCCGCCCAGGTGGCGGTGATCCGCTCGCTCAACGCCGCCGGCCGTTTCCGCCCGTGGGTGTTCGCCGGGGTCGAGTGCGACATCCTGCCCGACGGCCGGCTGGACTACGACGACGCGACCTTCGCGGCCCTCGGTCTCGACTACGTCGTGGTGTCGGTGCACAGCGCGTTCACCCAGGACGAGGACGAGATGACCCGCCGCATCGTGCGCGCCATCGAGCACCCGCGGGCCACCATGCTGGGCCACGCGACCGGGCGCATCCTCCTCCGCCGCGAGGGCTACAAGGTCGACCTCGCCCGGGTGATCGACGCCGCCCTCGCGAATCGCGTCATCATCGAGCTCAACGCCCATCCCTCGCGGCTGGATCTCGACTGGCGGCTTTGGCGGCGGGCGGCGGAGCGCGGTTTGCTTTGCTCGATCAACCCGGACGCCCACGACACCGCCGGCCTGGCCCACGTCGAGGCGGGCGTGCGGGTGGCCCGCAAGGGCTGGTTGAGGGCGGAAAACGTGCTCAACACCCGCGACCTCGCCAGCGTGCGCCGCTGGTTCGCGGAACGGCGTTGACCGGAGTCCGACCCGGCCCGGACTCGCTCAAGCCCCCGCGGCCGGTTTGAGCGCGTGCAGCACCTGGAACTTTTGCCCCATCTGGGCGGGGTGGAGCAGGTGCATGAGGGCGCGTTTGCGCGGGCTGTTGGCCCGTCCCCCTTCGGCGGCGAGCGCGGCGTCGAGGGCCTCGGCGGCGTGGTGCACAAAAAAACTCTCCTGCGAGACGACCACCGGGCGGGCGCAGCCGGCGGCGGCGAGGGCCTCGACCAACCAGTCCCAACAGATGTGCGCGGTGAGGTCCTGCTCGCCGGGCCGGGCCAGAAGGTCGTTGTGCTGGGTGTGTTGAAAGTAGGCGCGGGCGGTGCCGGCGGGCACGGCGTGACCGAGCTCGGCGAAGGACTTTCCGTAGTCGAAGGCGAGGAAGAGGCCGTGCCACGGCAGCCGGGCGATCGAGGCGGCGAGCTCGGCGGCGGCGAGAGGCGCGTCGAAGCGGTAGCCCTCCGGCGTTTCGTTCGGCGGGGGCAGGGCGGTGGACACCTCCGTCGGCGCGGGCCCCAGGTCGGCTTCGACGAGGGCGTCCCCGGCCGGCGCGAGGCCGACCCCGAGCTCATGCCAGGCGGCGGCGCGCCGGACAAAACGGCGGATGGGCTGGGCGTCGAAAAGCTCGTTGGAAAAAACCACGCAGGGGCCGGCGAGGGTCGGGTCGTCCCCGACCCGCAGGTGGCGGACCGCCGCGAAGGGATGGGGCACGCCGGCCAGGACGCCGCCATCCGGCTCGGCGCCGATCTCGACAAAGGTATGCGCGGCGGGGGCGTGCCCCGCCCCGGTCAGCAGGCCCGCGGCGGCGGCGGCGACCAGTTCGCCGAAGAGCGGACCGAGGCTGGTGGCGGTGTAGAAATCGGCCCCGCGCGCCCGCCCGACCCGGCGGCGATTCCGGCGGTAGTAGCCCAGTGCGGGATCGTAGAGGGCGAGGGCCATGAAGGCGTCGAAACGCAAAAGCCCGGACGCCGGCGCGATCCGGCGGAACGCGGCGGCGAAGGCGGCGGAGAGGGGGGCGGGAGGCGGATTGGACGAAGCCATTTACAAGGGAGAAGCGCATGGGCACGGTGCGCGGATGTTCAAACGGATTATCAGCATCGGGCTGGGCGTGATCGCGGGTTATTTGATGACCCTCGGGGTCGTGCAGGTGGTGCAGGCCTGGGGTTGGTGGCCGGATCGCGCCACCGACCGGGCGGCGGCGCAGGTGCGGGAGGTCATGTTGCTGGCGAACAAACACTACGTCGACGCCGATGCGGTCGGTGCGGAGCAACTGGCCGGCCATGCCCTTTCGGGGCTCACCCGTGCGCTGGATCCCTACTCGGAGTTTTTGCGCCCGGCGGCCTTCAAGCACCTGGGGGAGGAGATCGAGAGCAAGTTCGGGGGCATCGGAGTGCAGGTCGAGGAGGTGGACGGCCGCATCGTGGTGGTCGCCCCGATCGCCGGCACGCCCGGCGAGCGCGCGGGCATCCTGCGCGGCGACGCCCTGGTGAAGGTCGACGGCGCGGACGTGCGCGGGTTGAAACTGGATCAATTTATCGGCAAGCTGCGCGGCAAGCCGGGCACCGAGGTCACGGTCACGGTCGAGCGCGGCGCGCCCCCGCGGGAACTGGAGTATCGGCTGAAGCGCGAGGTCATCCGGGTGGAGAGCGTGCGCGACGCGACCTTGCTGGCCGACGGGGTGGGCTACGTGCGGGTCGGCGTCTTCGCGGAAAAAACCGGCGCCGAGTTCGCCGCGGTCTTGAGAAAACTCCGCGCCGAGGGCCTGCGCGCGCTCGTGCTCGACCTGCGCAACAACCCGGGCGGCCTGCTCACGGCGGCGGTGGAGGTCGCGGAGGTGTTTTTCCCCAAGGGCGAGTTGATCGTCTACACCGAGGGCCGGAACAAAACCGACCGGGTGGAGCTGCGGTCCGGGGCCGCCGGCGAACGGCTCGCGATGCCGGTGGCGATCCTGGTCAACGGCGGCAGCGCGAGCGCGGCGGAGATCGTGGCCGGCGCGATGCGCGACACCGGCCGCGCGGTGCTGGTCGGCGAAAAGACCTTCGGAAAGGGCTCGGTGCAGACGATCTTCCCGCTCAGCGGTGGCGCCGGCCTGCGGCTCACCACCGCGCGGTATTTCACGCCCTCGGGCGCGAGCATCCACAAAAAGGGTATCGCGCCGGACCTGGACGAACCGATGACCCCGGAGGAGGAGAAGGCGGTGTTTCTGGCCCGCTTGCGGCCGGACATCACCGATCCGGTCGCGTTTCAGGAAAAGTTCGGGGTTCCGCCGGCCGAGGATAAACAGCTCGCGGCGGCGGTGCGTGAATTGAAGGCCGAGCTCGCCGGCG
>CAMCHD010000012.1 GCA_945874545.1 Akkermansia muciniphila | reverse complement strand
CCCAGGGCCTTTTCCCCGCCAGCAGCCTGGCCCGTCAGGGCATCGAACGCGCGAGCGCGCGCCTGCTCGACGAGCTCGGGGCCGAGTCCGCCGCCGGCGGGCCGGGGGCCGCCGCCGCGCGCTGAAGTTGGTTTTTGGAGGCTACCCCGAAACCTGAAGCACACGGGAAAAGGTCCGCAACCACGCCAACCGCAAGGCGGTCCCGGCCGAGGTGTATCTGTAAGCTACATACGGCCGGGACCAACGCGGCGGGGGCGTGGTTCCGGACCTTTCCCTCCGGGCGGGCGAGAAAAGCACCGGGGCCGGCGTTGCCCCGCCCCTCGCGGGCTTTTCAGGCACGCCTCGGGTCGGGTCGCCTCAGCCGGGATCATGCAGTTGCTCGGGTCGCATCGAGGCGAACTGGCGGCACCTTTCGGTGGGGCCCTCGCTCAAAATACTCTCCGAGTATTCCTTCGCTCGGTCCGCACCGAAATGCGCTCGCCATGTCACCCCGCTGCTCCGCCGCTCAACTGCATGATCCCGGCTCAGCCTCGGTGGTTTTCTCGCCCCGTCCCGTGTGCTTTAGGTTTTGGGATAGCCTCTACTCCCCCCTGGCGGGCCGGACGCAAAAAAGCCGGCTTCCGCAGAACGGAAGCCGGCCGGAAAGGACGGAGGGAAGGGGCGGGGCGCGCTCAGATCGCGGCGTCGCCGCGCTCGTCGGTGCGGATACGGACCGCGTCCTCCAGCCCGACCACGAAGACCTTGCCGTCGCCGATTTTACCGGTCTTGGCGGCCTTGACGATGGCGTCGACCGTCTTGGCGACGACGTCGTCGGCGACCACGATCTCGATCTTCACCTTGGGCAGGAAGTCCACGGTGTATTCGCTGCCGCGGTAGATCTCGGTGTGGCCCTTCTGGCGGCCGAAGCCCTTGACCTCGGTGACGGTCATGCCCTCGACGCCGATTTCGGAGAGCGCTTCCTTCACCTCTTCGAGTTTGAAGGGTTTGATGATGGCGATGATGAATTTCATAAAGATGTTTGGGTAGGTGGGAGTGTTTTAGGCCATCCGCCAGGGCGGCGCAAGATCAGGGACCGTGCGCCGCTTGGCGGAAGGTGGTCCTTATTTGTGGGCGATGGTGAAATCGGGGTAGGCCTCGTTGCCATGCTCGCCGATATCGAGACCCTCGGTCTCCTCCTCCGCGCTGACGCGCAGACCCATGGTCAGCTTCAGGACGTAGAAGACGACGAACGCGAACACGAAGGCGAAGAGGCCGACCGCCAGGGCGCCCTTCAACTGGGCCATGAACTGGGCCCCGCTGGCCAGGGCGCCGAAGATGCCGACCGCCAAGGTGCCCCAAACGCCGCACACGCCGTGCACGGAGATCGCGCCGACGGGATCGTCGAGCTTGAGTTTGTCAAAGAAGAGCACGGAGAACACCACGATCACGCCGGCGATCGCGCCGATCAAAATGGACGAGAAGGGGCTCATCTGATCCGCGCCGGCGGTGATGCCGACAAGACCCGCGAGGATGCCGTTCAGCGTCATGGAGAGGTCGGGCTTCTTGATCACGACCCAGGAGGCCATGGCGGCGGAGAAACCACCCGCGGCGGCGGCGAGACAGGTCGTCACCAGCACCAACGAAGTGAGGGCGGGGTTGGCCGAAAGCACCGAACCGCCGTTAAAGCCGAACCAGCCGAGCCAGAGCAGGAACACACCGATCGTGGCGAGCGGCATGGAGTGGCCGAGCATCGGGAACATCCGGCCGTCCTTATACTTGCCCAGACGGGGACCGAGCACGATCACGCCCGCGAGGGCTCCCGCGCCGCCGACCAAGTGCACCAGGGTGGACCCCGCGAAGTCGTAGAAGGGGGTTTCCATCGTCTTGAGGAAACCACCACCCCACTGCCACATGCCGGTCATCGGATAGCAGATACCCACGAACAGGGTGGAGAAAATGATGAAGGGCGCGAGCTTGATGCGCTCGGCCACCGCACCGGAGACGATGGTCGCGGCGGTGGCGGCGAACATGCCCTGGAAGAGAAAGTCGGTCCAGTAGGTGTAGCCCGCATTGTAGACCGAGGTCAGGCCGCTGACATCATCGGAGAACCCTATGCCGAACCCGGCGAAGCCGAAGAACTTGCCGGCGTAGTCAGCCCCGGGATACATAAGGTTGAAACCCATCAGCGCATAGGTGAGCAGACCGATGCAGGGTATGATGGTGTTCTTGAAGAGGATGTTCACCGTGTTCTTCGAACGGGTGAGACCGGTCTCCACCGTGGCGAAGCCGAGGTGCATGATGAAAACGAGGCCGGTCGCCAGCATCATCCACAGGTTGTTTGCGGTGAACAGGGCGTAGCCGGGAGACTCGGCGAAGGCGGCGAGATCGGCGAAGGGAGGCGCTTCGGCCGCCGTCTCCGCGGCGGCCGCGACGGCTTCGGCGGCGGGGGCGGCGTCTTGGGCAAACGATGGCGAGGCGAAGGCGGCGAGAGCGAGCACGACGGCCAGTTTAAGCAGCCCTCCTGGAGACTTGGACGGTGACTTCATAGCGTAGGTTATTTATGGGTTGTTAGTAGCGGATTTCCTGATCGTGGGAGATAGGATATTCGTGTTTTAAAGAGCACGGCTTGTGCCAAACCCGGCCCCAACCCTGCGGAGAGCGTTTAAGCGCCCGCCGCCGCTTCGTCTTCCGGCTCGCCCTTCGCCACCAGAACGGCGCAGACGAGGTCGCCGGTGACGTTCAGGCAGGTCCGGCACATGTCGAGCAGCCGGTCGATGCCGAGGATGATGGCGATGCTCTCGCCCGGCACGCCGATGGTCACCAGGACCCCCACCACCAGGGGCAGCGAGCCCCCCGGCACCCCCGCCGTGCCCAGCCCGGCCAGGATGCACATCAGCGCGACCACGACCTGCTGCGCCAGCGACAGCTCGACCCCGAAGACCTGGGCCAGAAACAACACCGTGACGCCCTCGTAGAGCGCGGTGCCGTTTTGGTTGGCGCTCGCGCCGACGGTGAGCACGAAGCGGCTGATGCGTTTCGGCAGCCCGAGGTTTTCCTCGGCCACGCGCATCGAGACCGGCAGGGTGGCGTTGCTCGAGGAGGTGCCGAAGGCGGTCAGCATCGCCTCCCGCACCCGGCCAAAAAAGCAGAGCGGGGACACTCCGCCGAAAAGTCTCAGGCAGAGCGAATACACCCCGAATTGCTGGATCGCCAGGCCCAGCAGCACGACCGCGACGTAAAACCCGAGGGTCTTGAGCAAGCCCAGCCCGAGCGTGGCGGTGAGGCCAAACCCGAGGCACGCCACACCCAGGGGCGCGAGGGTCATGGCAAAGGCGATCACGCGCATGCAGACCTCAAAAACCGCCTGCAACACGGCGGTGAGCGGCGCGATTTTTTCCGGCGGCGCCAGGGCCATCGCGACCCCGAAAAAGAGACTGAAGACCATGACCGAGATCAGGCCGCCCCCGGTGTAGTTGGGCGCGAAGGCGTTCACCGCCTCGGCCAGCGGATTCTGGGGGATGAGGGCGAGCAGGGTCTCCGCCAGGGGTTTGGCCGTTTGGGTGCCCTGGGCGACCTTGGGGGCCGCGTCGCCCTGATACCGGGTCACGAGGGCGTCGCGGGTGGCGGCGTCGAGGTGGCGCCCGGGCGCGAGGGTGTTCACCAACACCAGACCCACGACCACGCTGACGGTGGAGAGAAGAATGGTGTAGCCCACCGAGCGCAGCCCCACCCGGCCGAGTTTCCGCACGTCGCCCATCTCGGCCACGCCCAGCGTGATGGCCGAGAAGATGAGCGGGATCACGATCATAAAGATGATGCGGATAAACAATTTGCCGGCGGGCTGGATGATTTGGACCAGCCACCCGTCGAGCGCGGCCCGGCCGGCCTCGGTGGTGACGAACTGGTTGGCGACCAGGCCGGCGAGCACGCCAAAAAGGAGCCCGGCGAGGATGCGGTTCGCCAGCGGCCAGCGCCAAGGTTTCCACCAAGTGTTCGGCATAGGCCGGAGAGCACCGCAGATTCCCCGCCAAGCCGGAACAAAAAAGCCATGCCCGGCCCGGGCCGGGCGAAATTCGCCCATTTGTCGTTCCGCAGGCTTGGCGTCGGTGCGCTTCCGCCGCGACTCTGGGCCCCGAACGGCGCCCCGGCCCGACCCACCGGTCCGGGGCGCGTCTCCGGACGCCAACATCCTATACGCCACCCACCGTCCCGCCGCCACCATGTCGGATACCACCACTTCCTCCCCCCGGCCCGGCATTCTCGTCGTCGAGGACGAGGCCAAGACCCGCGCCTCCCTCGCCGAGGGGCTGGGACTGCAGGGCTGGGAGGTCGTGACCGCCGCCACCGGTGACGACGGGGCGGCCTGCCTGGAGCGCCGGCACTTCGATCTGGTGGTGCTCGACTGGATGCTTCCGGGGCGCAGCGGACTCGAGGTCCTCGCGCAGCTGCGCCGGCGCGACGGCCACGTGCCGGTATTGATGCTCACCGCGCGCGACGCGGTGGAGGATAGGGTGGCCGGTCTGGACAAAGGTGCGGACGACTACCTGACCAAACCCTTCGCCCTCGCCGAATTGGTGGCGCGTTGCCACGCGCTCCTTCGCCGCGCGACGGTGTTTCCCGCCGCGATTCTCGCCTGCGAGGACCTGCGGCTCGACGTGCGCGCCCGCCAGGCCCGGCGCGACGGGCTCGAGATGGCGCTGACACCGCGCGAGGTCGATGTGCTCGAGTATCTTTTGCGTTATCAGGGACAGGTCGTCACCCGCGAGATGTTGCAGCGGGAGGTCTGGAAACAGACCAACCGGTTTACCTCTCTCGACAACGTCATCGACGTCCAGATGGCCCGGCTGCGACGCAAGGTGGACGACGGCGCGGCGCACAAACTCATCCACACCCTGCGTGGGCTGGGCTATCGTCTGGGCCAGGGCCCTCTCGTATGACGCCGTGGCTCCACCGCCGTTCGCTGCGTTTTCGCCTGGCAGCCTGGTATGCGGCAGGCGGCATCGTGCTGCTCACCACCTTCAGCGCGGTGATCTACGGCTTCGTCGCCATCCGCATGGCCCAACCGCTGGACCGCCAGTTGCGCGCGGACCAGGCGACGGTGCGGGCACGGTTGTCGTTCGCCGGAGACGGGACCCTGCTCTGGGACGGACGCGCGCCCGCGCCCGACAAGCCCGGGCGCTGGAGCGACCCCTGGTTCGAAGTCTGGGACGCCGAGGGCCGCTTGGTGCAACGCCAGTGGCCGCTCGATGAGGCCCGCCTCGAGCAGACACCCTTCGCGCCCGCCGCCGGCTGGGAAACCCTATCGGTGTTCAACGTCGCCGCCGACCTGCGGCTGCGCGTGCTCTCCGCGCCGTGGGACCCGCCGGGCCGGGAGGCGCGGTGGATGATCCGGGTCATGCGCGTGCATAAGCCCGCCGCCGACGCCCTCAGCGCGCTCATGCTCATTCTCGCCGTCTCGCTTCCCGTGGTCGTTACCCTGCTGGTGTTGGTGGGCTACGGGATGACGAGGCACTGGCTGCGCCCCCTGCACGACATGGTGGCGGAGGCGGAGCGCATCAGTGCGGACGATCTCGGCCGACGCCTGCCCGTGGCCAATCCGCACGACGAGCTGGGCCGGCTCGCGGGGGTGTTCAACGACACCCTCACCCGCCTCGAGGAGTCGTTCGCCACACTCGACCGCTTTGCCGCCGACGCCTCGCACGAGCTGCGCACCCCCCTGACGACGTTGCGCACTGTGGGCGAGGTGGCGCTTCAGCGCGGGCGCAGCGTGGACGAGTATCGCGAGGTGATCGTCAGCATGTTGGAGGAGGCGCAGCGCCTTCACTCGCTGGTCGAGCGCCTGCTGCGACTCGCGCGGGCCACCGGTGGCACGCAAGAGATCAGGCCGGTGCCCGTGCGCCTGGATCAAATCGTCGCCGAATGCGTCGCGGAACTGAGTATATTGGCGGAAGACCGGGGGCAGCACATCGCCCTCGACGTGGTCGAATGCACCGCCACGACCGATCCGATCCTGTTTCGCCAGGCGCTGCAAAATCTGGTGGATAATGCCATCAAGTTCAGTCCGCATAACGCGACCATCCGCATCGCGATCCAGGTTTCCGTGGACGCCTGTGTGGTGACCGTGAGCGACGACGGCCCCGGCATAGCCCCCGAATTACGCCGGCAGGTGATGGATCGTTTTTTTCGGGCCGACTCCGCCCGGAGCGCCGGGGGCTTCGGCCTCGGGCTTGCCCTAACCCAGGCTTATATGCGGATCCTCGGCGGCACGCTCGAATATGAAGCCGTGCAACCGCAGGGCAGCGCGTTCCGGCTCACCTTGCCGCGCGCCTCAATGACCTCCGCCATCTCATCGGAATGGCACTTAGTTAGGCAGGGTAGCCCCAAAGGGGCGAAAACATCACAGCCTAGGGCGTTGCCCTAGGGTAAAGATAGTTACAACGCAGAGCCCTGAAGGGGCGTCCCATCGGGAAACTCCGACGCACCTCCTTAACTATCAATGGTTGCGAAAGGAATGGCAGTTGTAGGGCGTTCGCTTGCGAATGCCGCGCCTTGCGAAGGACCGCGAAACTTTCGCAACGATCTATAAGTGCCATTTCCATCTCACCGAAAAAACGGTCCCTCCCAACGCACTCCTACCGCCACGCAACCAGGTCGCGCCGGCAAGCAACGGCCTTCAACATCTCAGCAAACGACTTTTACCTGTCCGCAATGGGTTATTAAAGCCAGTCAATTGTAAAATACTATCCAGCAATTGCCCTTACTCTTGCCGAATATAACAACTTCGCGCTGAAAACAGGCAGCAACCCGACGGCAATCATGGTCTGCAGCGACGCAACGACGATTCACCCGTGCGCAATCGCCTCAGCGATACCCGCAATGGACTCCGTTTGCGACGCAAAGGCCGCCGACCGACGAGGTTCGAGCTCCGCGGATCCGCCCGGGCCGCCCGCCGTCGTAGGCCCGACGGCGCCAAACCGGGCGCGCAATACCGAAACTTCGACAACACCTCCCGCACCATGAATAACCGCAACATCAACCACCTCACCATGATCAACGCGTGCCTCGCCCTCACCGCGAAGCCCGAACACCGCCCGGTTTGGGAGGGCCAAGCCCCCGCCGCCTTTGCGGCGGATCTGGCCGACCTCAAGACCGCCGTGGCCGAGACCGAGCTCATCACCGCCCAGCTTGGCGGCGCCCTCTCCGGTGCCGCCGATGCCAAGGCCAACGCCGAGACCATGCTCGAAAACACCGCCTACCTGGTGGCCTCCGCCCTGCGCAGCACTTACAAAAAAGCCGGCAACACCGAGGCCCTCGGCAAGGTAAACTTCTCCAAGAACTACCTCCAGCGCCTGCGCGATACCCAGCTCGTGGCCGATACCCGCGCCATCCTCGCCCTCGCCCAGACCGCCGTCGCCCAGCCGGAGGCCGTCGCCCGCGGCGTGACTCCGGCCGCCATCACCGCCCTCGCCACCGCCATCGCGACCTTCGAAGGCCTCCTGACCACGCCCCGCTCGAATCTGGTGACACGCAATACCCTCCTGCGTGAACTCGCCACTCGGGTCGCCGGACACCTCGAGGCACTCGCCGACCTCGACGACCTGATCCTGCAATTTGGCGGCAGCGTGGAGGGCCAGCGCTTCGTCGCCGCCTGGCAAGCCACCCGCGTGATCGTGGACGCCGGCGGCAGCCAGTCCTCCGACCCCGAACCCGAGCCCACCGCCCCGACCCCCGCTGCGCCCACCCCCGTCACTGCTTAAAATCGCGCAACGGATCGCCAGCTCCGACCAGCGCTCTCTCGCCTCGGGAGGGCGCTTCTAGTTTTCGCCCGCGACATCGAGCGCGATGGCCGACCCTCGACGCCCGACATTCGCTCGAGAATACCACGTCGCACACCTGCCCCATGTTCGCCGCTTGGGCTTTGAGTCAGCTCCGGCACGGGGCCATTCGTGAAGGATTCACACCTCGACGGATAAGGCTTCCCAGTCCGGCGAGATCGATTTCATAGCGCATTCATCCGCGCGGCAGACCAGTCACGGGACAAGCGATCAAATTTCACTCCTACTTCTCCATTGTCGCTCCGGCAAGGACCGGTTGATGATTCGGCGGTGAGTTCCGTCATACGGTTGGGCATTCTTGAAAAACTTCCTCCGCAGGCGCGCACCATCGCGACCACGGCAATTTTCGGTCTCGGGGCGGGTCTGATCGCGGTGGCCTTTCATCTGGCGATCCATGGGATCTACGAGCATGGCATCGTGGCTGCCAGTCACGGGTCGCGGCTTCATTTTGTGATCGGGAGTTTTCTGATCGTCGCCGCCACCTCGGCGATTGCAGGGTGGCTGCTCACTCGCTTCTGCACCGACGCGGCGGGCAGCGGAATACCTCAGGTGAAACTGGTGTTCTGGCGGGACTTCGGGGTCATCCCGTGGCGGGTGGTGTGGGTAAAATTCATCGGCGGTGCGCTGAGCGTCGGTGGCGGGAGCAGCCTCGGTCGCGAGGGCCCCTCGGTGCAGCTGGCGGCCGGGCTCGCCTCCAATCTCTCCGGCGTGCTGGGCACGCCGAAACACCTGCGGCGCACGGCGACGGCGGCGGGGGCGGCGGCGGGGCTGGCGGCGGCCTTCAACACCCCGATCGCGGCGGTGACCTTCGTGCTGGAGGAGATCATCGGCGACTTGAACAGCCGGATGCTCGGCAGCGTGTTGCTGGCCTCGGTGCTGGGAGCGCTCGTCGCCCACGGCGTGCTCGGCGCGCAGCCGGCGTTCACGTTGCAGAGTCCGGGCGCGCCGCATTGGTTGGGCTACGCGCTTACCCCCGTCGTCGCGGCGGTGGCGACGCTCGCCGGGTGCTGGTTCCAGAAAGCGGCGCTGGGGCTGCGTTTGTTCAACAAGCGTCCGCATCGCCTGCCGGCCTGGGTGCGGGTGACGCTGGGCGGGATCGCGGTCTGGGCCATTGGCGCGGGCGTTTTTCTCGGCACAGGGCATCTGGGGGTGTTTAGCCTGGGATACGATGATCTATCGTCCGCTTTGAATGGCGACATGGTCTGGCACGTCGCGGCGTTGCTGCTGGTGGCCAAACTCGCGGCGACGGCGATCTGTTACGGGCTGGGCGGCTGCGGCGGCATCTTTGCGCCGACCTTGTTTTTTGGTGGCATGGCGGGCGCGGCGATTTCGGGACTGGTCGGGTGGGTGTTGCCTATGACCGGGGCTGATCATGTGACGCTCGCCGTGGTCGGCATGTGCGCCTGCCTCGGCGGCGTGGTGCGCGCGCCGGTGACCGGCATCCTGATCGTCTTCGAGATGACGCACGAGTTCGCATTGGTGCCGGCTTTGATCATCGCGGCCCTGGTCAGCCAGGCGATCAGCCGTCGGATCACGCCGCACAATTTTTACGAGGAGGTGCTCGCCCAGGACGGGCAACACGTGGAGCGCATCGTGCCGCCGCGCAGTTTGCGCACGTGGATGGAACTGCCGGCCGCGCGCATCGCGAATTTCTCGCCGGTGCTGGCTTCGGATCTCGCGCCGGAAGCGCTGCGCACCCTGTTCGCCTCGCACCGGCACGAACGCTTTCCGGTCGTGGCCGACGGGGTCCTGCTCGGCGTGGTGGAAAGGCGCGCGGCGGAGGCGGCGTTGAAGGGGGATTTGCCGGCGCCGATTGAGCCGGTGGCGAGCTGCGTGGCGGAGACGCCGCTGCGCGAGGTGCAGGCGAAGTTGATCGAGTCGCCCGGCCAACTGGCGGTGGTGCTGGACAAAGCCGGACCGGAGGGACGCGTGGTCGGCGTGGTGACGCTGCATGATTTGCTGCGGGCCGAGATGTTGTTCGCGAAGGAGCAGGAGGAATGACGCGGTGCGGCGCGGCGGCGGTGCGACCGCAGTCCTTCGTGCCGGGACGGCCGAAGTGGTGGCAATGGGCCGCGATCCTCTCGCTCGACGCGCCTGCGGTGGCGCTGGCGTGGCAGGGAATGTTCGCGCGGGTGGCCAGTGCGAGACTGGCCGGGCATCACGTCGTTTTACTCGGGCTGAGCGTGTGGCTGGCTTACTCGGCGGACCGTTGGATCGAGGGCTGGCGGCTCACGGTCGAAACGGTGAGCACCCAGCGGCACTACTTTTTCCTGCGGTGGCGCTGGCCGGCTTTTGGCGTGTGGCTGGCGGTGCTGGTCTTCGGCGTCGGTTTGGCCCTTGTGCGGTTCACCGCGCGCGAGTGGGTGGTCAGTTTGGGTCTGCTGGCGGCGACCTTGGTCTATCTGTTGTCGCACCAGTTGCTGCATCGTGAAAACCCGTGGCGGGTGCCCAAGGAACTGTGCGTGGCGGCCATCATCGCGCTGGGCGCGGCGCTGTATCCGGCGATATCGGACGGCGCTCGGATGGCGGCGCTCGCCGGACCGGTTCTGTTGCTTTTCCTGCTCGGACTGGCGAACTGCCTGTTGATC
This sequence comes from Akkermansia muciniphila, assembly GCA_945874545.1. Classification (GTDB taxonomy): domain Bacteria; phylum Verrucomicrobiota; class Verrucomicrobiia; order Opitutales; family Opitutaceae; genus IMCC26134_A. The sequence goes on along the minus strand of CAMCHD010000012.1, from coordinate 20,110 downwards.
TCGGACTGGGAACGGGAGGTGGATGCGCTACATCGGCAGACCTCGCTGGCCTTACAATTCGCGCAGGTGCGGCACCTTGCGCGCTGGTTACCGGTGGGCATCGCGTTGCTGGGTCTGGCGCAGGCTTTGGCCTCGACGGGTGCGGTGCGCCAGGCGGCGTGGTGCGGGACGGCGAGCGCCGCTTTGCTGGCGGTGATCGCGCAACTCCAAACGCGCCTGGGCTGGGAACGGGCACGGGTGCTGGCCGACGCGGCGCTACTCACGCCGCTGGTGTTACTCGCGCTGGGATGAAAGCGGAGTCGCGCAGTTTCGACCGTCTGGCGGCGGTGTATGGCGCCTTGGAATGGCTCGCTTTTGGGTCGGGCTTGGAGACGGCGCGGTTTTGGCACCTCGAGTCGTTGCGCGGTTGCCGTCGGGTGCTGATCCTGGGCGAGGGCGACGGACGCTATCTGGCGCGACTGGTGCGACGCTTTCCGGAGATGGTTGTGAAGTGCCTGGATGGCAGCGCGGCGATGCTGGAGCGCGCCGCGGCGCGCTTGACGGAGGCGGAGCGGCGGCGGGTGGTTTTTCTGCACGGGGACGCGCGCACGACGGAGTTCGGCGCCGAGGAATTCGATGCGGTGGTGACCTTGTTTTTCCTTGATTGTTTTACCGGGGCGGACGCAAGGAGTGTGGTGGAGCGGGCGGGGCGGGCGTTGAGGCCGACCGCCCGCTGGGTGTGGGCGGACTTCGCGATCCCGGCGCGTGGCTGGCGGCGCCGGCGAGCCGAGCTTTGGGTTGGCGGGCTCTATGTTTTTTTCCGGTGGTGGACAGGGCTGGGCGCCCGTCGTTTGCCGCCGAGCGAAACGCTCCTGCGCGAGGCCGGTTGGACCATGCGGCTGGAAAAAAGCGCGCAGGCCGGGCTGTTGCGCAGCGCGGTTTACGAACGAGGCTAGCGGAGTGCGAGAGCGGCGAGGCGTTCCAAATGGGTTGGAGCGTGGCTTGTTAGTTTAAGCCGGGAACTTTGTCCCCAAACGACAGGGAGCAACTGATTCGGATCGCGAGGCATTGGTCGCCGATGAATCGATCTCGGAGTTATAGGCCGAGGGTTTCCGGCGCCGACCCGTTTCAAACGGGCGGGTTGGAAATGAGTGATACGAGCAGCCCCAAACAATCAGACTTTAACCACAGATTTCACGGATGAGCACAGATGTCGGAGGAATTGGAATGCCGCGCACGTGACGTGCGTCGCGTCGGGTGGTCACTTCGATGACGATGCGACCCCACGTCACACGCGTGCAGCACGGAGCGGATCGGCGGCAGCTGAGCGTCAAAGCGCACGTCCACAGCACTTCCGCGCACGGAGACGACTATCCCGGTGTTGGGTGAGGTGGACGAGGTGTTTTCTTCCATGGTGCGGAAACTCCCTCTCCAAATGCGGACGAGAAAATCGGTGAACTGGCGCGCTTCTCCCCACGAATGAGAAAACGGCTAATCACCCGCCCACCGCGAAAGGCGACGGGCGCGAGCCATCGCTCCCGGAAAAACGGGTTGGCGGGGAATAAATCGCGGCTAGCCCTGTCCTACTCCCATGCGCAACTTTTCCCGTCGGCTCTTCCTTTCGGTTTCATTTTTCGCCTCTCTGATGGCCCTTCTGGCACCCATTTCACGGGCCGCCGAGCCGCTGGCGGTCGGGGCGGGCATTCCCGATGTCGCGGTGCTGAGCGTGACGGGCGAACCGGTGAAGCTGCGCGAGCTCGTCGCGACCAAGCCGGCGGTGCTGATTTTCTACCGCGGGGGCTGGTGCCCCTATTGCATGCGCCATCTCGCCGCGCTGGCGGAGGTCGAGGACCAGATCGTGGCGGCCGGCTTCCAATTGCTCGCGATCAGCCCGGACCAACCCTCGAAACTCGCCGAAACCCCCAACCGCGACAAACTCCATTACACCTTGTTGTCCGATAGCTCGGTCGAGGCCGCCCGGGCCTTCGGTATCACCTTCCAAGTGCCCGACGAGACGGTGAGCAACTACAAGAACGACTACAAAATCGACCTGGAGGCCGCTTCGGGCCAGACCCACCACCTGTTGCCCCATCCCTCCGTGTTTATCGTCGATACGGTTGGCAAAGTCCGCTTCGCCCACGTCGATCCCGATTACAAAAAGCGCCTCACGCCCGAGCAGATCCTCGCGGCCATCAAGGCGGCGAAGAACTAGGCCGTGTGCTCGCGCGCGCCACGCCCCCTCCGTTTTGGTGAAACGCTGTCGCCCGATGCGGGCGAAGGGTTGCTGAATCTCGGGCCGAAATCGCGCGCTTGGCTGATGGGGCTGGGAGTGACCTCGCGCGCGGACATCATCGCGCTGGGACCTATCGAGGTTTGCCGACGCTTGCGCCAGGCCGGGCGTCCGGTGTCGGCCGTCATGGCCTATGCGCTCGAAGGGGCGGTCTCCGGCACGCACTGGAACCAGATCCCCGCCGAGACCAAACAGGCGCTTCGCGGCGACTTCGCGCGGATGAAACGCCAAACCCCACTCGGCAACGATTCAAGATAACCAGGGCGCGGGGCACGAAGGCCGGCCGTGGCCTGGGGTAAACCCGGATTCCGAGATTCAGGGCGCATTGTGGCCTGCTTCGTGAGAAGCGGGAGGCAGCAGGCGGTCGCACCGTTTTGTCCCGCCTCTCACGAGGCAGGCCACGTTCAGCAGCGGTATCCGGGTTAAACGGGGTTAAATGGAACGGGCGAACACGGGGTTCGTGGCTTCTTTTCGGTCTACCCGGCTGCCTGCGCCCGGCCGTTTGCATCGACGCGGTAGGCGGGGGTGGCCCCGTCCTGGGTGGCGACGTATTCGCCGAGGCGGCAGGCGGCGGGATGCGAAGTCGGGCGAGCTCCTCCAGCAGGTAGGCGTAGGAGAGGCCGTGGAAGCCGTAGCGCTCCACGCCTTTTTTCGCATAGCGGCGAGGGATTGGCAGGAGCTTCGCCACCCGTGGCATCGTGCGGTGAAACGCGGTGTCGAAACACGCGACCTGAGGCAGACGCGGATACCGTTTGCGGACCGCTTCGATTAAGGCAATTTCGCTCGGAAGGTGGCTTGGGTCGTAGGGCGTGATGCGACGCAGCTCGGCGAGAAGTTTTAAGGTGATCCGTTCGGGCGCGGAGTGCCGCATGCCGTGGACCACACGATGGCCGACGGCCCGGATGTCGTCGAAGCGTGGTTCGCGGGAGAGTCTGTTGAGAAGATACACCACGGCGGCCGGATGGTCGGGGGCGGGCAGGTTTTCCGGCTCCTGCGGTGTTTCTCCAACCCGGTTGAGAGCAAACGTCGTAGGACCATTGCCGATACGGTCGATCTTGCCCGACACCAAAGCGCGAGATGACGCGTCGGCGTCGGATTTAGGTTCAACCTCGAATACGGCAAAACGGATGCTGGAGGAGCCGCCATTGATCGCCAAAACACAGGAGCGGACTGAAGGTGGCGCTGACATTTTCATCGCGTGCCCCCGTTGAGGCCGAGTGCCTCGAAACCGGAGATCACGTCGAAAAGTTCGGCGTCGATGCCGCTTTGGCGGAGTTGGTGGAAGCGGCGGTTCATGTCCTCCAGCAGGTCGTCGATGTTGCGGTCGGCGCGCTCCATCGCCGCGAGGCGGCTGGCGTTTTCGCTCGCGAGCGATTCGGCGCAGGCGCGAAAGAGCGAGACGAACAGGTATTCGCGAATCAGCGCGCGCAGCGTGGCGGCGGCGGCGTGGTCGCTGTCGCCGATGCCGCTGCCGACGATTTCGGGCAAGGTCTTCGTCGGCCACGGCAGGGCGGTTAACTCGTCCTGCCAATGTGCATCGAGGGGCAGGAGCCGTTGGGCGACCGGGGCATAGACCGCGCCGGTGCCGGACGTCGGGCGGTTGTAGAAAAGGTGCAGCTCCGGCGGAGCGGCCGTTGGGTTCGGTGCGGACATGGCCTCGTGCTCGACCAGGATCTGACCGACCAGCGGTGTGATGGCTTTGACTGAGGTCGGCACTGGAAAAAGTCCGCGCACCGTGAGATCGGCGTCCACGAGGCGCGCCTGAACGCGCTCGCCGACGGCCCAGAGCCGCGGCCGGCCTGGCAGCGCGGCGAGGGCGGCGATCGCGTGGTCGGCGACGAGGTCGTTGAACTGGCCGACCAGGCCTTGGTCGGAGCCGAAGACGACCGCGTTGATTTCGCGGTTTTCGCCGGAATCGAGTTTCGGCGAATTGGCCGACGGGACGGGGTTGTTTCCGCGCAGACAGACGCCCAGCCCGAGTTCCACGGTGCGGTAGTAATCGCCCAAGGCGCGCGCGGATTGTTCGTATTGGCCGATGCTGGACGCGGCCAAGGCCTTCATGGTGCGCACGACGGATTGGAGGTCGCCCGCGCTGTGGATTTTCCGGCCGAGGCTGGCGCTGGTGTCGCTCACGGTGGGTTTGGGGCGGGTCTTGGCGTTGGTGTGCGAACGGCGGCATTCGCAAGCGAACGCCCGACGGGGAAGCATGGGGTCGCAACCGGCTATTGCGTCTCGTCGGGGAGGACGGGGTCGGTGCGATTCCGGCGCTCGTGTTGCAGACGGCCGAGGGTGTGCTCGATCAGGCTCGCGAGTTTGGCGGCGGCACCGGTGGCGGCGTCGTGGATGGTCGCGGCGTGGTGGGTGACGGCGGCCGGCGGCCGGCCTTCGAGCCGGGCCTCCATGACACAGCGTTTGTCGTCGCCGACGGCACGGGCTCCGTTCTCGTCCGTGACGTGAACCTCCACCCGAGTGGCGCGCGAGGCGAGATGCCCCAAGGCGTTTTCCACCACGCTGTGGATGTGGGCGTTCAGAGCCTCGCGGCCCTCGATGGTGTGGTCGGTATTGATTTGGATTTGCATGGAATATCAGGGTTTGGATTTGGAGTCGGGTTCGGGTTCGCGCTCGGAGTCGGCAGGGTTCGCCGGTTCCGGCTGAAAGGAGGCGAGTGCGGTGCGGGCCTGCTCGAGGATGGTTTTGCGATCCTCGTCGCTCAGTTTGTCGGCGGTCTCCAAGCGGTCGCGCAGGGCGGCGGGGAGTTTCTCGGCCGCCTCGCCCACGGCCTTTTCGGCCTCGGGCATTTTTTCTAGCGAGATGGGGTCAAAGTGGTCCGCCGACAGAGCCAGCAAAGTCGCAATCTGTGCGGGCATGGAGACCGGGGAAAACTCTGCCTGCTTCAGGCAGGCGCGGATGCGGCGGCCGTGCTCGATGATTTTGCGGGTGTCGTCGTCGAGCCGGGCGCCGAAGCGGGCAAAGGTTTCGAGTTCCTCGAACTGCGCGTAGGCGAGTTTGAGATCGCCCGCGACCGCGCGGTAGGCGGCGCATTGGGCTTTGCCGCCGACGCGGGACACGGATTGGCCGACGTTGACTGCGGGCAACACGCCGAGCGCGAAGAGCGTCGGCGAGAGGTAGATTTGCCCGTCGGTGATGGAGATGAGATTGGTGGGGATGTAGGCCGAGAGGTTTTGCGCCTCGGTCTCGATGATCGGCAGCGCGGTGAGCGATCCGCCGCCCCGCGCGGCGTTCAGGTGAGTGGCGCGTTCGAGCAGGCGCGAGTGGATGTAGAAAATGTCGCCGGGGAACGCCTCGCGACCCGGAGGGCGACGCAGCAGCAGAGAGAGTTCGCGGTAGGCGCGGGCGTGCTGGGTGAGGTCGTCATACACGATCAACACGTCGCGCCCCTGCTCCATGAAATGTTCGGCGATGCTGGTGGCGGCGTAGGGCGCGATGTAGGCGAGGCCTGGCGGGTCGTTGCCCTCGGTGACGACGACCACGGTGTAGTCGAGCGCGCCCTTTTCGCGCAGAACAGCGACCGCCTTGGCGACGGCGGACGCGCGTTGGCCGATGGCACAGTAAACACAAAGCACGTCCTTCCCGCGCTGGTTCAGGATGGTGTCGAGCGCGATGGCGGTTTTGCCCGTCTGCCGGTCGCCAAGGATCAACTCGCGCTGGCCGCGACCGACGGGGATCAACGCGTCGACGACCTTGAGGCCGGTCTGGAGCGGCACGGTGACGGGCGCGCGATCCATGATGGGCGCGGCCGGGCGCTCGATGGGCAGTCGGGAGTTTGTGGATACGGCGCCGAGACCGTCGAGCGGGCGGCCCAGCGGGTCGATGACGCGGCCGAGCAACCCGTCGCCCACCGGGACATCCATCACCCGCCCGGTGCGGGTGACCTCGTCGCCGGCGTGCAGGTGGGTGTAGTCGCCGAGCAGGACGACGCCGACCTCGTCCTCGTCGAGATTGAAGGCGATGCCAAAGCCGCCGCCGCGAAAGGCCACCAGCTCCTCAAAGCCCACGCCGGGCAAACCCGAGACGCGGGCGATGCCGGTGGAGACTTGCAGGATCGTGCCGATCTCGGTGACACCGAGGGGAAACGCGAAGGCCTCGCGCGCCCGCCCGAGGTCGGCAAACGCGCGGTCGATGATCCCGCGCAAGGTGTCGGGCTCGACGGCGGTGCTCATGGCTGGGCGCGGGCGGGCCGGGACTTTTCGGCGATGAGGTCGCCGACGCGTTTCTCCAGGGTGTCGAGGTAGTGGGCGATGCTCCACGCCACCGTTTGGCCGGGCGTGGTGAGCTCGATGCCGCCGACCAGGTCCGGGGCGGTCTCGAAACGCAGCGGCACGTCGGCCGACAGGGTCTCGTTCACCGCGCGCCGGATCTCCGCGTGTTGCTCGAGCGACAGGTCAAAGGCGCTGCGCACCAGGGCGGGCGAAGCGGCGGCTTTGATCGCCCGCGCGAATTGATCTTTTGCGGCGGGATCGAGTGAGCGTAACCGGTCCATGAAAACTTCTGCGGCACGTTGCTCCAGGCTGGTGGTGGCGAGGTCGGCCAAGGTTCGGCGCGCGACGGCGAAGACTTCGGTCTGGGCTTTGTGGCGGAGAGAGGCGTTGAAGTCGGCGGCTTCGTTTTTGAGGGACTCCGCTCGTTTCGCTTTTTGCGCGTCGGCGGCCAGGCGGGCGGCGTCGAAGAGGCGTTGGCGTTCGGTCTTTGCCTCCTCGGCGGCCTTGGCGAGCAGAGCGGCGCGTTCCTGGTCGAAAGTCGCGTTTTTCTGCCGGAAGTCGTCGCGTGTTTTTTCGGCGGCGGTCTGGGTCGCGGCGGCTTCGGAAAGTTCCTTGGCGATGCGGGCTTCGCGCGCGTCGATGGCGTCGAGGATGGGTTGGTAGAGGACGCGCTTCATCAGCCACACGAGGATGAGGAAGTTGAGCACCTGGGCCCCGACGGTGAACCAGTCGATAAGCATGGCCTTACTTGCCCGCCCCCGCGACAGCGGTGGCTTCGGCGATGACGTAGTTCCAAAACGGGTTGGCGAAGATCAGGATCATCGAGACCACGAAGCAGTAGATCGCGGTGGATTCGATCATGGCCAGGCCGACGAAAAGCGTGCGGGTGATGGTCGCGGAGGCGTCGGGCTGTTGGGCAAGCGCAGTGAGCGCGTTGGCGACGGCGCGGCCTTCGCCCAGGGCGGGGGCGATGCAGCCGATGCTGGTGGCGAAGCCGGCGGTGGCGATGGACGCCACGGCGATGAGGGTGCTGTTATCCATGCGATTCCTGTTGGTTGAGCGAGGTCTTGGGCTCGCGGTTGCGGGTGGCGGCCGCGATATACACCGCGGCCAAAATGCTAAAAATGTAGGCCTGCACCATGCCGGTGAGCAGGCCGAGCACGGTCATGATGACGGGGAAAATGAACGGCGTGATGGTGAGCAGGATGGCGATGATCATGCCCCCGCTCATCATGTTGCCGAAGAGGCGCACGGCCAGCGCGAGCGTGCGCGACACCTCGCTGATGAGGTTGAACGGCAGCATGATGACAGTCGGTTCGATGTAGGATTTCAGGTAGCCGCGCAGCCCCTGGTCGCTGATGCCGAAGAGCGGCACGGCCACCAACACGCACAGGGCCAGCGCGGCGGTGGTGGAGAGCGAACCGGTTGGCGGCTCGAAACCGGGAATCACCGTGCAGAGACTCGCGGCGGCGATGAAAAGGAAAAGGGTGCCGAGAAAACCGAGATATTTTCGGGCATCGGGCAGGCCGACCTCCTCGATCTGCTGCACGATGGCGGTGACGACGATCTCGAGCAGGTTTTGCCAACGCGAACGCCGGTGCTCGGTGGTGAGCCGGCGGGTGACGAGCCTCGCGCCCACCGCGAGCACGAGGATCAAGGCCCAGGTGAAAACGAGGGTCGCGTTGAGCTTAAACCAGCCCTGTTGCCAGTAGATGATCTCGTCGGGACTAAGACGCATGGCGGGCCTCCTGTTTTGCGGTCACCAGGTGCACGAGGGCGCGCGCGAGCATAAAGCCGATGAGGCACGCCACGAGGCGCTCCCAGCGGCCGCCGCCGACAAAATAAAAGCCGGTCGCGGCCAGCGCGAAGCGGAGCAGGAGGCTGGCGCCGAACCAGAGAGCGGGATTCCGGGCGGCGACGCCCCGGCGCACGGTCCACCAGAGACCGCCGAAAAAAATCGTGCCGAGGGCCAGACCGGCGACGGCGGCGAGGAGCCAGATGAGCAGAGCATCAAGCATCGTATTTCCCCTCAGGTTTTGCGGGTTCTTCCGGTTCTTCGCGCATGGCTTTCTCCTCCTTGGCGACCCACAGCCAAGCGTTGAGGCAGCCCGCCGCGAGGCCCGCCACGACAAGGGCGAGCGTCAAGGAGCGTCCGCCGGGGTAGGTTCGATCCAGCCACAGGCCGAGGCCCGCGCCGAGCAAGGTGGGCACGACGACCGACCAGCCGATGAGCCCCATCATGCCGAGACCGAACCAGACACCCGAATGGCCCTGGCGTCGGGCACGTAGTTTGCGCGCAGCCTTGGCCCCGACCGTAGTGGCGAGACGGGGCGCGGGGGCCGAAGGTTTGCGGGGCGCGGGCTCACTCATCTTGAAAGGAGGCGAAACGGCGGAGAAAACCGGTCTCGAGTTTGGTCATGACGGTGCGCGTGCTCTGTTCGTTTTCGTCCAGCGCCAGGAATTCGCTTTCCACCGATTTGCGCAGCGCGCCGAGATCCGCGCCGCTCAGAGCGCGGCGCACAGAGACGAGCACATCGGTGCCGGTTTTCACCAGGATGCCCTCATCCACCGCGACGAAGACCTCCCCGGCGGAAGCGGTTTCGTAGGCGAGGATGCCGGGCACGAGCGCGGCGACGCAGTCGAGCCTCTGTGGCAGAATGCCAAACGAGCCGTCGCGCGTCTCGGCCACTATGCGCGACACGGCGGTCGTATCGGCGAAGACCCGGAAGGGGAGGAGGATTTTAAGGCGCATCGGCGGGCGGCGTGGAAACGGCGAGGTCGGGTGCTTTGGCGGGTTGCGGCGGCGTAGTTTGATCGGGTTTCGCGTTCCGCTTGGCCTTCGCCTCGTCGATGGAGCCGATCATGTAGAGCGCGCTCTCCGGGTGGTCCTTGAATTCGTCGCGCAGGATGCGTTCGCAGCCATCGAGGGCGTCGTCGCGGCTGACGAGTTTGCCCTTCATCCCGGTGAATTGCTCGGTGGTGAAAAAGGGCTGGGTGAGGAAGCGTTCCAGGCGTCGGGCGCGACCGACGACGGCGCGGTCCTCCGGCGAAAGCTGTTCGAGGCCGAGCATGGCGATGATGTCCTTGAGGTCCGAATACTGGGCGAGCGTCCGGCGTATCTCCTGGGCGAGGGCGTAGTGGCGTTTCCCGACGATGGTGGGCGTGGCGATTTTGGAGCTGGATTGCAGCGGATCGATGGCCGGGTAGAGGCCTTCGCTGGCGCGTTTGCGCGAGAGCACGATGGAGGCGGAGAGATGCGCGAAGGTGTGCACCGCCGCCGGGTCGGTGAAGTCGTCGGCCGGCACATAGACGGCCTGGATGGAGGTGATCGCGCCCGTGTCGGTGTTGGCGATCCGCTCCTCCAAGGTGGACAACTCGGTGCCCAGGGTGGGCTGGTAACCCAGCCGCGAAGGCATCTGCCCCATGAGCCCGGAGACCTCCATGCCGGCCTGGATGAAACGGAAGATGTTGTCGATGAGCAGGAGCACATCGCGGCGTTCGTCGTCGCGAAAATACTCGGCCATGGTGAGCGCGGCGTGGCCGATGCGGAAACGCGCGCCGGGGGGCTCGTTCATCTGGCCGAAAAGCATGACCATGTGCGGCAGCACGCCGGCCGCCTTCATCTCGCGGTGGAGCTCCTCGCCCTCGCGACAGCGTTCGCCGATGCCGCAAAAAATGCTCACGCCCTCGTGGTGACCGACCATGTTGTGGATCATCTCGGTGAGCAGGACGGTTTTGCCCACGCCCGCGCCGCCAAAGAGGCCGGCCTTGCCGCCGCGCTCCAAGGGGACGAGCACGTCGATCACCTTGATGCCCGTCTCGAAAATTTCCGAGCGGGTGGAGCGCCGCGCGAGCGGCGGCGGTGCGCGATGCACGGAACGCCACGTCGCCTCGTGAAGCTCGGGCTCGCGGTCGATGGTGTGGCCGAAGACATCGAACATCCGCGAGAGCACACCCGGCCCGACCGGGGCGCGGAGCGGGTTTCCGGTGTCATTGATCGCCATACCACGCGCCAGACCCTGCGTGGGAGTCAGCGCGATGCCGCGCACATGCTGCGCGTCGCGCTGGGCCAGCACCTCGACGACGATGCGCCCGCCCTCGCCGGCGTGCAGCAGGGCGTGAATGGGCGGCAGGCGATGGTCAAAGCGCGCCTCCACGACGCTCCCCCGCACGGAGACGATCATCCCGGTGTTGGGGGGCGGGGATGAGGGAAGAGTTTCCATGGTGCGGAAACTCCTTCTCCAGGTGCGGACGGGAAAATCGGTAAGCTGGCGCGGCTACGACTCTGCCAGTAAACAGGGTGGACGGGTATGGGGCTTAACCCGCCCTGGAAACGGATCCCGGAGCGGAGGATTTTTATCTGACGAGCTGGGGACGGCCGCGGGCGTCGACGCGGTAGGCCGGGGTGGCGCCGTCTTGGGTGGCGACGTATTCGCCGAGGCGGCAGGCGGCGGAGAGGGCGAGCTCGGGCGGCTCGTTTCGTGCCAACAGGGCGGCGAGCAGGGCGGCGAGAAAGGCGTCGCCCGCGCCGACGGTGTCGCGCACCTCCACAGGGCGCGCGTCGGCCCAATGCCACGCGCCGTCCCAGAGCAGGCCCGCGCCACGGGGGCCGGCGGTCACGCAGATGCGCGCGATGCCGTGCAGTCGGGCGAGATGCCGGGCGGCGGCGGCGAGGCCGCCCGGCGTCGCGGGCACGCGGCGGGGGCGGGTCAAGGTGGCGAGTTCCTCGTCGTTGAGCTTGAGCAGGTGGGCCCGTTTTAAGGCCCAGGAAATGGCGGCCGCGCGGGCAAAGGGCGGGCGCAGATTCAGATCCACCACGCGCAGCGCGTCGGGCCAGGCGTCGAGCAGGGTTTTTAACCCGCGCCGGTTGGCGGGCTCGCGCAGCGCGAGCGTGCCGAAAACCACGGCGGCGGGCGCGGCTCGGCGCGCCGACGGCGCAGGCGGGGCGGGAAGGTGATCCCAGGCCGGGGCCGGATCGAAGACGTAGCGCGCCACGCCGTCGGCATCGAGGGTGGCGCGCACCGTGCCGGTGGCGGGGCGCACCCGGGCGACGCGGGAGGTGTCCAGCCCCCAGCCGGCGAGGCGGCGGAGCGCCTCGTCGCCGAGAAAATCGCGGCCGACCGCCGAGACGAGCAGCGGGGCGAGGCCGAGTCGCGAAAGGTGGTAGGCGACGTTGAGCGGCGCGCCGCCGAGGAAAATGCCTCGCGGCAGGCAGTCCCAGAGGATCTCGCCGAAGCAGGCGATGATCGGGGCTTTTGCGACCGGGGAGGCCGCTCCCGAGGGCGTGGCCGGTGCCGCGGGGGGCGTGGGCCGTTTGCGGGTCCGGTGTGCGGTGCGTTTTGCGGCAGGGGCTCGTTTATTCATCGCCGGACGGGGTTTCGTCGCCGAGGTGCAGTTCCTGGCAGGCGCGCAGAAACGAGGCGGCGGACCAGGCCTGGTAGGTCTTGCCCATGGGGCGGCCGGTGGTGCCGTGGACCCACTCGTTGAACTCCCAGGCGTGTTCGCGGCCGAGCTCGTTCACGCGGGCGAGTTTCACCAGCTCGTGGCAGGCGATGTCGTGCAGACCGAGGCGGTGGATAAAACGCACCCAGAGGCCGCCGATGAAGGGCCAGATGCCGCCGTTGTGGTAATGGTTGGGCAGGTTGAGCAGGTTGACGGTGTAGTAGGCGCGCCAGTCGGGGTCGCCGGCCTGCACGACCGGGTAGAGGTTGGCCACGGGCCAGGGGTCGTTGACGCCCACGCCCCACATGAAGCGAAAGGCGGTGCGGGCGCGATCGGCGTCGATCACGTTGGTGAGGAAGGCGAGGATGTTGCCGAGCACGTCGCAGCGCCAGTTGAAGGCGAAGGGCGTGATCTCGGCCACGAGGTATTGGGCGTCGCCGAGGGCGGCCTGGCTGTTGGCGAAGGTGGTGGCCGCGCCCGCGCCGGGCTGGGTGGTGGGCCAGAAGGCGGACTTGATCGTGCCCGCGATTTGTTGCGACCAGCGGAGGTAGTCGGCCGCGCGGGCGAAGTCGTGTTGGTATTCGAGCAGGCGGCCAAAACAGACGTTGGCGCGATACCAGAGGATCTCGTCGTAGAGCACGTGATAGCTGCGACCGAAGAGGTCGGTCCAGTCGCCGGCTTCGGGGATCTCGAGCAGGCCGTCGTTGTTGCTGTCGTGGGCGCTGAGCCAGTCCATGACGCGTTGCAGGCGCGGGGCGTATTCGGCGAGCAGGACGGTGTCGCCGGACTGGGTGACGTAGTGGTAGACGGCGATGACGAGCCACAGGCCGCTGTCGATCGAGCAGATGCCGCCGACGCCGGCGTAGTCGGGCGCGCCGTCGTCGATGCGCACGTTGGCCGGCACCTGGCCGTTGATGCTGACGGCATCGAGCAGGGTGCGCAGGGTCTGGCGCTGGGCGGCGCGGATGTCGGGGTCGGTCATCTCGGCGGTTTGCACGATGGTGAAACAGCCGTCGCGGGCCCAGACGCTGCGGTAGTTGGCGTCGGTGCCGGTGACGGTGTTGTCGGTCAGCGAGCAGGCGGAAAAACCCAGCGGCGTGATGTTTTTTCGCAACGCGACCAAGGCCTGCGCGTAGGCGGTGGCGAGGAGCGCGCGGTCCTCGGCGGTGAGGCTGCGCAGCGACTCCTGGCGGAAAAGCGTGGCCTGCCAGTCGGTGGGGTCGCGCGCGGCGGGCGGGAGGCCGCGCGGCAAGGGTGCGGCGGGGATGACGCCGAAGTGTTGCAGGCCCTCGAGCACGCCGTCGGCCATGACCCCGCGCGCGACGTAGGTGGGGAGTTTGACCACGGCCTCGAAGAGTTCGGGTTGGGCGTTCTCGACCACGATGCCGGAGATGCCGGGCAGGAGGAACATGCTGCTGTCGTTGCCGGTGTCGCCGGCGACGAGCACGTCGCCCAGCGGCAGTCGCAGGTGTTGGCAAAGCCAGGCGAGGGCGCGGCCCTTGTCGGCCGCGGCGGGCAACACGTCGAGGTGGCGCAGGCTGGAGTAGACGACGGTGACGCGCAGGCCGGCGTCGGCCAGTTTTTGGCGAAGGGCGTCGATCTGGGCGGCGTCGACGCGGGGCCAGAACCAACTCGATTTGAAGGGGTGCAGGAACTCCGGCGGCTGCCGTTCGATGCCGGTCAACGCGCCGACGATGTGCTCGATTTTAGCCAGGTCCCAGCCCTGGCCGAAGTGCGCGGAGAAAGCCGGTAGGGCGCGGTCGGTGCGCAAGTCGTGGAGTTCGGTGCCGACGCCGCCGATCAGGTAGTCCGCCTTCGGCAGTTTGCGCGCGGCGATCAGCGCGCGCATGTCGGCCACGCCGCGTCCGGAGTTATAAACCAGAAGCGGGCGTTGTTTCGGGGGCAGCGCCTCCCAGGTGAGTTTGAATCGATGGGTGGACTCGGGGTTGCCCAGCAGCGTGCCGTCCAGATCGGAGGAGAAAAGCGAGACGGTGGGGGCAAGGGGAGCGGGCATGCGGTTGTGAGGGGGTTAACGCCGAACCGGGCTGAGTTGTTGGGTGTGGCGGAGATCGCGGATCAGATAGGCAAAAAGCAGAATCCAGAGAAAAACGGCGGGAAGCACCGAACTCCACATCCCGAGCACCACGCCCATCGGAATGAGGAAGGTGGTGATTTGCCAGACCAGCGCCACGGCCAACCTCAGGTAGTCCGCGCGATGTTCCTCGCGGTCGAGGGCCTTCCAGGTGCGCGGCCAGAAGCCGAACGGGGTGACCTGATCGTAGAATGCGCGCAGGGTCATGAGCGGCACGGGAGCGGTGAGCAAGGTGCCCGCCAGCGAGGCCAGGGCCGACACCCCGGCGATGGCCCCGAATTGCATCGCCTCGTTCCAGCCGGCCGGCGCCGCGAAAAAGAAAACCAGCGACGCCGCGAAGCCGGCCACGATGCCCAGGGCGAACCCCGCGCCATTAAATCGCGCCCAATACCAGCGCAGCGCGAAGGGCACCAGAAACGCCGGGAAGAGCAGCATCACGATGCTCACCCACACGCCGATCACCGACGCGCCGGCGAGGAGCGCGATGCCCAGGCCGAGCGCCACGATGAGCAGCGAGGCCGCGTAGCCGGCCCACACCCGCTCGCGCTCGCCGGCGCGGCCGCGCCAGGGTTCGTAGATGTCGCGCACCAGGTAGGAGGCGCCGGCGTTCACCGTGCTGTCGAAGGTGGACATCGCCGCCGCCAGCATGGCGGCGAGCATGAGGCCGCGCACGCCGACCGGGAAATACTCCGACTTCAACACCTGGGGCAGCAGGCTCTCCGCCGCGCCGGGAGCGGTGGCGTCGATGCCGAGCTTCACCGCCAGCACCGCGAAGCCCAGCACCATCGGCCAGCGAAAGGCGAAGAGCACCGTCCAGAGCATGGCGATCTTCTGGCACTCCACATCGCTGCGCGCGGCGTAGTAGCGCTGCGCCATGTAGGCCGAGCCGCCGCTACCGCCGAGCCCCTCCAGAATGCCCTTCGCCGCCCACACCGCGAGGAAGGCGCCGAACATTTCATACGGTGCGAGACCGGGTGCGCCGGCCACCCGCGGCAGAAAACCGTTGAATTCCGCCCCGGGCCAGGCGGCGAGCAGTTCGGGCGTGATCAGCCGCGCGGCGAGCACCGCCAGGTAGATCGCCGCGCCCCCGATGATCCCGGCCTGAAACACATCCGTCCACACCACCCCGTAGAGGCCGCCGACGAGGGTGTAGCCGAGCGCCACGACCGCCATGCCGACCGTGCACTGCAAGGGGGTGAAGGGCAGAAACTCGGCCAGGAAACGCCCGCCGGCGGTGAAAAAGAAAACCGTCATCGCCACCGTGATCACCAGGTAGGTCAAAGCCGCCATAAAGCGCGCGGCGCGGCCCTGAGCCCCCTCGCCGAAACGCAGGAGCATCCACTCGGCCGTGGTCATGACCGCGCTGCGCCGGTGCCATTTGCCCATGAAGGCGAGAAACACCGCGATCGGCAGCACCACGCCGCCGCGCAGTTCGATGAAGAAACCTTGCAGGCCGTAGAGGTGGAGCAGCGCGACGATGGTCATGGTGCCGGCGACATCGAGGTTGCTCGACATGCCGGAGGCCCCCAGGGCCCACCAGGGCATGGTGCGGCCGCCGAGAAAGTAGTGTTCGCTGCTCTGGCCCGCGCGCCGCGCCAGCACGAGGCCGATGACGGCGAGGGCGACGAGGTAGGCGACGACGATGGCGTAGTCGAGGGGGTGCATGGCGGATGCGGTCGCGGCGGCCTAGCGGGGGGCCGGCTGCATCGGCCGTTCCTGGCGCAACTGGTAGTCCAGCCCGACCGTCACCGCGCCGGGGTGCCGCTTGATGATGCGTTGGAAAAAGAGGTTGTTCGGCACGAGGATGGTCTCGTCCTTGCCGACCGCGAGGGTGGTGAAGATGAGGCTGAGGTCCACCACCGTGCCCTTCACCCCGTCGCCGCCGGTGAGCTCGATCTCGTCGCCGACGGCGAAGGGTTTGAACAACACCATGACAAAGGCGCAGAGCAGGTTGCTCAGCACGCTCCACACCGCGACAAACCCGATGGCGACGAGACCGAGGATGGTGCCGAGCACCGCGAGAAGCGTGTCGATCTCAAATCCCCAGCGGCCGAGCACCAGGGCGGCGGCGACGACGAGGATGCCGTAGCGCAGGGTCAGGCGGACGGGGGCAAAGGTGAGGCGGGGCAGGCCGGCCCAAAGGGCGAATTGCAGGATGCGGCCGCGCAGCCCGTAAAAGAGCGCGAAAGCGACGACGATGATGACGGCGCTTTGGATGAGTTTGACGATGGTTTCGGGTTCGAGCGGGTTCATGAAAGGGAGTGACTCGGGTTTTGGCTGCGGGCTTAGTCGCCGTCGGTCCAGGGCTCGTCCCACTCCTTGTCGTCGAGGGTGACGGCGGCCACGGGGGTATGGTCCACGGCGGCGATGAGTTGTTGGGCGATGCCGGTCCAGGTGAAGAGGCTGCGGGCCTTGTGCGCACCCATGCGGGCGAGGCGCGCGGCGAGGCGCGGATGGCGAAAAACCTTGGCCATCATCATGCCCAAGTCCTCGCGATCAAAAGGATCGGCGTAGAGCGCGTGGCGGCCGAAAGAGAGAGCGCGGTAAAGCCCGCCGTGCACGGTCACGATCGTGGGGGTGCCGGAGGCCATGGCTTCGATGGCGGTCATGCCGAAGGGCTCGTAGCGGCTGCATAATACAAAAAGGTCGGCCGCCCGGTAGTAGTCGGGAAGATCGGCCTCGGAGATGAAGGAGCCGAAATGGATGCGATCCGCGTAGCCGGTGGCGTCGGCGCGCTCCCGAAGTTCTGCCAGCAGGGCGGCCTCCTGCGGGTTGCTCTGCTCGCCGCCGGCGGCGAGGTGCAGGACGGCCTCGGGCTGGCGTTGCGCGACCAGCGCGAAGGCCTCGATCAGCAGGTCGTAGCCCTTGTTTCTGGCCAGACGGCCCAGCGCGAGGACCACCTTGCCCTTGAAGCCGAGGCGGCGCCGGAGGGCGGCGCGGCTCGCCTCGCCGACCGGATAAAAACGGGTGTCGTCGTAGCCGGGCGGGATCATGCGCACCTTCTCCGCCGGGATGCCGTAATCCTGGGTGATCAGGTCGAGTTGCGGCGGGGTGGTGGCGATCACCAGGGCGCAGTTTTCATACAGGCGCCGCTCCTCGTTGATGCGGCGGGTGAAGTTGTAGTGCCGCTCGAACTTTTCCCCGTCCCCGGGGTAGTCGTGCTCCATCTGCCGCTGTTTCCATAAACCGAGCGAGTGGGGGGTGTGAAGGTGCGGGATGCGCAGCGCCTCCGAGAGGGTCTGACCGGCCAGGCCCGCATCCCAATAGTGGCTGTTCACCAGGGTGTAGGACAAGCGGTGTTGCTTGATCAAACGCAGCGCGTGCACACACCACTCGGGCAGCGCCTCGTGCAGGTATTCCTTGGGGATAAAGTCCGGCCCGCCGCAGGGCACGCGGATGACGCGCACGCGTTCGTCGACAAAATCCGTCTCGGGTTGGTCGGCGAAACGCCGCGTCCAGATATCCACCTCGTAGCCGAGCTGAGCGACCTTCTTGGCCAGTTCCAGCACATACACGACCTGGCCGCCGGTGTCGGCCGCGCCCAGCGGAGGATTGGCCGCCACGTATCCATGGGTGGATACCATCGCGATGCGGGGAAGGGGGCTGTCGGAGTTGAGCAAGGAGGTGGTCATGGGCGGGCGATGTGGTTTCGAGGCTCTCGCGTTCCCGGCTAGCACCGCGCGGGAGGCGTTTGTGAAAGGGGAACGCGCCCAGGATCAACGCCAGCCGGACGACCAGCAAGTGGCCCGACCTGACGTTTCCGTCAGGCGCAAGCGGGCGCGGCCGGACCCGACGGCGGGCCCCCGAGGAACGGTATGCCGTCAAAACTTCACCGGATCGTAGCAGGCGGCGCCGGTTGAATTTCTCGGCATGGCGATGGGGCGCTCCATCCGGGCAGCGAGTCAAGGGCTGGCCAAGGCCTCGGCCGATGGGAAACGCAAGGGCCGCAGCGCGCGTATCCAGGTGCGGGTGTTCGACACCAAAGTCTCCCGGCTAGCCTTTCCCAACGCCGGCCGCACATAAATTCAATAAACTCGGCCCGACCAGTTCCGCATTCGGGTTTCATTCCCCCCATCCGCCGGCGCTCCCCCCCTGCTCACACAACTACCCTCGCCTGGTAGCGTCGGCGGCGTCCCGGCCAAAAACACTTCATAAGTTTTACCAGAATACGGTCCGACCTCCTCCTAAACTTCACCGTCTTTTTTGTAGCTTCTATTTCCCTTTCCGCACGACCCCAAAACGAATTTTCCGACCGTCCCATCCCCAGCCCCGGTCGCTCCCCGCACCGGGGCTTTTTGTTGCCCTTATGCGCCTTGCATCAGTTTGTGAAACTCCCACGCTTCCAACCCTATCCGAGGCATGTCCACAAAGTTTTTCACCAACGAGGAAGGCCGCACGCTCATCGAGAAAATCGAGGGCGTTTTTCAGCACAAAAAAATTCACTTCCTCGACGTCCTCGTCGGCTACTTCCGCGCCTCGGGTTACTTCCGCGTCCGCCCCTTCGTCCAGAAATCAGGGAAGATCCGCATCCTCGTCGGCATCAATATCGACCGCCTCGTCCAGGAGGCTTGGGACAAGGGCCTTCAGTTCGGAGCCAATCCCGCCACGTCCCGCGATCAGTTTCTCTCCGCCCTCTCATCCGATATTCAGAAATCCGCCTATAGCCGTCCCGTTGAAGAAGGCATGATCGGGCTCGTGGACGACATCGCCGCCGAGAAGGTCGAGATTCGCATTCACCCGTCCCAGACCATCCACGCCAAGGTCTATATTTTCCGCGAAGAGACCAAACACGCCCACGGCTACGGCGCGGTTATTACCGGCTCCTCTAACCTCACTGACAACGGCCTCGAACGTAACTTCGAGTTCAACGTCGAGCTGCGTGACGACCACGACATCGACTTCGCCACCGAGACCTTCAACCGGCTCTGGGACGAGGGCGTGCCGGTCGGTCCCGAGCATGTCCACGAGGTCAAACGCCAGACCTTCCTCAACGACTCATTCACTCCGCATGAACTCTTCATCAAGTTCCTCGCCGAGTATTTCGGAGCCGCCATCCATTACGACCCCAGCGTCTTGGAAGACCTGCCTTCCGGTTTCAAAAAACTCTCGCATCATCACCCCCGAGCCACTTGAACGCGTGCAAGCGATCTTGGCCCGCGCGGTAAGCACGAGCCCCTTTCTCAGCCCGGCTATTCCTCAGCCGGACCGTGATCGGGATTCTCCGCCCATACGCTACTTCAAGGTGCCTTACCGCTCGGTTGCCGATTCCAGCGGGGCTTCGCACGTGCAGCTCGATGTTGTCATCTCGGGCCACCCCTACCCCTCGATCCAGCGTCGCCGCGTGGAGCCCTCCTTCCTCCGCATCGAAGAGCCGGCCGAGGTAAATCTGCCGACCCTGGACGGCCTTCTCGGCGACAAGCTCACCGCCTTCGCGCCTACGACCATCGGCGTCCTCTACGATCCCCCGCCCAATCGCAACAACGAGCCCGGCGAGCCACGCCCCCTGCGCATCCTCAAACAGCTTTTCGACGTCCACCACCTCTTCGCCGAAGCGACCGATCTGGCACAGGTGGCAGCGGCCTATCACGCAACTTTTGCCATTCAAAACCCCGCACGCGGCGGCAGCTTCACCCCCGCGCAATGCCTCGACGACACCGTGGCGGCCGCCCGCGAGCTTTGCCTCACCCCCTCAAACCGCGGCGGAGTCCATACTCCGCGCCAGACGCTCTTCCGCCGGGGCCAAACAGGCTTGGCCACTCATCTCGTGCGCGAGACCTTTAACTTGGATCGCCATGCTCGCGTCGCCGCCGCCCGCGCCGCGCTCCTCGCCACCCTGATCAAGCACGGCATGACGCAAAACGTCCCCCGCACAATCGTGGGAAGCGTTCCACCACAGGCTGAATTTCGCTTCATCAATCTCACCGGAGAAAACGCCGCCCTAGCAGCCTGTCGGCCTTAGCTTTTCCTGTAAGTGAGCGGGGATTAAAAAATCTGCGCCGGAGCGCTGACGGGCGGGGTTAGACCGGCTGGCGTGGCCTTGATGTGGTGCCGGGCAGTGCAAAACAGGCGTGTGGCGACCCCGCGGAC
>CAMCHD010000011.1 GCA_945874545.1 Akkermansia muciniphila | reverse complement strand
GGTTAGGCGGCTGTTTTGGTGGTTTGGTGCTGTAGTTTTTCGAAGGCCACAGGGAAAAGGTGGTCCTGCGAGCTGTGGCACCTCGTCGGATTGTAGAAGGTTTCGAGGTAGTCGAAGATGACAAGCTCGGCGGCGCGGCGGGTGGCGGTGACGTGGATGTCGATGCCGGTGTCGAGTTTGAGCGTGCTCCAAGACGACTCCATGGCGGCATTGTCGTAGCAATTGCCCGCGCGGCTCATGCTGCGCTCGATCCCCGCAGCGGCCAGAGCGCTGACGTAGTCCGCGCAGACGTATTGAACGCCACGGTCGGAGTGATGAAGCAGTCCATGCGATGGCCGGCGATGCCGGAGCGCGCGTTGCAAGGCGCACAGGACTGGGTCGGCGTGAAGGGTGTCCTCGGAAACGCCCCGTCGGCTAGACGTCAACTCGGGCGGGCCTCTGTCCACCAAATCGAGGCAATCTCCGTAAATGCCGCATTGAAATTCTCGAAGATACAGCGCGCAACGCGCTCCATCGGGGATCAGGGGGCGGGGGTGTCGCGGATGAGGCGGATGGAGAAGCCGAAGGTCTTGGCGTGGTGGTTGTCGCCGTATTTGGCGAACCAGGTGTGGATGCTGGTGTGGTAGGCGTCGGTCTCGTCCTTGGGCGTAATGCTCCACCAATACACGCTGGTCTGGCGGGAGTGGAAGGCGCCGTCGCCCCAGCCGGCCCAGCGGCTGCCGGCGGGCAGGGCGGAGTAGCCGGTGCGGTTGTTGGTCTCGGGCTGGTTGCCGACCATGCCGACGAGGTCGGGCACGGGTTTGCCGAATTCGTCGGAGGTTTTGTAGAGCCAGCCGGTCGGGGAGGACAGGGCCTTCGCGATCTTGTTGCCCTCGCGGGTGCCGTCGTAGTTGAAGCCCTCGGCGATGAGGTGGTCGCGCAGGGCGAGTTGTTCGGCGCGGGTGGGCACGCGCCAGCCGGGCGGGGCGATTTTGGGCGAGGCGGCGGCGAACCAGTTGTAGAGGAGGCCGGAAGGGCGGGCGTTTTCTGGCTGGTTGTCGAAGTAGCAGAAGGCGGGGCCGGTGGCGGCCTTCCAGTCCTGGTTGCCGGTGATCTGGGGGATGGGGGTGCCGTCGTTGAAGCGGGTGGTGCGCAGGTTTTCGGTGGTCCACACCTGGTCGCCGATGCGCACGGTGCCGTAAGTGTTGCCGTCGATGTCGGTGACGGTCTCGGCGGGGGTGGCGGGGCCGGGGGCGGTGGGGGCGGCGTCAGCGCGGGCGGGGGCGGTGGTCAGCGTGGCGACGAAGGCGAAGATGAAGGCGCAGGCGACGGCGGGGCGGAGGGACGAGCGGATGAGACGCGAAACGAGCAGCATGGTGGAAGCGGGGTGGGTTGGCGATCGTGTCGGGGAGGGGAGGGCGGGGGCAAAGACGTGGGGCGGGTGGGGAGTCGTGAAAAGTGACGAGGCGCGTGGGGGCGGACGGACGGACTGAAACGGAGTGGTCTCGCGAAGAGGGCAAAGGGGGCGAAGGGATTGGACTTCGCTACCTTGGTAGCCTGCGCGAGACATTGGCCTGGGGGCTCGGCTCAGGGTTTGCGGAGGCGGTCGAGGGCGGCGCCCATGCCGGATTTTTTGCCGAAGGCGACGTCGGTGTAGAGCGTGGGGCAGGTGTCGGGGTGATCGGCGCGGAGCTGGCGCCACTCGGCCCAGAGGGCATCGTAGGCGCGGATGGCCTCGGCGACGCGGGCGGCGTCGGGCTGGGCCTGCTGGCTGAAGATCAGGGCGCGGCACATCTGCTCGATGATGGCGGCCTTGATGCGGCCGTAGGTGGAGGAGACGCGGATGAAAGCGGTGGTGCGGGCGTCGGGCACGGTGAGCTCGCGGGAGATGGCCTCGATTTCTAACCACATTTCGGTGGCGTCGGCTTTTTCGCGGAGGAAGGCGTCGGCCTTGTCGGAGCGGGCGACGCGGCCCAGCTCTTTGGTGAGGTCGGCGAAGTATTCGTCGCGGTTCCACCAGACGTCGAGTTTGTGGACGAGGCTGTTTTGCGAGCGGAGCACGGCCTGGGCGGAGAGCAGGGCGATGCGGCGGAGGCGGTCGATGTCGCGCCAGTCGCGGAGGCCGAGCAGCTCGCGGGCGTATCGGTTAAACAAATACTCCTCGGTGAGGTGGCGGTTTTGGGCCCATTTGGAGACGACGTAGGTGTTCAGCTCCAGCCAGAGCTCGTGGGGGATGCGGGGGCCTTCCCAGCCGCCGCCGCGCGACCAGGTCCAGACGCCGGCGAAGAGGGGGTTGGCGTTGAGGTCGCGCAGGCCCTTGGGGCCGGGGTGGGTGGCGTATTCTTCCCAGCCGTCGATCACGCCCTGGCCGTTGTAGTAGGGGAAGGCGCCTTTGCCGTAGGCTTCGAGCTGGGCCTGGACCTCGACGATTTGGCGGTGGCGGCCGATGCCGAGGGTGGGGTTGAAGCGGGTGAGGCGGTGGTAGTCGCCTTGCTGGTGCTTGATGGAGAAGAGGAGATTGGGGTGGGGCTCGATGCGGTTGGTGACGGCGAGGTAGTAGTCGGCGCGGTCGTGCATGTAGCCGAAGTCCCAGGTGCGGTAGAAGAGGGTTTTGTTGCGTTTGACGCAGATCTCCTCGCGGAGGATTTCGAGCAGGGCGACGTGACTCTCCTCGCCGCGGACGATGGGGTTGCCGCCGGTGTGGAAGGGGGTGTCGTGCAGGTAGGTTTCGCCGTGGCGGAGGGTGAGGCCGGCGAGGTCGGGGAAGCGTTTTAAAATGCCGTCGATCTGGGCGATCAGGATCTCGCGGGTCTTGGGGCGGTGGATGTCGATGCGGCCTTTTTCGTCGAGGATCTCGGTCTTGTATTTTTCGACGAGGCGTTTGGGGAGGACGATGAAGTCGGTGAAGGGGTAGCTGGGCTGGCCGGCGGCTTTGAGGGCGGCGATGTGGCGCTCGGCGGTGAGGGCGTTTTGCTCGACCCAGGCGCGGTCGGGGGAGCCGGGGGGGAGGATGTCGGGGTCGAGGTCGTCGAAGGTGACGGCGCACTGGATGAACTCGCGGGGGACGTTGCCGTTAAAGCCCCAGCGGGAGAGGAGCGCGGGGTCGAGGAACTGGGTTTTGGGGGCGGGTTCGCCGGGGTTGGGATAGACCATGTCCAGCACTAGAAAGGGCGTGGTGCTGTCGGGGGCGGGGGGCTTGGCGGACGCGGTCGGGGCGGCGGCGAGGGCGGACGCGCAGGCGAGGGCGAGGAGGGCGGTGAAGAGGCGCATGGGAGAGGGGGCGTGGTGTGGGAGGGGGGCTAGGATTTTGGGGGCGTGGTGCCACGGGCAAAGGCGACGGCTGGGTCGTGCGTCGTCAAAAAGGGGGAGTCGCGGGTGCGGGGCAGGGCGGGCGGAAAGGCGGAGATTCTGAAATGCGGAAACGGAGAGGTCGCGAGGATACGGCCAGCCTGCTGGCCGGGGAAAGGCGGCAGCCGGCCTCCGCAGTCCAAGGTGAGGGGGTTGATTCTTTGCCGACCAAACTTACTCGGGAGCGGACGGATTGAATTTGGCTTACGTCGTCGAACTCTGCCCGGTCAAGTGCTGCTAGCGCGGCGGCATGGGCAGGGGATCGGTGCCGCTCGGCATGGGCGTATAGTCGGGGCGGGTGAGGCCGGGCACGAGGGTGGCGATCTCGACGGTTTGACCGGTGCGGATGGCTTCGTTCGCGGCAATCCCGGTCAGAATCGAGGCGGCTCCAGCCCGCTCATCCGAGGCGCGCCTAAACCTGTCCGCGGGCGGCGCGGGGGAAAAAATATCGTCGAGCATGACGCTGTCGCCGCCGCCGTGGCCGCCGACGCCTTCGCGCACCGGGATGGCGTAGGCGGGTGCGCGGAGAGGGAAGATGCGAATGTAGGTGGCCTCGGGCTTGAGCGCACCGGGCACGGAGCCGTCGCCACTGACGGAGACCTGCTCCTGCACGCCGTGTTCGAGGCGGCCCTTGGTGCCGTTGAAGGCGATGTGGTAACCTTCCCATCCGTTGAAGGCGTTGAGCGAATAGGCGAGGGTGGCACCGGTGTCGTAGCGCACGCTGACGTTCATCGTATCCTCGATGTCGATGTCGGGTCGAAAGACGCAGCGGTCGCGGAAGTAGCCGTCGTGGGTTTCCTGGTCGAGGTAGAGTTCGCGCAGGTTCGCGTTGGCGGCGAGACTCAGGTGGAAGGAGCATTTGGCGGCTTCCGGACAGGTGTGGCAGCGTTCGTGGTGGCTTTCCAGGCCGAGGCGGCGCGCCATGGCGGGGGTGTAGAAGTCGCGTTTGCCGGTGGCTTGAACGCTGACCGGGGAGGCGGAGAGCCACCAATTGATGAGATCGAAGTGATGGGTGGCCTTGTGAACGAGCAGGCCGCCCGACTCCGCTTTTTGCGAGTGCCAGCGCCGGAAGTAGTCGGCGCCGTGGTGGGTATCGAGCAGCCAGTGGAAATCGACGGAGAGGATGTCGCCGATGACGCCGTCCATGAGCAGCTCCTTCACTTGAGTGCGAGGCGGCGAGTAGCGGTAATTGAACGTGACAATGACTTTTCGTCCGGTGCGGTGGCTGGCCTCCAAGATGGCGCGACATTTTTGGGCATCGGTGGTCATCGGTTTTTCGGTGATCACATCGCAGCCGAGCTCCATCGCGCGGATGAGGTAGGTGTGGTGGGTCGAATCCTTGGTGGTGACGATGACGATGTCGGGTCGGGTTTCACGGACCAAGCGATCGAAGTCGGCGTCGGAAAAACCGGGAACCTCCGCGCCGGTTTTTTTGCGGATCTTGCGGCGGGCGAGCGCGAGACGGCCGGCGTTGTTGTCGCACAGGGCCACCAATTCCGCGTGGGCGGAGTAGGTATCCAAGATCGCATTACGATACATGGAGTAGCGCGCGCCCAGACCGACCACGGCGTAGCGACGCCGCCGTGGGGTGTCGGATGGGGTGGGAGGGGGAGTTTGGGCGAGAAGAGTCGGCGCGACCCCCGCGAGCAGGCCGGAGCCGACAAGCGCGGTGGCGGAAAGGAAATCGCGACGGGATAGGTTGGCGGAGGTTGGGGTAGGCATGGGGGAAAGTGGGGTAAAAGATTAGGGTTTAGCTAGCGGGCGGGGTTGAGGCGGATGCGCAGACGAGGGCGAGGAGGGCGGCGAGGAGGCGCATGGGAGAGGGGGTGGGTGGGGAATGGGGCTAGGATTTGGGGGCGTGGTGCCGCCGGGCAAAGCTGGTGGCGAGTCGGGGTGTCGTCAAAATGGGGGAGACGCGGGGGCGGGGCGGGGCGGGCGGGCGGAAAGGCGGAAATTCTGAAAGGCGGAAACGCGGAAACGGAGAGGTCGCGCGAAGGTGGCGAAGGGAGCGAAGGGCTGCGGGCTGCTGAACGCACTGCGCGAGGGTCTGTCTTGGCAAAGCAGGGGCGAACAGACGCTGATTTCCAAAACCTTCTTCAAGGCCGTGTTGGACGCGGTGCGCTAGAATTCCCAAAACACGGCGTGACCCCGCCGGCTTGCGTGCGTGATGTGGGCAAGGGCGTTGCCCGTTGCGGGGAGAAACAAGGTGACGAGCAGGGTGAAGAGGCGGCGGAGCACGTCCGGGGTATCAGGAACGCCAGGCTGGATTGATACGGGTATTGCTGCGGCCTAATGCGTCCAACGCGGTGGTTAGATCGCTTTGGAACCGTCGGTAGGCCGATAGGGCCTCAAGAGGGGCGAAGTTGTCGATGAGTTCCGCGACACGGTTGGCCGCCTGAGAGACGTTGAATTTGGCCAAGGCACGGCCGGAACGGCCGCTGGCCAAAGCGAGCGCCTCATGCAGGATCTTTTTAGGGTTGGGAACCGCTTCGATGTCCTGAAGTCGGGGTAGTTGCAGCGGCATGTTCCCGTTGGGATTGCCGGCAGCCTCTCGGATCGCGGCGATATCGAACAGGAGCCAGGCTTCCGTCATGCGAACCGGGATCGCAGCTACCCAAGCAGGGGGGAGGGCGTTCAGACCTTTCAGTTCGCGTTCGATCTCGTTTCTTCGGGTATCCATCGCTTCGCGTTCGGCATCGCGGTGAACGATGAGCAGGTTGGCGGGGTAAAGGGCCAAGGCAGCCTGCACCCGTCGGGCGAGACCTTCCCGGAGGGGCGGGAGTTTATGCGGAAGCGCGAAGTTGCGATCGATTTCGGTGACGCGGGGATTTCGCCGCAGCGTGTGGTCAATAATGGGAAGCAGGGCGGAGTCGAAGGGGCCGTCTGCGACCAAGGTGATGATCACTTTCATGGTTCCGCGACCATCTACGGGGAAAAGTTGAAGGTGGATTGTTCAGGCATCAGATCGGCGCGGTCACGGATGCGGCGGTGAGCGGTGGAGAGGGGGGCAGTCGCAGACCCAACGCGAAGGCAGGAGGGCTCCAAGTAGGCGAGCAGTTGGCCGCGGGAGACCGGGCTGTAGGAATAACGTTCGCGCCATGTTTGGGAAATGCCGCCGAAAGTGATCTTTTCAAAACTTCGCCCTTCGGCAATGGCTTGCACTCCGCGAGCAAGCACCAAGGCGTCATCGGGGCATTCGCCGACAACCAGCGGGGAATGGGTGTTGATGATCACTTGGCGCAGGGGATTGTCGGGGCCAACCGGGCAGTTGACGTCCATGGCGATGTCCCTGAGCAGGTGGAGCATCTTGGCTATACGGTCGGGGTGAATGCCGTTTTCCGGTTCTTCCAGGCAGAGCACGCCATGGGCGGCCGGGTCTAGTTCAAGCACGCTCAGGGCAAGGAACCGCAAGGTGCCGTCCGAGAGCGCACGTGCGGGATGGCTGGTGTGGTCACGGTCCGTGAGAATGAGGGTAAGTAGCTCAAGCTTTTTGTCCCGCTCGACGGTGACGCTGCGCACGTCCTTGATGAGTTCGGATAGGCGGTTGGCGATTTGGGCATAGATCGCCTCCGGATCCCCTGAACTCCGGGCGATGCGATCCAAGGTGGCGGGGAGGTTTTCGCCGTTGGGCAGAAGGTTGGGCGTCGCGTTAAAGTCGCTGGGCTGGCGAAGGGCGGTGGGTTCGAGCTGGAGCTGCAGCCACGACTCCATTTCGCGGCGGGCACAAAGAGCGGTGGGCGTTTCGGCGGAGGCGGAGGAGAGAATCGTGCGCTTGAGTAGTTGAGCAATCGCAGGCGCAGGTTTTCCGCTGTTGCCGCCGTCTTGGTGGCGCTGAATGACACGCTGAACGACAGGATGATTCTTTTCCGGTTTTTCCAATTCCACTTCAGTGGTCGAAATAAAGAGGCTGCGTCGGCGGGCGCCTTGGATAACGGAGCTCCTCCATTTGGACGCGGAATGAGGAAAGGGAAGTTTGGGGTCGGATTTGGAGGCGACGTCACTCTGTTTGATGGGCAAAAGCGCTTCGTGAAGAATTTCAAGCGAAGGACCCTCGGTGTCGGGATCAGTTCTTAGTCCGAGCTCCAGCTCGTAGCGAAGAAAAGTGATAGAAGCGTCCGCCTTTTGACCAAGATCATCGCTGGCTGTGCCTTGGACGATCATCTCAACGCCAAAGCGCATGCGGTCTTTGCGCGTCTCGCCGACTCGATGAAAAAGTGAACGCACGTCGGCGGCACGGCGATTATCGCGAACCGTCGCGGCGGCCTGCATCAAAGTGTTTTTATCGGAAGCCAGGGCGCTGAGAAAGCGGATAGCATCGAAAAGGTTCGATTTGCCCGAACCATTGGCACCGGCGATGCAGGTGAAGGGTCCGAAGTAGAGATCCACTTCGTTCAGGTTTTTGAAACCGGATATTTGCAGGCGGGTTATCATGCGGCGGCGCAGATTTCCATGCTCGAAGGGGAGAGTCGGGGCGAGATTACTTTGCGACGACGGTGCTTTTGCCGCTGCTTAGGGCTAGGGGACGAGGCGGAGGGCGTGGAGGTTAAAGAGGCCGCCGCTCAGGGGAAGTTCGGGGCCGACTTCGATCGTGACCAGGCCGGGTTTGTCGATCTGGATCTCGTCGACCGCGAACTCGGTCGGGGCGGCGTCGTAGCCGCCGGCGTTAAGCACGGGGGCGACGAGTTTTTGTTCGCCGACTTTGACGTAGTAACGATTCGGGCTGTTGCCGGGGGCACCGTAGAGGGCGGAGACTTTGTAGCGGCCGGGCTTTTTTACTTGGATGGTCCAAACGGCGATGTCGCGGGGTTTTACCCAGTAGGCGAGGCAGGGGCGGGGGTCCTCTTTTTTAACGAAGAGCGATTCGCCGAGGATCGTGGCGGCGATGGCGGGGAGTTGGAAGGCACCGGCGGCGTCGGCTTGGAGCGGCGGGGTGGCGGTGGCTTTGCGGGAGCCGTAGAAGTTGAGCCGCCATTCCTGGGGGGCGACTGGCGCGACGATGGCGGGGGCGCTGGCGGCGTGGGGGGCGCGGAGCAGGAGGCGCTCGCCTTTTTTCAGGCGGAGTTCGCGGCCCTCGGGCAGGAAGTCGGCGACGAGCGTGGCGGGCTGGCCGGCGAGGCTTTCGATCTGGATCCACTCGGTGCGGCCGGCGCGGCGGGAGGCGCTGACGAGGAAGGCGCCTTCGGCGCGGAGCTGGTGGATGGTGGCGTCGGGCCAGGAGGCGGGCAGGGCGGGGAAGACGCGGATCTTGCCGCCCCAGCTTTGGAGGAGCATCTCGTGCAGGGTGCTGGCACCGGCGAGAGGGGTCTCAATGACGGGGCCGGCTTCGAGATACATGGTGTTGGGCTTGGCGTAGCCGTCGAGGAACTGGTCGAGCAGCTTGGCGGCATCGTCGCCGCGGCCCATCTGGGCCTTGAGGGCGGCGGCGCCGGTGTAGGAGTAGCCCTGGAGCGCGCCCTTAAAACTGATCCAGTGGTCGAGGGATTTTTCGATGAGGGGGCGGTGCTCGGGCTGGTCCCAGGTCATGAGATACAGCGGGTATATCATGAGCAGGTGGGAGTAGTGGCGGTGGGAGGAGGCGAGGGGCACGTCGCGGCCGATCATGAGGCCGGTGGCGGGATCGACGGGGTAGGGGGCGAGCTTGGCCTGGACTTCCTGCCAGCGGGGGAGCAGAGGATCGTTGGCGCGGAGGAGGGTGTTGGCCTCGATGAGGGTTTGGAGGCCCCAGCGGAGAATGGATAGGTTGTAATTCGTGTCGGTCGCCTGGGTGTCGTATTCGGGGGAGATGTCTTTTTTGAAGTGCAGGGTGCCGTCGGGGTCGGGCTCGAGCTGGTGCATCATGTAGTTGACCGAGCGGCGGAGCAGGGGGAAGAGGTCGCGCAGGTGGCTCTCGTCCATGGAGTAGCGGTATTGGAGCCAGTAATTGTTCATGGCCCAAGTGAGGTTGCCGAATTCGACGAACCACCCATAGCCCTTGAGATCGTAGCTGCTGGAGCGGGAGATGAAGGCGGAGTCGGCGCGGAGGTGGTGCGGGGCGCTGTTGATCAGGTTTTGCTGGTTGTCCCGCAGCATGGAGGTGAGGGATTCGCCGAGGGAGAGGCGGTTGGCGGCGTAAACGGGGGAGTAGGTGAGCTGGATGTTGAGGTTCCACCAAATGGCGGCCCAGGGGGTGGAGCGGAACCAAGGGCCCATGAGGTCGATGGCGGGGCGGTCGGCGCGGGTGGCGCTGCCGAGTTTATACATCTGGATGGCGTAGAAACTTTCGAGGCGGGTGTCGGGGATGGAGACGAAGCTCTGGGGCCAGTAGTTGTGCCACCAGGCGCGGTGAGAGGCGACAAGCTCGGCGACGGGGGTGCGCGCGGCGGCGGCGAGGGTGGCAAGGGCGTCGGCGCGGGCAGCGCCGGGGGTGGTGGCGGGCTGGGTGGCGGGGGTGGCGGGGGAGGTCTGGCGGAAGGCGGTGGTGAGGAGGAGCTGGCGGCGGCCGTTGTGGGTGGTCTCGCGCCAGGCGGTGGCGTGTTCGCTGTTGTCCTTGAGGGGTTGGAGGACCCAGTGGGTGCCGTCGGTCCGGCCGGTCTCGGGGGGCGGGTTGAGGTCGGCGTCGGTGAGGGGCTTTTTCTGGTGAACCTTTGCGGCGGAGGCGGCGAGGGCGGGGGCGAAGGACCAGGTGGCGGCGCGCTCGCCCTCGGTGGCCTGGAGGTCGATGAGGGTGACGAGGTCGGTGGCGTGGGTGAGGGAGTGGAAACGGATCTCGCCGCGATCGGTGCGGAGGGTGCCGGAGGCCTGGGCGTTCCAGAGGTCGAGGCGGATCGTGCCGCCCTGGAGGGTGCCGACGGTCTGTAGGCTGAGGGTGCCGATGGGGATGCGCGCGCTGCGGTCCACGACATCACTGCGGCCGAGATCCCAGCGGAGGTTTTTGCCGTCCTCGGAGAGGTAGATCATGGCGCCGAGCAGGCCGTTGCCGAGGAAGGCGCCCTCGTGCCACTGAGCGGGGAGTTTTTCCCAGACGAGGTCGTGGCGGGCGAGGAAGGCGGGCCAGTCGATCTCGACTCGCAGGGTGGGGGTGGGGGAGGCGGAGGCGGGCGCGTGGGGGCGTGGTTGGGCGTGGGCGGCGTTGGAAACGAACACGAGGGCGGCCAGGGCGGCGAGGGCGAGGGGTAGGCGGGGAAACATGCGGGCGAGGTGTTTATTGCTCAGGCGCTTTCGGAGAGGACGCGGCGAGACGCCGCGCCCGGCACGCGAGACGCGTGCGCTCCCCGGACCGTCGGAGGGGCTAGCGGAGGAATTCTAGGCGGGCGGATTTTTGGGTGCGGGGGAGTTTTACCGGGAGCTCGGCGGGGCGGCCGTCCACCAGGGCGCGGGTCCAGCCGGACTGGACGGTCAGGTCGAGCTGCTGGCCGGCGAGGGCGATGTCGCGGAAGGAGAAGTCGAGGGTCTTGAAGGGCTCGAAGTAGGCGTGTTGCTCGTCGAGGGTGAGGCCGGCGAGGCGCACGACGTATTCCCAGGAGGACTTGTAGCGCGGGTAGGGGGCGAAGCGCGGGGTGTCTTTGCAGACCTCGGAGTCGAGCACGACGACCTCGCCCTTGGCGTTGAGGGCGCGGTTCCACTCGCCGGCGGCGAGGGCGTTGTCGCCCATGCTGGTGGAGACGGAGCGAATGACGTCGAGGGAGGCGGCTTCGTCGCCGTAGAGGCCGAGGAGGGAGCCGAGGTTGATCTGGGGGCCGAACCAGAAGGCGCGGGCGTGGTAGCCGGTCGTGGTATCGGGGATACGGCCGGGCTTCATGCCGTTGACCCAGCCGCGGAAGTTTTGCGCGGGGTCGTCGGCGAGGTTGTGGGTGTAGAGGGTCTGGAGGGCGGTCTTGATCTTCTCCTTGGGCAGGCCGCCCTCGAAGGCGGCGCGGTCGATGCTCAGCACCCAGCGGCCGAAGAGCTGGTCGGTGAAGAGGGTGTCGGGCGTGCTGCTGGGGTTGGCGCCCTCGGTGCGATGGAAGAGGTTCCAGCTCTGGGTGGTGTCGTTCCAGAGCAGGCGGTCGTAGTTGGCGTAGGCGCGGGGGATGAGTTTTTCGAGGGGTTCGCCGGCGATGTCGGGGGCGGGTTCGTTGATGGAGGCGGCGATGCGGGAGAGGGATTCGAGGCCGTAAACCCAGGGGGAGTTCACGTAGCTGGAGATGCCGGGCATGCGCCAGATGTCGTAGGACTGGTTGCCGTGTTTGGAGACGACGAGGCCGTCCTGGTTGTCTTCGGTGAAGACGCGGCGGGCGGCGCGGACGGCGTGGGGGAAGCCTTTGCGGGTCCACTCGGGATCGTTGAACCAAAGGTCGGCGCGGCGGAGGCGGACGAGGAAGGTGGGCTCCTCGACGTATTTGGCTGCGTCGTCCCAGAGGGAGTGCCAGACGAGGCCGGCCTGGGGGCCCTCGGTCTTCATGGACTTGAAGAACTGGTTCATGTCCATGCGCTCGAGCTCGGGCCAGTTGACGAGGTAGGCCCAATTTGAATACACGCAGACGTCCATGGTGTTGACCGACCAGTGGGGCGTCTCGACCTCGAGGAAATAGGGGTCGGCCGTCATGATGGACGAGGTGATGACGGAGGCGAGGGAGCCAAACCAGATGCGGCGCAGGTAGGGCGGGACGTCGAAGGAGGCGTGCCAAGTGTCGATGGCCTTGGACCAGGCGGAGGCGTGGGTGGCGGCGCGGTCGAGGATGGTGGAGGTGTCGGCGTGGTCGCGGGTGTAGTAGCGTTTATACCACTCGACCTTGGGGTAGTGCCAGGCGACGTAGAAACGGAGGGTCTCGGTGCCGCCGGGGGAGAGGTGGACGGGGGCGGAGAGACCGCGGGGGGCGGCCTCGGCGGAGGCGCAGGCGAAGGCGAGCTGGCCGCGCTCGGAGGGGAAAAGGACGCGGCCGGGTTTGCCCTCGACGGGGGAGGCGGCGACGGAGTTTTCAAGGGAGAGGGCGAGGCGGCGGGGGCCGGCGCCGGTGTTTTCGACGGTGACGTCGAGCACGATCACGGGGAGGGTGGCGGTGGCTAGATCGTGGGGGAGCAGCGGGGAAAACGCGTCCACGGTGACGACCAGTTCGGTGGAGGGATCGGTGAAGACGACGCGACCCTTGGGCGGGAGGGCTGAGGAGGTGGCGCTCTGGAACGGTGCGGCCTCGGGCAGCCAGGGGGCGGGGGTGGTCTGGAGCACGGACACGGTCTCGCCGGGGAGGTCGCGGACGACGAAGCCGAAGGTGGAGGGGACGAAACCCGCGGGGGAGGCGGCGCGGGCGGCGGCGGCTTCGGCCTGGGCGACGGCTTTTTCGAGGCGCTGGAGGGCCTTGGGGGCGGGCGGGGTGGCGGCGGCCTGAGCGTCGGCGAGGCGTTTTTGGGTGAAGGGGACGGCGGCGGCGGCGGCCTCGCGGGCATCCTTGGCGGTGTATTCCCAGGTGCCGGCGGCGAGGCTCTCAGGTTCGCGGTCGTCGAGGAAGGCGCGGACAAAGCCGTATTGGCCGAAGGCGACGTAGCCGGTGCCGAGGCCGCCGAGGGGGAAGCCCAGGCTGTGGGAGGTGTTGACCCAGGCGTCGGCGACGGGATAGGTCGGGGTGGCTGGTGCGGAGGCGCGGAGGGGCGCGGCGGCGAGGGTGAGCAGGGCGAGGGTGAAACGAGGGAGGAGAGGCATGGGCGGGGGGCGGGGGACCAGAGAGAGCGTTGAAGGGTAGAGCAGGCCTGGTGAGGGCAAAATTCTGGCGCGGTGTAGCGATTATGGAGGACGCAACGAGAAGCCGGTCGGGGCTGGAGCAGACGGGGTCGTGATGAAGGCACAAAAAAACGCCGCCCGGTGAGGGGCGGCGTCGAAAAGACGGAAGTGTGTCTGCTTAGGCCTGGCGACGACGGCGGGAGGCGACGAGGCCGAGGGCACCGAGGCCAGCCAAGGCGGCGAAGGTGGAGGGCTCGGGGATGGCGGACACGTCAGCGAAGGTTGTGCCGATACGGATTTCGTCGAACACGATAGCGGCATTAGGATTACCAAAAGAGCGGCCATAAAAGGCTGGAATGGAGGCACCTGTTACAGCTGAGCTGAAAGACATACCGACCGAGGCATTGGTCAGGGTCGGGACGGTTTGTCCGTTTTGGTAAACCCATATGTCGTTTCGGGTGCTGGCAGCAGTATCGATGGTAAGCTTTCCGACCACGAGGTAGGTTAGACCATAGCCGTTGGCGAAGTTGATGTCTGTGCCCGGGTTTTGGGCCGGGGTGTTGGCGTTGAATCGGAGGGTAGTTGCCGTGGTGGCGTTTGGCTCGAAACGGATACCGAAACCATTCTGGTTGCTAGATGCGCCCTGCACCACGCCCAAGGTGCCACGACCACTCAGCACTGGGTTCACGAGAAACGAATACCAAATAGTGCCGTTGGAGAGGGCAGTTTCCCAGTTGCGGCCATTTGAAGTGAGCGTAGCGGAAGCCAAGCGTTCATAACCTTTGCCGATACTGGGTAGGTGGCCGGTAAAGCTGAGGCCATCAGCGAGGCGGTTAGTGCCTTCAACAGTGGGATAAGCTTCATCCCAGCCGGTGCCACCGTTAAGGCCGGTTAGCGTAGTGCCATTGGCTTCGGTGTAATTAAAGCCTTCGTAGGCGATAAGCGCCGCCGAGGCGCTAGAGGTAAGAGCGGCGGCGAGAGCCGCTCCGAGGAGGGTGCGTTTTGGGAACATATTTTTCTGTGTTGGGGTGGAACTCGGACCGAGCTTGGATCAAGCTATCCGAAGCTAACTTGCAGGCTGGCGGGCGGGGTTGGCTGACCGCAATTCCCACCGAGGAGCCGGTTGTCATGAAAATTTACGACTCGCGCCGAAACGGGGCGCGGCGGTGCGGCGTCAACGCGTTGGGGACAACGCGTTCCATCTCGGGCTAGGGGCGGTTGGCGCGCAGGCGGATGAAGAGGGCGGGGGCCGTGCCGCGGGGGATCGTCACGGCCACGGTGTCGGGCGCGGTGGCGTTTTCGGCGATCGTCACGATCACCTCGCCGGTGGTGGTGCTGGTGGCGGCGATGGGCACAGGGGTCCAGGTGCCGGCGGTGAGGAGGGAGTCGCCGTATTGCACGACGAGGGTCGTGTCGGCCTCGGAACGGTCGGAGCGGGTGAAGGTGTAAACCAGGTTGTCCCCGGAGAGCGTGAGGGTGGGGTCGAAGGCCGGGTCGGCGCTCAGGGCGGAGCCGCCGAGGACGTATTCGAGCAGGTTGGCGCGGCCGTCGGCGTCGGGGGCGGCGGTGGGGCGTCGTTCAGGCCGGGGGGCAGGTTCTGCTCGGTGGCCCATTGGGTGTAGGGCGGAATGGGCGCGGCGACGACGCGGAGGGTGCCGTCGGTGGCGAGATCGTTTTGCCAGAGCAGGCCGGCGCCGCCTCGCGCAACCATTCCGTGCCGCCCTCCGCCGCCGGGTCACCCCGGTTCCGATCCCCGGTCGCGCGCAAAAACAGCAGACCGCCCGTCGCGCAGACCGCCGCATTGAGCAAAATCGTCGCCCTCGGCCCGAACGTCGAGGCGGCCAGCGCGCCGACCGCGAGGCCGCCCAGCGGATACACGCTCTGCGCGGTGCTGAAGAGCCCTAGCACGCGGTTTCTTTTATCCGGCGCGACCCGCAGCTGGAGCAGGGTATTAGCCCCCGCGTAGGTCAGCACGATGCCCGCGCCGAACACCGTCATGCCCGCGAGCGTGAGCGCGCGCAGACCGCTGAACGCGCAGACCGCCTGCCCCGCCGCGATCAGCAACGGCCCCCGGCCCACCCAGCGCTCCAGCCGGGCCGGCGGCAGCGTTCGTCCCAGCGCCAGCGCGCTGCCGAGCGCCCCCAACCCAACCGCGCCCTGTAACCAACCCAGCAAACGCGCGTCCCCGTGTAAAAACTCCCGCGCGATCAGAGGCGCGAGCGTCGTCGCCGCGAAGCCGGAGAACGCGGTCAGCGCGATCAAGAGCAGCGGCGCCCTCAGACCAGAACTGCGCGCCACGTGGGCCAGCCCCTCGCCCAACGCCCTCAGCGGATGGGGTCGCGGCGGCGCCGAGGCCGGCCGGCCGGCCGGCGGGGACCGGCGCAGGGCCAACGCCATGACCACGACGACCGGGACGCAACTCGCGGCATCAAGCACATAGCACCACCCAACCCGCGCATGCGCGATGACCAGCCCGGCGCAGGCCGGACCGAGCATGCGGGCGACGTTAAACAGCGACGAGTTCAGCGCGATGGCGTTGGGCAGGTGCTCGCGGTCGCCGACGAGATCGAGGGTCAACGACTGCCGGGTCGGAAACTCGGCCGCGTTCACCAGGCCGCGTAGCGCCGCGAGTCCCACGAGCCAACCGAAGGTAAGATGGCCCGAGAGGCTCAGGACCGCCAGCGCGACGGCGTGCAGAGCGCAGGCGACCTGCAAGCCGGCGAAGAGCCGCCGGAGATCGACCCGGTCGCCGAGCACGCCGGCCAAAGGCGCGAAAAGGAGCACGGGCAACTGCTGCGCGAACACCACCAGGCCCAGCGAAAAGGCGTCGCGCGTCAGCTCGTAGGCCAGCCAGGCCGTCGCGGTCAGCGAGAGCCAGTTGCCGACCAGCGAAAAGCCCTGGGCGAAGAAAAAGCGGCGGTAGGCCGTGACCTGCAGGGCGCGAAAGACGAGCATCGGTGAAGCAAAAGGGTGGGCGCGTTCGAAGCGCGATTCAACCGGACATCAAGCCGCGCCGGACTCCGCGCCGAGCAGCTCATCCGCGACCACCACCGCCTGCCGCCGAATCTCCGGCACCGCCGTGGATTCCCAGAGCACGCCCTTGAGCGGCGCGCCCAGGGTGTAGAACCAGGGGATGGGGCCGCCCCGGTAACGAAGAACCTGTCCGGTGGGCAGGGCGGAAACTCCGAGGGCGAGCGGATCGTGGTCGATCAGGCCGCGGGCGAGCAGGTTGACGAGCAGCGGGTGCTGATACTTGGAATAGTCGCTGCGCGGACCGGTGCAGTTGATGAGTTTGGCCACATGCAGGAACTCGTCCGCCGCCGCGTCGCGCCGGCGGTAGGTCACCCGCAGGCCATCGGGCGTCTCCTCGAGATGCACGAAGCGACCGGCCAGAAAACTCGCCTGGCCCGATGCCTCCAGCGCGGAAAGACGCCGGTCCGTCTCGGGCGCCAACCGGTGGCGGTGGATCTCCCAGTAGGGCCGGACGTGGCGGAGAAAACGCGCGCGCTCGCGCCAGTCGAGCGCCTGCCAGAGGCGATGGGAATGCGGGCGGATGGCGTCGATCACGCCCTCCCACGACACGCCCCCGGCCGCCGCCGCGCGCACCTCGCGCCGGATGCGGCGAAACAACGCGAGCAGCGTGATCGGCGCGGTCTCCCCGGCGAGGAAATCGCGGTAAACGCCGCCCGGGACGTGGGGCTTGTGGCGCAGGCCGCGGCGCGAGAGGCAGAAGATGCGGCCGCGGTGCCCCTGGTCGGCGAGTTCGAGCACGATGTCGGCCGCGCTCAGGCCCTGGCCGGCGATGAGCACGTCGGCGTCGGGCGCGATCCGCTCGATCGCGCCCGGCTGCCAGGGCACGTGGACGTAACGCCAGCTCCGATACACCTGGCGGCCGGAGCGCACGGGATACTCGCCGGGCAGGTTGCCGATGGCGAGGATGACGCGGTCCGCCACCAGCTCGGTCTCGTCCGCGAAGTAGACGCGCGCGCCGTCGCCCGTGGAGCGCTCGGACAGGTCCACCACCTCGCCGGTTCGGACGGTGAAGGCGATGCCGGGATCGGCCCGCTGGCGGGCCTCGGTGAGCAGGTAGGCGATGTATTCCCCGAAAATACAGCGCGGCAAAAAGTCGCCGGGCGCCACGGCGGCGGGGAAACGCGGCCGGCCCAGGCGCTCGCCCACCCAGCGCAGGAAGTCCCCCGGCGCTTCCGGAAAGGCACCCATGCGCTCGACCGGAACGTTGAGCAGGTGCGCGCAGGAGTTGGTCCCGTAGGCCACGCCGCGTCCGACCGGCGGGGTGCGCTCGACCAGGGTCAGGACGGTGCCGGGCGCGGACCGCTTTAGCAGTTGGATGGCGACCAGGGCGCCGGCGACGCCTCCGCCGATGATGACGATGCGGGGCGAGGAGACGGGAGAGTTTTCCGAAAGCATGGCGCGGAGGGAACGAGTTTTAAGACCGTGAGCTACCAGCGGTGTTGCGAGGGGCCGTGGTCGGCCTCGTAGAACGGCGCAACGTGGGTGCCGGGCGGAATGATTTCGTCGATGCGTTTCCGGTCCTCGGCGGTGATCTCGATGGCGAGCGCGGCGAGGGCGTCCTCGAGTTGTTCCAAGGTGCGCGGGCCGATGATGGGGCTGGTGATACCGGGTTGTTGGACCACCCAGGCGAGGGCGAGTTGGGAGAGCGGCACGCCTTTTTCGGCGGCGAGGGCGACGAGCGGCTCGATGACGTCGAAGGATTCGCGGGTGTAGCGTTTGGCCTGGATGGGGCCGCCGTTGGCGTAGCGCGTGCCCTCGGGGGGCGGCACGTCGCGCACGTATTTGCCGGTGAGCAACCCGCCGGCGAGCGGGCTCCAGGGGATGACGCCGAGGCCGAAGGTCCGGGCGGCGGGCAGCAGTTCGCGTTCGATGCGACGGTCGAGAAGGTTGTAGGGCGGCTGCTCGGAGACGAAGCGGTTGAGGTGGAGGCGGTCGCTGGCCCAGAGCGCCTCGACGATCTGCCAGGAGGCGAAGGTGGTGGTGCCGATATAGCGGACTTTTCCCGAGCGCACGAGGTCGTCGAGGGCGCGCAGCGTTTCGTCGATGGCGACCTCGGGGTGGGGGCGGTGGATCTGGTAGAGGTCGAGGTGGTCGGTCTGGAGACGGCGCAGGCTGGCCTCGCACTCGGCGATGATGTGGCGGCGGGAGACGCCCTGGGCGTTGGGGTCCTCGTCGCTCATGGGGAAGTGGACCTTGGAGGCGAGGAACACGCGGTCGCGTTTGCCGTTTCGCTTCAGGGCCTCGCCGGTGAATTGCTCGGAGACGCCGCGGGTGTAGGCGTTGGCGGTATCGAGCACGTTGATACCGGCGTCGAGGGCGCGGTCGATGATGCGGACGGAGTCCTCGAGTTCGGTGCGGCGGCCGAACATCATGCAACCCAGCGTGAGCGGGGAGACTTTTACGCCGGTGCGACCGAAGAGGCGGTAGGAGGAGACGGGGATGGACATGGGGGCTGGGAAAAAGAAGTCAGGAGTCAGAATTCAGGAGTAAGAAGAGGAAGAGGAACGCGGACTAGATGTTGGGGATGAAGTCGTGGAGCAGGGTGGCGCCGGCCGCGCGGTCGCGCAGGAGGAGTTTGCCGAGGTTGGAGAGCGGGGTGTGGGACGCGTCGTGAAGCGAGAAGCGCTCCACCACCTGGCCGGCCTCCATCACGGCGACCTGGTTGCAGATGGCATTCACCGCCTGCATCTCGTGGGTCACGAGCACGATGGTCAGGCCGAAGCGCTCGTTCAGCTGACGGAGGAAGGCGAGCAGGTTGGCGGTCATCTGTGGATCGACGGACGAAGTGGGCTCGTCGCAAAGCAGGACCTTGGGGTGGTTGGCGAGGGCGCGGGCGATGGCGACGCGCTGGCGCTGGCCGCCGGAGAGCTTGGCGGGATAGGCGCGGGCCTTTTCGGGCAGGCCAACGATCTCCAGCACCTCGGCCACGCGGGCGGCGCGGGCGGCGGCGGGGACGCCTGCTATCTCCAGCGGGAATGCGATGTTCTCGGCGACGGTGCGGTTGTTGAGCAGGTGGAAATTCTGAAAAACGAAGCCGATGGACTGGCGGGCGCGGAGCAGATCGCGCGGGGCGAGGGCGAGCAGATTTTGCCCGCCCACCTCGATCCGGGTGCGGGGATCAGGGTCGGGGCGCTCGAGCAGGTTGATCGTGCGCAGAAGGGTGGACTTGCCCGCGCCGCTGAAGCCGATGATGCCATGGATGTCGCCCGCCGCGACGTGCAGGGAGGCGTTCGCGACGGCGCGCAAGGGGCCGTCGGGTGTCGGAAAGGTTTTGGAGACGTGGTGGAGCGAGATCATGGGTGCATGGGCGCGCGGGATCCGACGCAAGCGAAGGAGCGGAGGGACGAGGGCGGGCCAAGGAGTGGGAAAAGAGGCGGCATGGGAGGCATGCGCGCACAACCTCCAGTGGTCTGGTCAGCGTGGGCGGGAAGAGTCCGTTGAGTGTGCGGAAGGAGAAGGCGGAAAGGTCGTGGGGCAACCCTAATTCATACTGCATTGGTATGTTTTAAGGAGAGTCCTTTATTCCCACGGCAGGCTAGCCGGTCGCAGAGAGAAACCCGGGCTCACACCGGGGTGGCGAGACGAGCGGGAAGAGGCAGGCTGCGGGCGGCCAGCCAGGCGGGGTCGTGGATGGTGGCGGAGTAGCGGGCGCCGCCATCGCAGAGGATGGCGACGAGGGTGCGGCCCGGGCCGCCGGCGCGGGCGTCGCGCAGGGCGGCGGCGACGTTGAAGGCGGCGGAGAGGCCGACGAACACGCCTTCCTCGTCGCGCAGCCGGTGCAGCACCGAGACGGCCTCGGCGTCGGGGATGCGGTGGGCGGCGGCGACGCGGGCGCGGGCGACGTTGGCCGTGACGCGGCACTGGCCGATGCCTTCGGCGACGGACTCGCCGACGACATCGTCGAGGTGACCGTGGGTAAACCAGGACCACATGGCGGCGCCGTGGGGATCCGCGCAGACGACGCGCACGGCCGGCGCGTGCTCGGCGAAATAACGGCTGAGGCCGGCGAGGGTGCCGCCGGAGCCCACGGCGGCAAAGACGGCGTCGAGTTTAGCATCCGTTTGCCGCCAGATCTCCGGGGCGGTGGAGCGGTAGTGCGCCTCGTGGTTGGCGAGGTTATCGAACTGGTTGACCCACCACGCGGAGGGGTCGGAGGCGGCGGCGAGCCGGGCAAGGTTCTGAAAGTTTTCGGGATGGCCGCAGGGGCGGTCGGGCACGCGGACCACCTCGGCGCCGAGTTCGATCAGGCGATCGGTCTTGGCGGCGCAGATCGAGGCGGGGACGAAAAACCGGCAACGGTAACCGCGGGGGTGGCCAAAGAGCGCGAGGGCTGCGCCGGTGTTGCCGGCGGTGCCCTCGACGATGAGACCGCCGGGGCGGAGGGCGCCGGAGCGCTCGGCGTCGTCGAGCATGGCGAGGGCGGCGCGGTCCTTGATCGAGCCGCCGGGATTGAGAAACTCGGCCTTGCCCAGGATCTCGCACCCGGTCTCAGCCGAGAAGCGCGCCAAGCGAAGCAGCGGAGTGTCGCCGACGGCGGCGGGAGCGTTTAAAAACGAGGACGCGGCGGACATGGCGGCTGACGACACAAGGAGGCATCCCGCGCGGAAGGCCAAGACCGCAAACCGGGGACGTGACCTCGAAGTCGCGGCGGGGAACACCCTAGCGAGCATTATCGGTATCCAGGCGGCGGACGGGTTTGCCGGGAGCGACGGTGTTGAGGAACCAGTTGCCCGAGGCGTGATATCTCCACTGGTTGGCGTCGTGGACCGAGTGGACGCGGGCGTTGCGCCAGTGGCGGTCGAGGCCGAGGGACTCGTCGGACGCGCTGGTGCCGAGCAGGGCGAACAACTCGCTGGCGATCTCCACCGAGACGTCCTCGGCGTAGGCCTTGGCCTCGCCGGCGAGCACGGCGGCGAGGGCGGCGGCCTCGGCGGTGGGGCGCGGGCCGGCGGCGTCGTGGGCGCGGGCGGCGCGGAGCAGGAGGCCCTCGGCGGCGTGAAACTTGGTGTAGAGCTGGCCGAGGCGATGGAGGAGGAGCGGGTCCTCGGTGGCGGCCGCAACGGGGGCGCCGAGGCGGGGGCGTTTGCGGGCGCGGACGGACGCGACGGTGTCGGCGAGGGCGTTTTCGGCGATGCCGACATCGATGGCGGCGTGCAGGAGTTGGGCGAAAGAGTGGAAGGTGGCGGGACGATCGAAAAGCCGCCAGTGGGCGACGACCTGTCCGGCCGGCACGGGGACGGAGCGGAAGTGGGCGGTGCCGCTGTAGGTGGAACGCTGGCCGAGGGCGTTCCAGTCGTCGAGCAACTCGACGCCGGGGGCGTCGCGCGGCACGTAGGCGAGGACAAGGCGGCCGGCGTCGTCGATGGCGGCGACGGGCAGCCAATGGGCGAAGAGCGCGCCGGTGGTGTAGTGTTTGGTGCCGTCGAGCACGAAGGCGTTGCCGGGAAACTCGGAGGAGGATGGCGCGGCGCGGAGGCGAGTTTTCAGGTCGAGGGCGGAGGCGCTGCCGCGCTCGGCCTGGGCGTTGCCGAGGCGCGCGCCGGCGAGGATTTTCTCGAAGAAAAAGAGTTTCTGCGCGTCGTTGCCGTCCTCGCGGAGGGCGTTGAGGAAAACGAAGTGGCTCTGGGGAAGCTGGGCGACGGCGGGGTCGGCGGCGGCAAGGATCTGGAAGACCTGCACGAGCGTCTCGGCGGAGACGTCGGCGCCGCCGTGGGAGCGCGGAACGGTGAGGGCGAGCAGGCCGCGGGCGGAGAGGAGGTCGAGCTCGGCGAGGGGCTTGCGGCGTTCGCGGTCCCGGGCGATGGCGTCGGGCGCGAGCAGCGCGGCGACCTCGCGGGCGACGGCGAGGGCCTCGGCGTCGGTGGCGATGCGATGGGCGGAGCGGTTAACCACGGAGGACACGGAGGGCACGGAGGTCGGAGAGAGGAAGACGGAGGGAGGGGCCACAAAAGGCGCAGAAGGCGCAAAAAGAGGAGCCCCCGGGGGCGGATCGGCTTTTGCGTTTTTTGTGACTTTTGTGGCGAAAAACCCTTAGTTCGCAGCGGCGAGGGGTTGGCGGGTGGCGGCGGGGGAGAAGGGGATGTCGTGGTGGCTGCTGGACGGCGTGGTGGTGCCGAGCGGGTGGGACCAGAGGCCCTCCTTCTTCAGGAGGGGCAGGACGCCCTCGGCGAACCAGTAGGCCTCCTCGAGGTGGGGCACGCCGGAGAGCACGAACTCGTCGATACCGATG
The DNA here is from genome assembly GCA_945874545.1 of Akkermansia muciniphila. Lineage (GTDB taxonomy): Bacteria > Verrucomicrobiota > Verrucomicrobiia > Opitutales > Opitutaceae > IMCC26134_A. Next base: position 8,436 of record CAMCHD010000011.1, on the reverse strand, counting down.
GCGTGGTAGGCTTTGATCTTGTCGGCGATCTCGCGGTGGCTGCCGACGAGGGCGGTGCCGGCGCCGCCGCGCACCAGGCCGAAACCGGCCCAGAGGTTGGGCTCGATCTCGAGGTTGGCGGTGGAGCCGTTGTGCAGGGCGAGCATGCGCTTCTGGCCCTCGCCCTCGCTGCGGGCGAGGCCGGCCTGGACGGCCTGGATGGTGGCGGGATCGATGGCGGTGAGAAGGCGGGAGGCCTCGGCCCAGGCGGCCTCGGAGGTGTCGCGGGTGATGACGTGGAGCCGGATGCCGAAGCGCACCTGGCGGCCGGTCCTGGCGGCGTGTTGACGGATGGAGGCGATTTTCGCGATCACGGCCGGGGTAGGTTCGCCCCAGGTGAGGTAAACGTCGATGTGGTTGGCGGTGACGGGGCCGGCGCCGGCGGAGGAGCCGCCGATGTAGAGGGGCGGCGGAACCTCGGGACGCGACGGTAGCGTGGCGTTCTCCACCTGGTAGAAGCGGCCCTTGAAGCTGTAGTTGGTCTCACGCCACAGGGCGCGGACGATGGTGAGGAACTCGTCGGCTCGTTCGTAGCGTTCGGCCTTGTCGGAGAAATCGGCGTAGGCTCGCTGCTCGTGGGGCTCGCCGCCGACCACGATGTTCACGAGCAGGCGGTTGTTCGAGTAACGCTGGAAGCTGGCGGCCATCTGGGCGGCGAGCGTGGGCGAGATCAGCCCGGGCCGGAGGGCGACGAGGAATTTGAAGGTCTTGGTGACGCTGGCGAGCATGGCGTCCACGATGAAGGCGTCCTCGCACCACGCGCCGGTGGGCGTGAGGGCGCCGACATAGCCGAGCTGCTCGGCGCTGCGGGCGATCTGGCCGAGGTAGTCGAGGGTGGCGGGGCGGGCGCCGCCGGCCACACCGGCAGGCAGGCCGTGGCCGCCGCCGACGATGTAGCGGCTGTCGCCGTAGGTGGGGAGAAACCAGAGAAATTGGAGTGGCGAGGATGGATTCATAACGTGGATACGGAACGCGCGGATGCGTATTGGCTGGCGGGGCGCGGCAGTCCGAGGTGTTCGCGCAAACTGGAACCGGTGTATTCGTGTCGGAATAGACCACGGCGACGAAGCAGGGGAACGACGTGGTCGACGAAGATCTCCGCGCCGGAAGGAAACACGTCGGGCATCAGGTTAAAACCGTCGCCGGCGCCGGCGAGGAACCACTCGGCGAGGGTGTCGGCGATTTTTTCCGGTCCACCGACGACGAGACGATGCCCGGTGCGGATGCGGCGGGCGAGCTGGCGGACGGTGAGGTTCTCGCGCTTGGCCAGTTTGATCTGGGCCTCGAAGAAACCATGGGAACCCTTTTCCGGCGGGGCGAGGTCGCCGAGTCGGTGCCACGGCAGCGGGCCGTCGAGATCGAGTTCCTTGACGGGCACGCCGATGCGCAAGGCGACCTGGGCGAGGGCGCCCTCGGGACCGGCGAATTCGTCCAATCGGTCGGCGCGGCGCTCGGCCTCCTCCTCGGTGGAGCCGATGGTGGTGGAGAGGCCGGGCATGATTTTGAGGTGGTCGGGGTTGCGGCCCCAGGCGGCGGCGCGGGCCTTCATCTCGTCGTAGAAGGCGACTCCATCCTCGAGGGTGGTCTGGGTGGTGAAGATGACGTCGGCACGGCGAGAACCGAGGGCCTTGCCGCCTTCGGAACCGCCGGCCTGGACGAGAACCGGGCGCCCCTGGGGAGAACGCGGAAGATTGAGCGGACCCTTGACGGAGAAATGCGAGCCCACGTGGTCGATGGCGTGGATTTTTCCCGCCTCGGCGAAACGCCCCCGCGCGGCGTCGCCGAGGATGGCGTCGTCCTCCCAGCTGTCCCAAAGTTTTTGCACGACGTCCACAAACTCGTCGGCCCGGCCGTAGCGATCGACGTGAAGCGGGGCCTCGCCAAGGCCGAAATTTTGCGCGGCGGAATCGGTGGCGTTGGTGACGACGTTCCAAGCGGCGCGGCCGCCGCTGATGAAATCGAGCGAGGCGAAACGGCGGGCGAGATTGAAAGGGTCGTTGTAGGTGCTGGACGCGGTGGCGATCACCCCGATGCGCGTGGTGGCGAGCGCGACGGCGGCGAGCAGGATGGTCGGCTCGAGCCGGCCGGAGGGTTGTTTGTCGGGATCGGGGCCGAGGGCGGGGCCGTCGGCGAGGAAGATGCCGTCGAGCGCGCCGCGTTCGGAGATGCGGGCGATGTTTTGGAAGTAGGCGATGTCGGTGAGGGCGGTGGGCGGCGCCTCGCCGACCCGCCAGGCGGAAGCGTGACCGCCGAGGCCGAGGATGTTCATGCCGAGGCTCATCTGGCCGGCGCGTGAAGTGGAGCTCATGGTGGACGGGTGAAGGAATGCGGGGAGGTTCGGGAAAATCAGGCGCGCGCGGCGAACGGATCGACGGGCGCGGCGGGTTCGGCGGACGAGTCGAGGCGCGGAGCTTTGCCTTCGAGGGCGGCGCGCCAGGCGCCGTCGGGAGCGGTGCCGTTGAGCAGGTAGTCGCCGATGGCTTGTTCGCGGTGGATGGCGGGATTGTGCGAGGCGACGGTGCGCGCGTTGCGCCAGTGACGGTCCAGCCGGCGGGCGTCGCTGGTGGCGGACGCGCCGCCCACCTCGAATATCAGCGTGGCGGCCTCGAGCACCTGGGGGATGACGATCTGCTGGGCCTGGAAGGCCTTGATTTCGGTGGCGACATAAAGTGCCTCATCGGCCTGGCCGGAGAGCGCGGCGTAATGCAGCTCTTCCAGGGCGCTCGCGGCGGCGTCCACCGCCGCCGCTGCGGAAAAGGCGAGACTGGAAAGGCGACCGACGACGCGCTGCACCAGCGGATCGGCGCGCGGACTGGACCGACCCGGGATGCCGAAGGCGCGGGTGCGAGGTTGAACGAAGGCGACGGCATCGCGCAACACGGTCCGTGCGATGCCGGCTAGGGTCGCGAGCAGGACGAGTTGAAGGAAAGCCTTTTGATAGGACTGCGTCTGGAGGTCGGCGGCGGAGAACCGGCGAATCACCGCGCCGGAGGGCAGGCGGACACGATCGAAGCGGGTGGTGCCGCTGCCGGTCAGGCGCTGGCCAAAGCCGTCCCAATCGTCGACACGCGTGACGCCGGGCGCTTCGGCGGGCACGGCGACGGCGACGCGTTCCGCGCCGTCGAGGACGGACACCACGATCCAATCCGCGTAGATGGCCCCGGTGCTGTAATACTTCACCCCGTCGATGATCCAGCCATCGCCGTCTTCAGCCCGGGTGAGCGTGGCGGTGCCGCCGGTGGCTTCGCCGCGTTCGGCCATGGCGTAGCCGATGAGAGCCCCCCCAACCACGCGATGGAACCACTCGGCTCGAGAGTCGGCATCGGGTTGATGCAGACGGCCCTCGAGGAAGGCGAAGTGCCCTCGAAAAAGATGGGCGACGTTGGAATCGGCCTCGCCCAGCTCGATCAGGAGGCGAAACAGCGAAGGCAACGACGCGCCTTGGCCGCCGTGCTCGACCGGGATGCGCACCGCGCCGAAACCGGCGGCGCGCAGCCAGGCGACCGGTTCGAAGGCGAGTTCGCGGGTCTGCTCGCGATGCAGCGCGCCCTCGGCGATGCGCTCAAAAACAGGGCGAAAACGGGCGGCGAGGGCCTCGTAATCCGAGGCAGGCCGGGGCGTGGCAGGGACCGACGGGGAGACGGAGATCATAGGCGTTTATCCAGTTTTCGCACCAACGCGTTGCCGGTGAATTGGAGGACCTGCACGAAGACGATGATCGCCGCGATGGTGACGACCATGATCTCGGTCTGGTAGCGGTAGTAGCCGTAGCGGATGGCGAAGTCGCCGATGCCGCCGCCGCCCACCAGACCGGCCACGGTGGAGTAGGACAGGAAGCTCACGGTGAGAATGGTGACGGAGCCGGCGATGCCGGAGCGGGCCTCGGCGTAGAGGACTTTCCAGATGATCTGGGCGCGGGTCGCGCCCATGGACTCGGCGGCCTCGACCACGCCGCGATTCACCTCGAGGAGGTTTTGCTCCACAAAACGCGCGAAATAAGGGATGGAATTGACCACCATCGGCACGACCGCGCCGAGGGTGCCGAGGGCGGAGCCGACGAGCAGCTTCGTCACCGGGATCATCGCGATCAGCAGGATGAGGAAGGGGAAGGACCGGACGAAATTCACCACGCCATTGAGCACGAGGTAGAGGCGCGGGGCGTGGACGAAGGAGCCGGGGCGGGTGAGGAAAAGCAGGGTGCCGAGGGGCGCGCCGAGGAGGACGGCGAGCGGGATGGTGACCACCAGCATGAACAGCGTCTCGCCGGTGGCCTTGAGCAGTTCGGGACCGGCGGCTTGGATGTTGGCGAGGCGATCGGCGAAGGTCTTGGGCGCGAGGGCGGTCGGGACGGGCGTGGGCGGGGCGGCGCCGGCAGCGGTTGAATTCAGGAAATCGAGAAAGATGATGGCGTCTCCGTATTTCTTTTCGTAATACGTTTTTAAGGCCTCGCTGTGGAAGGCGCGGCGAAGGGCCTCGATCTTGGGGGCGCCGACCAGGGAGCGGTGCACGGCGACAACTCCCTTGTAGGGTGAATCGCCGACCTGTTCGAGCGCGAGGGCCTCCTTGCGGGGGTTGATGCCGGCGAGGACGGCGTTGCCGGCGAAGAGGAACCCGACGTCCACGTCGTCGAGGGTGCGGAGCAGCATGAGCTGATCGACCTCGCGGAACTTGAAGTGGCGGGGGTTGGCGGTGATGTCGCGCGTGCTCGCGTGTGTGACGGCGACGCCTTCGCGGAGGGAGAGCAGGCCCTTGTCGCGCAGCAGGAAGAGGGCGCGGCCGTTGTTGGCGGGATCGACGGGGATACCGATCGTGGCGCCGTCGGGCAGGTCGGCGAGGGACTTGTATCGGCGCGAGTAGAGACCGGAGGGGGTGAAGGTGGTGTAGAAACCGCGGGTGACGTTTTGCAGGCCGTGGTCCTGGACGAACTGGTCGAAATAGGGCTCGTGCTGGAAGGAGTTGGCGTCGGCCTGGAGATCGTTGACCAGCTTGTTGGGCTGGATGATGTCGTTGACGACGACCCATTTCAGCTCGAAGCCCTGCTTGGCGACCTCGGCCTTGAGGATGGGCACGACCTCGGCGTTGAAGCCGGCGTCGCTCATGATAAGCGAGACGACCTTGTCCGCCGGGTCGGGCGCGGCGGGAACGCCCTTCGCCCCGCTTGCGAGCAGGCAACCAAGCACCGCCATCCCGAGGCGGGCGCGCGAAACGAGACGAAGGACGAAAGACATGGTGGGGAAGAAGTTCCGCCCACAGCGCAGACGACGCCGGCGAAAAAAATCGCCGGCGTCGAGGATACGGGGGAGCGCGGAGGAGGCAGGGCCGTTCGGATTAGAAGCGCACGGTCACGCCGCCGTAGACGGCCCGGCCGTCGCCGGCCTGGATGGTGCGGGTCTGGCTGGTGGCGGTGGCGTCAACCAAGCCTCCGACCAAGGTCGGAGTGTAGATCGGCCCGGCGCTGGAGGCGTAGGCCTCGTCGGTCAGGTTGCGGAAGTCCAGGAAGACTTCCCAGCGACCGGAGGGCGCCTTGTAGCCGAAGGCGAGATCATAGAGCGTGTAATCCGGAACCTCGAGGACGTTGGAGAAGTCCGCAAAGTAGGACGAGGCGTGGAAGGCCGACGCATTGATAAAGAACCCGCTCCGATGGTCGAAGGCCAGACGGGCCTGGTAGTTCAGATCGGGCACGCCCGGTAGTTCGTCGGCGGACTGGGTGAAGTCGTTGGGATCGGTCGGAGCGATGGCGAAGACGTTCTCGTCCTTGTAGCCGAAGCGGTTGGCGGTGAGCGACTGTTGGAAGACAAGCTTGGTGGTCTGGCCGGTGGGCGCGGCGGAGAGGAAGCCGTTCTCGCTCCAGAGCGTGGTGTTCAGCAAGAGTTCGACGCCCTGCTTGTAGGTGTCCGGGCCGTTGAAGGTGGTCGAACCGAGTCCCGGGTTGGACGGATCGATCAGGACGGTGAGCAACTCGTTCTTCACATCGCTATGGAAGAGCGTGAGGCCACCGTTGAAGGCACCGCGGTTGAATCGGGTGCCGATTTCATACGCGATGGCATCCTGGTTGTCGATCGGCAGGTGGTAGTTCCAAGCCGCGTTCGAGCCGCCGCTGAGCTGCCAGGAATTAGGCGCCTCGAGAGAGCGGGTGACGTTGGCAAACAAGGAGTTGCCGGGGCTGAAGGTGTAGAGCAAGCCCACCCGGGGGGCGAGGTAGTATTCGTCCAGATCAATCGTGGAGCCGGTGCTGCCGGTCGGTTGGACCGGAACGGGCAGCAGGGGGTTGTAGTAGGTATACTCGCCGGCGCGGCGGATATTCACGACCGAAAGACCGGTGTCGAAACGAAGTTTGTCCGTGAGTCCGAGCTGGTTGCCGAACCGCAGGGAGCTGTCGCTGGAGCCGTCGTAGTTGGCGGTCTTCAGGAGGTTGCCAAACTTGCGCTCGCCGGTGGTCCGATTCGGATTGTTGGCGTAGGTGTTGACGTCACCATCGTATTCGTAGGAGACGGACAGGGCGACGGTGCTGGCGCTCTCCAGACCGAACAGGTTGTCCTTCCGGGTGTATTTGATCTCGCCGTATACGTCGCGGAAGTTCCACAGGCTGCGATCAAGGCCGTTGGCGGCGGGGTCCAGAACCGGGTTGTCGTGAGTGCCGACGACGTTGCCCGGCGAAGGGCTGGGCTGGATGTCGATCGGGGCGTTATGATGGACGAAGCCGAGTTCGAGCTTGGAGTCGGGAGTCGGTGCGAACGAAGTCTTGTTACCAAGCCAAGTCGAACCGGGCTGGACGCGATCCGACTTTTGCAGACGGTTCACCGGGCTGTTGGTGTTGTCGCGGTCGAGTTCCAGCAACGAGATATTGCCCGGATTCTGATTCTCGGTGGTGCGGTAGCGCACGAAGAAGCGGGTGTTCACCTCGGGCGAGAAGCGATAGCCGAGGTTGCCCGCGAAGCCCTCCGAGCTGCCTTTCGCCCAGTTCTGGAAACCGTCGGCCTGGGAGGAGGTGATGCTGCCGAAATAGTCGACCTTACCGACCACCTGGCCGGTGGAGAGCTGATACTTTCGATAACCAAAACTGCCAAGATCGAGACGTCCCTCGAAGGCCTTCGCATCGTAACCGGTCTTGGTGATATAGTTGATGTGTCCGCCGAGCGCGAGGGAACCGTTGTCGAAAGCGTTGCCGCCAAGCCAGACCTGGGTGTCGCTGAGGCCATAGGTCTCGAACAACTCGTAGGGAGTGCCGCCGGGACCGGTCACCGGCAGACCGTCAAAGGTGAACAATAGTCCGTTACGGAAGAAGTTACCGGCGCTACGCGCGATGCCGGAGCCGCGGGCGGAGATTTTGATGCCGTCGCCGTTGCCGGCGGGAGGGGCGGCGAAGACGCCGGGAGTGAAGGCGAGAATGTCGGCGGAGGTGGCGACGCGACCACGAGCAACCAGCGATTGATCAATGTAATAAGCGCCACCGGCGACTTGGGCCAGCTGGGCCACTTTTTCGAGTTGGCTGGCGGGCGCCTGCGGTTCGCTCTTCCTTTCGGTGATCTCGAGCTTGTCGAGGACCACCACCTCATCGGAGGTTTTGGACGCGGCGGCGACTTGGGTTTGGGCCCAGGCGACGGTGGCCGGGAGGGCTAGGATAGCGGCCAGCAGCGAAACACGGGGTGAGCGGTTGATTCGGGGACGAGCAGAAGCGAAAACAAACATGGTTATTAAAAGACAGGGTCGGGTTGGTTGCGAAAAATGCGGCGGCCGCGAAACAAGCGGAGCCGTCGGTCGGCTAAACGAACGCGATACTCACCCGTCCGCCCGATCTATGCGGGCGGAACTATACAAAGGCAGGTGACTCGCGGAACCGTTGACGGGCGGACGTATGCGCGACCCGTAAAGGCCGCAAGGGGCGTCACGCCAAAAGCGGCGTCAACAACTACTAAGGAAAGGGTGGTCTGGAGGAGTGGTGGTCATGTTTTGCCTTTCGCTCCAGAGGTCCGGTCGCAGTTCAGGGTTGTAACGAGTCCGGCCACTCCAAGGAGCGGCCGGTAAGATTGGATCATCACCGTGCAAAGCGCGGCGATGGGGTTCTTACATGAGTAAGTTGAGAAACTCAGTATGGATTAAATCAGACCGTCAAATCTTTTCCTTACTATTTTAATCAGGTTTAAGACAGCCATGAACTTTACTTCAAAAAAATCCATATAATAATGGTTATTAACTAATAATAAAATATTCGATGAATACACCCCGTGGGAAACCCTGAGGCCGCCGCTAAACATCGCGTAAACGCTACGAGACTAAAGGGAGCTCCTAAAATCTCCGGCGGGGTCTGCGTTGAGGGCCAAACGGCAGGCCGCAAGGCGGGGAGGCGGGGGGTATCCTCGAAGAGGCTATCCCCCGCCTCCCCAACGTAGCGGATGC
>CAMCHD010000010.1 GCA_945874545.1 Akkermansia muciniphila | reverse complement strand
CGTCGCCCCCGCCTTCGGCTTCCAGAAGAACATGCCCTACCCCGACAACGTCGCCCTGCGCGCGTTGATCGAGAAACAGTGGGCCGTCTGCCGCGCCTTCGAGGTCGGCATCGGTTTCCACTCCGGCTCGGGCAAGTCCGCCGAGAACTACCAGGTGATGGGCGCCGTCACCGGCTCCCGCCTCGAGATCAAGACCTCCGGCCGCTACACCTACGAGATGGGCCGCGCCCTCTTCGCCTCGCGCGACGCCGGCGACCAGGCCCTCTGGGCCGACTGGTATCGCTTCACCGTCGAGCTCGCCCTCGCCGGCGCCTTCGCCGCCGACGCCACCGAGCGCAAGATGGCCCGCAGCTTCATCGTCGACGCCCTCGCCAAGGCCGGCGCCCCGGCCGTCGAGGCCGCCGTGTTCGCCGACGCCGCCTCCGCCCGCGCCGCGATCGAGGCCCTGCCCGCCAGCCCCGAGCACATGTTCTGGTTTGAATACAACTTCCTCTACGTGCTGGCCGCCGACGGCCGCGCCGAGAAGGCCGCGCTGGGCGACCACACCGCCGCCGGCTACCGCCAGCGCGCGCGCTTCTACGCGATCAGCGAGGAGGGCCGCCTCGGCTTCGCCAAAAACATCGCCGCCTACCTGCTCTTCCTCGCGGAAAACACCGGCCTCGCCCCCGCCGCACGCGTCGCCGAGGCCCGCGCCCGGCTCGACGCCACGCCCAGCCTGGCCGCCTTCCACGCCGCCATCGCCGGGTGATTCAAACTCGCTTTCACGGTGGGCTTTTGGAGTGCGGAGCCTCGGCTCCGCTTTTGACGACGCACCTGGGTGCGTCGCGCGATTTCCCAAGGTGCGCCGAGGCGCACAAACGAAAGCGGAGCCGAGGCTCCGCACTCCAAAAAATCGCGCGCTTGCCCGATCTTGAACGCGAGCGGGCACAAGAGAACCGCACGAGCCCGCCTGCGACCGCCGCGTCGGAGTGGTGAATGCCGGAGATGCTCGGCGGGCGTCCCGGCTTCGTTCCCGATTTCAGGATGACAACAGCTTAAACAGCGGCTCGTTGATGTAGAAATTGGTGCGGCCGAGCTTCACCTTTTTCACGAAGTTGGCCTGGGTGAGTTGCTCCAGATAGCGGACCGCGGTCGGGCGCGAGACCCCGAGATCGCGTTCGATGAACTCGATTTTGGTGTAGGGATGGCGGAAAAGATTATTAAGCAGATCCTGGCTATACAGGCGCGGCAGTTCGGTGCGCAGGCGGTGCTTGGTGGATTGCATGAGATCGCGGATGCCGTGGACCTGCACGATGGTCTGCCGCGAGGTTTCCTCCACCGCCTTGAGGATGTAGAGCACCCACTCCGCCCATTCGCCGGTATCGCGCACCGTCTGGAGGTGGTGATAATAGGCCGCCTTGTTGCGCACGATGTAGCGGCTGAGGTAGAGCACCGGCAGGTCGAGCAGGCCGTGGAGCACGAGATGGAGCAGGTTCAGGATGCGCCCGGTGCGGCCGTTGCCGTCGTAGAATGGATGGATGCTCTCGAACTGGTGGTGCAGCACCGCCATGCGCACAAGCGGATCGAGCTGGCCGGACTCATCGTCCGCATGGAAATGCTCCAGAAAGTTGCCCATCAAGCGAACGATCTCATCCCCCTCCTGCGGCGGCGTGTAAACCACCGCGCCGCTTTCCTGATTGCGCAGCACCGTGCCGGGGAGGGTGCGCAGACCGACCCGACTTTCCAGCAGGGTGGCTTGGATGGCGAGCACGTCGTCGAGCCGCAGGAAGCGTTGCTCACGCACGCGGGCGAAGCCCAGCTTCAGCGCGGCGGCGTAGCTGTGCACCTCCTTGGCGGCGAGGGAGGAAAACTGGGCGGTGGTGGCGTCGCCCTGGAAAAGTTCATCCTCCGTAGTGACGATGTTTTCGATTTCGGAGGAGCCCTTGGCCTCTTGCAGAGCCAGGGTCTCGATGAGGATGCTCTCGTTGGGGATTGTGCCGACCACACCCTTGAGTTCGGCCAGTTGCCGATGAGATCGGGCGAGCTGGCGCAGCACGTCCGGAGTCTCCAACACCACGGTAGACGGCAGAGGAAGAGGAGGGAGCGAGGCGGCCATATGATAAGGAAACGGGCTTTTTCTTATCACGTCGGCGGGACATGTAAAGATTTCGGCCGATTTCTTGTCATGTCGCGGCGAACGGATTCAATTTCCGCCCTCTTTGCGCTATGTGCATAACAGGGGGCCGAACGAACGCCCCGGGTGCGCGGCGCCTCAGCCCCGCACCTGGCCGTCGCCGTCGATGAGGTATTTGTAGGAGCAGAGTTCGTTCAGCCCCATCGGCCCGCGCGCGTGCAGCCGGTCGGTGCTGATGCCGATCTCCGCGCCGAAACCGAATTCGAAGCCGTCGTTGAAGCGCGTGCTCGCGTTCCACGGCACCACCGCGCTGTCCACCGCCGCCTGGAAACGCCGCGCCGCCGCCTCGTCCGCCGTCACGATGACGTCGGTGTGGCCGGAGCCGTCGCGATTGATGATCGCGACCGCCGCCTCGAGATCGGGCACCACCCGCACCGCGATGACGAGGTCGAGAAACTCCGCGCGGAAATCCGCCTCGCTCGCGGCCTCGGCCGGGATGGCCGGCGTCGCCGCCGCAAGGATCGCGCCCGCGGCTGGGTCGGTCCGCAGCGCCACACCCCGGGCCGCCAGCGCGGCGGCCAAGCGCGGCAACACCGCCGCGGCGATGTCGGCGTGCACCAGCAGTTGCTCGGCCGCGTTGCAGACCCCGGGCCGCTGGGTCTTGGCGTTGACCAGGATGGCCTCCGCCATGGCGGGATCCGCCGCGCGGTCGACGTAGACGAAGCACACGCCGGTGTAGTGCTTGATCACCGGGATGGTGGAGTTCTCCGCCACGAAGCGGATGAGCGATTCGCCGCCGCGCGGAATGATGCAGTGGATGAGGGTGTCGAGCTTGAGCAGGTGGTTGAGCGCGGCGCGGTCGGTCGTCGGGATGAGCTGCACCGCGTCCGCCGGCAGCCCGGCCTCGGCCAGCGCGCGCTGCACCAGGGCGGCGAAGGCGGTGTTGGTATTAAAAATCTCCTTACCGCCGCGCAGGATGCAGGCGTTGCCCGATTTCAGGCAGAGCACGGCGCAGTCGATGGTGACGTTGGGCCGCGCCTCGTAGATGATGCCGATCACGCCGATGGGCACCCGCACCCGACGGATGTGCAGGCCGTTCGGGCGTGTCCACGCCTCCAGCACCTGGCCGACCGGATCGGGCAGGGTCGCCACCTGCGCGACCGACTCCGCCAGATGGGCGAGGCGCGCGGGCGTGAGGGTGAGCCGATCCAGGCTCGCCGCCGGCACACCCGCCGCGCGCGCCGCCTCGACGTCGAGGGCGTTGGCCGCCAGCAGCTCCGCCGCAGCGGCCGGGATCAAGCCGGCCAGCGCCCGCAGCGCGGCGTCCTTTTGCGCGGTCGGCGCGGTGGCGAGGCCGAGCGAGGCCGCGCGGGCACGCACGGCGATCTGGGTGACGAGGGCGGAAAGGTCGGGGGCGGACATGGGACGGGCGGACGCTTTATCACGCCGGCCCGGGGCGCATTGGCAAGCGCCCGCCGGGGCTGGTCAGCGCGTGCCGGTCCGCGGCTCGCCGATGGGGCGCCCGTCCTGATCCACCTCGATCTCGACCGGCACCTGGATGGTGCGGCCGTCCGAAGTGGTCTCGGTGCGCCAGGTGCGCACCACCCGGCGGTCGTTGTCAAAGGGCTTTTGCGCCTGGGAAACGAAGCCCTGGCCCACGCCCCCTACGGCGCCCGCCACATTGCCCACCACCGCGCCGGTCGCCCCGCCCACCGCCGTGCCGATGGCCGGGCCGGGCTGACGGGTATTGACGATGCGGCCATCATCGTTACTCGCGCAACCGGTCAACAGGAGCGCACCGGAGACCACCGTGAAACTAGCGAGCGAAAAAGTTTTCATGGACAGGGGGAGAGTAGGATCGACCCGCAAGCATGGCAAACGTTCCCCGGCCGGCAATCGTCGAGTCACCCGCCCCAGGCCAGCAGGCCGGCCAGCACCACCGCCGAAGCCACCGTGCTGCCCACCACGGTCTGCGCCGCCATCGCCTCGTCGCCGCCCATCGCGCCGGCCATGGTGTAGGAGACCACCGCGGTCGGGCAGGCGAGGGCCACGAGGACGACCAGACGGTCCAGCCCGGTCACCCCCAGCGCCGCCGTCGCGGCCCAGCCCAGCAGGGGGGAAACCAGCGCCTTGCCCGCGATCGCCGCCCAGGCCGGACCGCACCAGGCGCCGGTCGGCAGACTGGCCAGCACCGCGCCGATCGTGACCAGCGCGAGCGGCACCGCCATTTTCCCGATCAGGCCCGCCGTCTCATCCAGCGGCGCCGGCAGCAACCACCCCCGCGAGTAGGCGAGGCCGCCGAGCGCGCTGGCCCAGAGAATGGGATTGCGCAGCCACTCCTCCGCCACCGCCCGCCAGGTCGCCCGCCCCAGGCCCTGCCGGCTCGCCACCAGCACGCCGACCGCGAGCAGGTTGTAGAGAATCATCATCGGAGCCAAAAGGAGCAGCACCCGCGCGGGTTCGAGGCCGGGCACCTTGAGCAGGATGGGCAGCCCGACAAAGGCGAGGTTGCCGCGGAAAAACGCCTGGGTGAACGTGCCCCGCGTCCGCCATTCGAGCCGCAGCGCCGCCGCCACCGCCCAACCGGCCGCCGCCGCCGCGAGGGTCACCCCGCCAAGCAAGCCGAGCAGGTCGCCCTCCCACGCCGCCCAACCGCCGCCCGCGCCCGGTCCACCCCGCATCAGGCTGGCGCCGATCAAGCCCGGCAGCGCCACCCAGTAGCAGAGGCGGTTCAAACCGGTCAGCGCGCCCGGCCCGAAAAACCCTCCGCGCTGCAACCCCGCGCCCAGCGCCACGAGCAGAAAAATCGGGCCCAACAATTCAAATACCAGACGCATCGCGTCACCCTGCGCCGCCCCCGCCCGGCCACGCAACCGCCCGCTTGCGCAAACGTTCGCGCCGCCGGCGGGGGCCCGCGCGCCACTTTGGGCTTTTGCCCCGCCCGACGTCGCGCCACCGTGGCCGCTCCCATGTCCTCCCTCCCCTCCCGCTTCGACGGCGTCGCCGTCCTCACCAAGGCCAACGTCTACTTCGACGGCAACGTCGTGTCGCACACCGTGCTTTTCGCCGACGGCTCGAAAAAGACCCTCGGGCTCATCCGCCCCGGCTCCTACTATTTCGGCACCGCCGCCGCCGAGCGCATGGAGATCGTCGCCGGGGCCTGCCGCGTGACGCTGAAGGACGAGACCGCCGTCCAGGCCTATGCCGCCGGCGCCGTCTTCGAGATCGCCGCGAATTCGGGCTTCACCATCGAGGTCGAGTCCGGTCTCTGCGAATACATCTGCTCCTTCCTGCCCTGAGCGAATCGCTCCGTCCGGCTCCACCCGCCGCCCGCGCCCCCTCGCGCCGGCGGCATTTTTGTGCAGGGTTCCCTTCCCTTCTTTCACCGCCACCCCCGCCCCCGCCATGCGCAGCGCCCTCTACATCACCCTCCTCGGCATCATTCTCTGCACCATCGCGCTGGTGGTGCGCAGCGGCATGCTGATGCGGGAAAATCCCGGCGAACCGATCAACGCCGCGATGCGCCGCGCCCTCGCCGGCGTCGCCTACCAGTGGCCCGAGGCCGACGCGGCCCGCCTCGCGCAACGTTTCGCCGGCGCGGTCGAGACGCCCAACGGCGCGCGCTACCTCGTCACCCAGCCGGGCACCGGCACGGCCAGCCCGCAAAAGGGCCAGGCCGTGGCGGTGCACTACACCGTCCGTTTCCTGGCCAACGACGAAAAGATCGACGCCTCCGCCGACCACGGCGGCCCCTACAATTTTGTCGTCGGCCAGCCCAACATCCTGCCGGGCTGGACCGATGCGCTGGACCGCATGCGGGTCGGCGAAAAACGCCTCGTCGCCCTGCCCTACTGGCTGGCCTACGGCGAAAAAGGCCAGCGCGGCAAGATCCCCGGCAAGGCCGCCCTGCTTTTGGAAATCGAGTTGGTGGCGATCAACCCGGCGCCCGCCGCCCCGGCCCCGCCCGCCGCCGGGTAGGCCGGCCGATCGTCAGCCGACGGTGAACGCCTCGTCCCGGTAGAGCGCCCGGCCGCGGCGGTAGGTGGCAAGCACGTCGTCCGGGGTGACGCGGGTGACGATGCTCGCGGTGAGGTGGCGCGTGTGGCGGAGGTGCCCTCGGGTAAAATCGAGGACGACAAAGCTGGCCGGCAGGCCGACCTCGAGCGCGCCGTGGTGGTCGCCGCCTAAGACGGGGCGAATGTTGCTGGTGGCCATTTTCAGGATCGCGGTCGGGTCGGGCGCGAGGGCGTCGGCGAACTGGGACTTGGCGACCTTGTAGGTGAAATCGAGCTCGGCCAGCATGCTGGGGGAGTTCAGCAAGCCGTTGTCGGTGCCGAGCAGCAGGTTCGCGCCGGCGCGGAGCAGGTCGGCCACGGGCGGGAGCGGCAGGCCGAGGTTGGCGTTGGCGCGGGGGTTGAGCACGCCGGTCTTGTTGGCGCGGACCAACAGCGCGATTTCCGCGGCGGTGGCGACGGTGAGGTGGACGATGATGTCGGGGTCGTAGAGCTCGATGGCGCGGATGAGGTCGCCGCGTCCGGTGGTGGCGAGGGAGAGATCGCGGTAGCCGGCGTTTTCCAGGCAGTGGATGGCGCGCAGTTTTTTCTTCCCGGCGGTCAGGGCGCGGATCTCGACCCAGGCGGCGTCGGTGAGGTCGTTCATCGTGCTCTCGGAAAAGCCGTCGGCCACCGCGAGCAGGGCCTCGAGCTCCGCCCGGTGCTCGGCCGGTAGGAGGTGGCCGGGGCGGTTGGCGCGGAGCTCGGCCTCGGAGAAGGGGACGCCGTTGAACTGGCCCAGGATGACCGACTCCACGCCGGTGGCGGCGGAGGCGGCGTGAAGCAACTCCGCGCCGTAAGGACCCTGCTCACGGAAGTCGAGATGGGCGACCGTGCCGGTGCGCGCCATGTAGCGGAGATGGGCCGCGAGGTGCGGCAGGTGGGTCTCGCGGGTCAGCTTGGCGAGTTCACGGTATTTGTAGCCGTGGGGACGAAAAAAACCCTGCTCCAGGGTGAGGCCGGTGGCGCCGTCCGGCAGCGCCGAATCGCCCATGTGGGTGTGGCTGTTGTAGAGTCCGGGAATGACGACCAGGGCGCCGTCCTCGAGCGTCGAGACCGGCGCGACCCGATCAACGGCGGTGATGGTGTCGCCCGACCAGGCGAAGCGGGAACAACGAAACGGGGCGAGTTCGGGACCGAGGAGGACGACGCAGTCGGTGAGTTGGCCTGAGGTGGAGGGCATCGGGGGAGATTGGCCGCAAAAAGGCGCGGAAGGCGCAAAAACAAATCTCAGGCCGGGACGAGGTGGATGGGGAGTTGCTCGACCGGGGCGGCGGCGTAGGCGGCGCGGAACGCGGCGAGGTCGGCGCAGGCCGCGGCGGGCACGGCGCGGGCCGGCACCGCGAAATCGGCCGTCGGCGTGTCGAAGGGCCACGGATCGATGCGGTAGGTCTCCTCGGACAGCGGGGTGCAGGCGATGCTGCGGCGCACGCCAGCGGCGTCGAGGTGGGTGTGGCGGAGCGGGCGGGCGGACTCGTAACGCACGCAGGTGAGGAGCGAGAGGTTGTCGCAGAACTGGAGAAACTCGAACGCGCGCTGGAGCTGTTCCGGCGTGGCGTGGGCCGCGAGCTCGGGCGGGAGGGCGGCGGCGAGTTCCTTTTGACGGCGCAGCTGGCCCTCGATGAAGGCGGCGTGCAGGGGACGGTCGGCCGGTTTGATGGTCGAGAGGTCGGCCTGTTCGGTGAGCAGGTTGACCGTGTGCATCGAGATGAGGATGGCGGCGTAGGGGTGGGCGGCGGCCACGGCCTCGGTCGCCGCGCCGCGCACCGCGAGGTAGTCGGCGAGGTCGATCTCCTCGAAGGCGGAGTAGGTGCCGACCAGCTCGCGGGTGAAGGCCGAGGGTCGGTTCTCCCGGGTGAGAAACGGCGTCGCGTCCCGGCCGGCCCAGGCGTCGTCGTGGTGGAAAACCGCCAGCAACACCTCGGGAAGAACGGCGGACGGTGCGGGGGCGGGGAAAAGCGCGTTGCCCCAGCGCGCGGCGAAACGGCCCGCCAGGCGGGCGTGTTCCTGATGGCCGACCAGAAGGTAGCCGGCGGAGGTTTGAATGCGGATCATGGCGAGGAACTCGGGTTGAAAGGCGCGGGTGGGGAAACGGGTCAAACCGTCTCGGCCACGACCGGGTTGGACAGGGCGCCGATGCCGTCGATCTCGATCGTCACGGTGTCGCCCGGTTGCAGAAACCGGGGCGGCGTGGAGGCGGCACCCACGCCGGAAGGCGTGCCGGTGAGAATGACCGTGCCGGGCAGAAGGGTGCGGCTGGCGCTGAGAAACGCGATCAGGGTGGGGATATCGAAGATGAGGTCGGAGGTGTTCGACTCCTGGCGGACTTCCCCGTTGATCACGGAACGTATGGCGAGCCGGCCGGGGTCGGGCAGCTCGTCGGTCGTCACCAGGACCGGCCCGAGCGGGCAGAAGGTGTCGAAGCCCTTGCCCTGGCAAAACTGGCCGCCGCCCCACTTGAACTGCCAGTCGCGGGCCGAGACGTCGTTGGCCACGGTGTAGCCGAACACATGGTCGAGCGCACGCTCGCGGGGCACGTTTTTCGCCGTCCGGCCGATCACCACCGCCAGTTCGCATTCGTAGTCGACCTCCGACGAGGCGTTGCAGGAGCGCGGAAGGATGATCGGCGCGCCGGGGTCCTGCAGGGTGTTGGTGGTCTTGATAAAAATCATCGGAAACTGCGGCAGGGGCCGCCCCATCTCCTCGGCGTGGCGGCGGTAGTTCAGGCCGATGCCGAAGATGTTGGGCGGGAGGATGGGCGCCAGCAGCGGGCCGGGCGCGGCGGGGGGCCCGGCGGGGCGCAGGCCTTCCGGAGCGAAAGGATCCCCGGAAAGGGGCTGGACCTGCCCGTCGGGAAGCAGGGCGGCATAAGCGGGGCCGGACGGGGTCAGGTGGCGAATGAGCTTCATGGGAAGGACGATACGAGGGAAGTTTCCCTAAAACGTCCATAGCAGCTTGCGAGCGCGGCGACGGGGAGTTCGATGCGGCGTCCGTAATCACCATGAAACGCCTCCTCGCCTTCGCCGGCCTCCTCCTCGCCATGTTCACCACCTCCCCCGCCAATCCCGTCAACGTCGGCGATCCCGCGCCCGACGCCACCGCGCCCGACCAGACCGGCGCCCCGGTCCGCCTGGCCGATGTGTATTCAAAAAATCAGTATACCCTGGTCTATTTCTACCCCAAGTCCGGCACCCCGGGCTGCACCGCCCAGGGCTGCTCCCTGCGGGACGCCTACGAGACCCTGTCGGCCAAGGGCGTGGCCGTCCTCGGCGTGAGCACCGACAGCGTGGAGAGCCCGCGCAAGTTCAAGGAGGAGCAACGTTTTCCCTTTTCCCTCCTGGCCGACACCGAGAAAAAGGTGATCGCCGCCTTCGGCGTGGGCACGACCTTCGGTTTCTCCGCCCGCCAGGCCTATCTTATCCACGACGGCAAGGTGGTCTACGCCGACCACAAGGGGTCGACCAAACAACAGGCCGAGGATATCCTGGGCTACCTCGCCCAGGCCGGAAAGTAGCCCCCGGGCCGCCGCGCCGGGCGGAGAATGGACAAAAAAAGACCGCCGGCGAACAAGCGCCGGCGGCCGGGGAGACGGAAGTCTTGGGGACGACCGGGGTAGCTTACTTCTTCACGTGTCCGGAGACCAGCTTGGTCATCTCGAACATGCTGACGGACTTCTTGCCGCCGAAGACGGCCTTCAGCTTGTCGTCGGCGTTGATCTGGGTCTTCACCTTTTTGTCCTGGAGACCGTTTTTCTTGATATAGTCCCAGAGCTTCTTGGTCAGCTCGGTGCGGGGGAGGGGTTTCGCTCCGACCACGGCCGCGAGGACGTCGTCAGGTTGAACCGGTTTCATGAAGGCAGCGTTGGGTTTACGTTTGGTGGTGGCCATAGCGGGCATGGGCGTAGAGGGGGGCGGGGCGAACGCAACCGCATTTTTCCGAGCTAAATTCGCGTTTTTCAGAGGGGGAAATTGAAACTTGCGCGGCGGGCCTCCCCCTGCTGCGCGATCCCGGCGGGGGCCGGGGCCGAGGCGTATCCCTTTTTTGATTACGCGTGGTCCCCGCCGCCGGAGACGAACTGGGCGTGCAGGCGGGCGTAGGCCCCGCCGGCGGCGAGGAGCTCGGCGTGCGTCCCCCGCTCGACCACCACGCCGCGGTCGAGCACGAGGATGAGGTCGGCGGACCGGATGGTGCTGAGCCGGTGGGCGACCACCAGGCTGGTGCGCCCGCGCAGGAGCCGGGCCAGCGCGTGCTGCAGCCGGGCCTCGGTGAGGGCGTCGATCGCGCTCGTCGCCTCGTCGAGGATGATCAGGCGCGGATCGGCCAGCCAGGCGCGGGCGAAACAGACCAGCTGGCGCTGGCCGATCGAGAGGCCGCCGCCGCGCTCCCCCACCTCGGTGGCCAGACCGTCGGGCAGGGCGCCGGGCAGATCCTCGCACCCCAGCGCGGCGAGCGCGGCGCGCACGTCCGCCTCGGTGGCGTCGGGACGCGCGAAACGCAGGTTGTCCAGCACGGTGCCGGTGAAGAGAAAGTTTTGCTGCGTGACCAGACCCAGCTGGCGGTGCAAGGAGCGGCCGGTGACGGCGCGGATCGGCCGGCCGTCGACCAGGACCTCGCCCGCGTCGGGCGGGTAGAACTTGGTGGCGAGGTTGATGATCGAGCTCTTGCCGCTGCCGGTGTGGCCGACCAGCGCCACGGTCTGCCCGGGGCGGGCGTGGAAGGAGATGTCGCGCAGCACGGGGCGGTCGCGGGCGTAACCGAAGGTCACGTCGCGAAACTCGAGGTCGAGCCCGGGCGCGGCCGGGCCGGCGGGGGCGCGCGCGGCGGCGGGCCGCGGGTCGGGCAGGTCCGACGCGGCGGGGTCGTCGGTCCATTCCGGCTCGCGGTCGATCAGGCGAAAAACCCGCTCCGCCCCGGCCATGGCGACCAGCGCCTGGTTGTATTGATTTCCCAGGATGGTGACCGGGCTGAAGAACAGGTTGGCGAAAAAGAAAAACTTGATCAGGTCCGCGACCGACATGTCGCCGTGCAGGGCGCGCCAGCCGCCGAGCAGCAGGAGCACGGCGACAAAGAACTGGCTGTTCAACTCGAGGATGGGGTTGAGGGTGGCCGAGGCGCGGGCGAGGTTGAGGTTGTGGCGCGAGTGGTCGGCGAGCAGGCGGCGAAACAGCCCCGCGTTGGTCTGCTCGCGCACAAAGCCCTGGGTCACGCGGATGCCGTTGACCGACTCGGCCAGCGTGGCGGTGACGCGGCTGAAGCTCTCGTGCGAGGCGCGCGAGTAGCGCGAGAGCCGCTCCCGGAAACGGTTGTTCACCGCCCAGATGACCGGGGCCATGCCGAGCACGACAAGGAACATCACCGGATCGGTCCAAAGCATCACGGCGGCGGCGCCCAGCATCTGGCCCAGCTGCACGATGGAGACGAAAAACACGTCCTGGATGCCGGTGCGCAGGGCCTCGATGTCGGAGGTCATGCGCCCGAGCACGCGCCCGAGCTTGGTCTGGTGGAAAAACGCCATCGGCTGACGCTGCACGTTGGCGAACAGGTCGGCGCGAAGGCGGTGCACGACCTGCTCGCCCAGCTCCTGCGCGTAGCGCATGCGGAAGTGAAACATGCCCTCGGTGAGCAGGGCGAGCAGACCGTAGCCGACGACGGCCCGCCAGAGCCCGGCGGGATCGGCCCCGGCGGAAAGGCGGGCGATGGCGTCGCTGAAGAGCCAGGTGAGAGCGCTGAATTGCAGCGAGCGCAGGCAGGTGAGCACGATCAGCCAGTTGCGTTTCGCCGCGTGGGGCCGGGTGTAGCCGATGAGACGCCGGATCAGGCCCCATTCGAGCGGGCGCTGCGCGGCGTCCTCGGCCTCGTCGGTCGGACGCGTGACGACGGTGAGCGGCCCGACGGCGGGCGCCGGGCGGGGAGCGCGGGCGGCGCTCATGCCGGGTCCTCCTCGAGTTCGCGATCGTCGACCAGCTGAAGGGCGGCGACCCGCCGGTAGGGACCGGGCGCGCGCAGGAGCTCGGCGTGGGTGCCGCGTTGCACGATGCGGCCGTTCTCCAGCACGACGATAAAATCGGCCCGGCGCAGCGTGCTCACCCGGTGGGCGACGATGAAGGTGGTGCGATCGCGGATCGCGTTGTCCAGCGCGGTGAAGATCTCGTGCTCGGTCCGGGCGTCGATCGCGGCGGTGGGATCGTCGAGCAGCAGGATGGCGGGCTCGAGCAGCAGGGCCCGGGCGAGGGCGAGCCGCTGGCGCTGGCCGCCCGAGAGGGTGTTGCCCCCCTCCCCGAGCACGGTCTCGTAGCCCTCGGGCAGGGCGGTGATGAAGTCGTGGGCCTGGGCGATGCGCGCGGCGCGCTCGATCTGCTCCGGCGTGGCCTCGGGATGGCCGAAGGCGAGGTTGGCCGCGATGGTGTTGGAAAAAAGGAAACTCTCCTGGAACACGATCCCGATGCGACGGCGAAGGTCGTCCACGCGGTAGTGACGCACGTCCTCGCCGTCGATCAGGACCCGCCCGTGCTGCGGGTCGAAGAAGCGCGGCACGAGGCTCATCAGCGCGCTCTTGCCCGCGCCGGTCGCGCCGAGGATGGCGACGCACGCGCCGGCGGGCACATGGAGGTCGATCCCGTGCAAAACAAAGGGCGCGCCGTCGGCCGGCCGGCCGTAGGCGAAGTCGACCGCCTCGAAGCGCACCTCGCCGCGCAAGGCCGGACAGGGCCGCGCCCGCGGCAGGTCGGCGACCTCGACCGGCGCATCGAGGATCTCGAACACCCGGCGCGAGGCGACGAGGGATTGCTGCACGCTGTTCACGATGGTGGCGAGTTGGTTGACCTGGCCGGAGAACTGTTCGAGCAGGCCGGCGAAGACCACCAGCCCCGCCCCCAGCGGCAGTTCGCCCCGCACCACCAGCCAGCCGCCATAGCCCAGGAGGACGAGCAGATTGACGCGGGTGAGCAGGCCGATGGCCGGGGAAAAGGTGCTCACCCGCCAAAAAATCCCGCGCTGCTGATCGCGCACCCGATCATTCCGCACCGCGAAGGCCGCGCGATCCTCGTTTTCCCGGCCGAAGGCCTTGATCACCTGCACGCCCTGGATGGATTCGGTGAAGTGCTGCACGAGACGTTCGGCCAACAAACGGTTCTCCGCGTAGCGCGGCTGGATCCAGCGCGAAAACAACACCGACGCGATCGCCAGCACCGGGGTCGTGGCCAGACAGGCGACGGTCAGCCCCGGGCTCAGGCTAAGCATGTAGACCAGGTAGACCGTCAGCGACACCA
Source organism: Akkermansia muciniphila (assembly GCA_945874545.1). Classification (GTDB taxonomy): domain Bacteria; phylum Verrucomicrobiota; class Verrucomicrobiia; order Opitutales; family Opitutaceae; genus IMCC26134_A. Next base: position 17,416 of record CAMCHD010000010.1, on the reverse strand, counting down.
CCATGATAAAACTCTGGATCAACACCTGGTCGACAAACATGCGCACGTTCTGCACGTCGCCCGTCACCCGGGTGATGATCGACCCGGTGGTATGCGCGTCGAAGAAACGAAAGCTCAAGCGCTGCAACTTCGCGTAAAGCTCCGTGCGCAGGTCGACCACCAGATGACGCTGCACGAGCACGTTGATCGCGATGCTGTAAACGTAGTTCAACCCGGCGCGCAGACAGGCGAGGACCAGGATGCACCCGGCGAAGGCGCCGATCAACGCGATGGGCGGCCAGGAGGCGGGCGGGGACGGCAGACCGGCGAGGGAAAATCCCGGCGCCGGCGCGCCCGGCGTGGCCGCCGCCTCGACCACCAGTTTCACGTAGTCGATGCCGTGCCCGGTGAAAAACAACCCCGCCAGGCCCAGAAAGAGCAGCACCCCCTGTAAAAACATGACCTGCAAACACCGCAGGCGATAACGCCAGGCCAAACCCATCAACCGCCGCACCAAACGCCAGTCGGAGCTCGGGGCGTTATCGGGGGATGCGGACATGGACATACGGGAGGCATGACCTGCGCCCTCGCAGGCCCGCCTTCAAGGTTTCCCCTTCGGATTTTTGGCTCCGAACACGGGTTAAACACCGTCGGAAATTTTTCTTGCAATTCGACTATTTAGTCAACTACCTCTTCCCCATGGGACGCACCTCCGACGCCAAAGAACGCCTGATGCAGGCCGCGCTCGATCTCCTCCAAGCGGAGAATTACGGCGGCGTGACGGTCGACGATATCTGCCGCCGGGCCGATGTGCGCAAAGGCAGCTTTTATTATTACTTCCCGGGCAAGGCCGAGCTGACCGTGGCCGCGATCGAGCTCAGTTGGGAACGGGATTGGAAGCCGGGTTTTGACGCGAGATTTTCCCCGCTGGTGGAGCCCTTGGCGCGTTTGCAAAGCTACCTGGCCTCGGTCGTCGCCCAACAAGCCGAGATGGCCGCCACCCACGGCAAAGTCCTGGGTTGCCCCCTGGCCAGTGTCGGTTGCGAGATAAGCACTTCCGAAGCCGAAGTGTCGGCGGCGATTCGTGGCGTCTTCACCCGTAAACGCCGCTATTTCGAGTCGGCCATCCGCGACGCCGCCGCCGCCGGCGAGATCGAACCGTGCGACCCGGCAGGGAAGGCCCTCGCCCTGCAGGGCCTGATCGACGGCCTGGTCACCCACGCACGGATCATGAACGACATCACTCTGCTCCAGACCCTGCCCACGCTCGGCATGGATCTGCTGCGCCCCCGCCCGGTGATGGCGGTCGCCGCCGGCGCCTGAACGGCCGGCGAAAATATTCCTAAGAAATTCGTCACTCAATTTTGACCAACTAGTAAACTATAGCCTTCGTCCTTTCCCAATCATGAACCTCGCATCCGCTCAGACCCAGTCGTCCAACACGTCTTCCGCGACGTCCCAATTCGCCGGAAAGGTGGCCCTCGTGACAGGCGGCACCTCGGGCATCGGCACGGCCACCGCCGTCGCGCTCGCCGCCGCCGGCGCGAAGGTGGTCGTTTCCGGTCGCCGCGAAACCGAGGGCGCCGCGGTGGTCGCCCGGATCACCGCCGCCGGCGGCGAGGCCGCCTATTTCCGCGCCGATGCCTCGGTCGAGGCCGAGATCGCCGCGTTGGTGGCCTTCACCGTCGAGCGGTTCGGCCGCCTCGACCTCGCCTTCAACAACGCCGGGGTCGAGCTCAACGGACCGCTGGCCGGGGTGACCGAGGCCGATTACCGCCGGGTGTTCGACCTCAACGTCTGGGGTGTGCTCGCCTCGATGAAACACGAGATCCCCGCCATGCTCAAAACCGGCGGCGGCGCGATCGTGAACACGTCCTCGGTGGCCGGCCACGCCGGCCTCGCCGGAGCCTCGGTCTACGTCGCAAGCAAACACGCGGTGGAGGGCCTGACCAAGTCCGCCGCGCTCGAGGTCGCCCGCCAGGGCATCCGGATAAACGCGATCGCCCCCGCCGCGATCCAGACGGAGATGTTCAACCGCTTCGCCCCCACCCCCGAGCAGCAGGCCTTCATGGCGAACCTCCATCCGGTTGGCTACTTCGGCCAGCCCGAGGACATCGCCCGCGCCGTGCTTTACCTGCTCGATCCGGCCAACACCTTCCTCACCGGCACCAGCCTGGTGGTCGACGGGGGTTGGCTCGCCCAGTGAGCCGTTCCCGATCGTTGCACGCTTGTCACCCGGACGGCCCCCCTTTTGCCGGCCCGTCCGGTTGCTTCCCCCTCCCAACTGAACTTCCTCCCTCTCTTATGAATTCCTTCACCCTGCACCTTCCCACCGAATTGCACTTTGGCCCCGACAAGGGCGCCTCTTTCGCCGCCTCCGCCGCCAAACTCGGCGCGCATGCGTTTGTCGTCACCGGCTCGGGCTCCGTCGTCCGCCTCGGCTACCTCGCCGAAGTCACCGCCCTGCTGACCGCCGCCGGGGTGAAGATCACCACCTTCGCCGGCATCGAGCCGAATCCCGAGGCCGAGACGGTCAACCGCGCCGCGGCCGAGCTGCGCGCCGCCGGCTGCGACTTCGTGGTCGCGGTCGGCGGCGGTTCCGCGATGGACGCCGCCAAGGCCATCGCGGCCCTCGTCGCCACCCCGGGCGAGACCGACATCTGGCCCTTCACCCTCGGCGGCGCCAAAGCCGGCCAGCTGAAGGCCGCCCTGCCCCTCGCCTGCGTCGCCACCACCGCGGCGACCGCGTCCGAGGTCACCCCCTACAGCGTGATCTCCCACCGCGCCTCGCACGGCAAAAGCGTGCTCGGCCACGATTTCCTGAAGCCCCGGGTCTCCTGGCTGAACCCCCGCTTCACCACCGCCGTGCCGGCCCACGTGACCGCCGACGGCGGCTCCGACATCATCAGCCACGTATTCGAAAACTACCTACTCGGCGGCGACGCCTCCCCGCTCGCCGACCGCCACTCCGAGGGCGTGATGCTGACCGTGATCGAGACCCTCCCGCTCCAGCTCGCCACCCTCGACGACGAAAAACTCCGCGGCGCGCTGCTCTGGGCCTCCACCCTCGCGCTGTGCGGTTTCCAGGGCGCGGGCCGGATGGACAGCGGCTTCCCCCTGCACGCCATCGAGCACAGCATGAGCGGCGTCCGCCCGGAGCTCGCGCACGGCCGGGGCCTGGCCACCCTCTACCCGGCCTATTTCCGCTGGCTGCTCGCGCACGACCGCGCGACCGCACGCTTCGCCCGGCTCGGCGCGCGGCTGTTCGGCCTCGACGGCGACGAGTCGACTCGCGCGCAGGGCTTCATCACCCACTTCGAACGCTGGCTGGCCTCGGTCAACCTGCGCCAATCCGCCGCGTCCCTGGGTTTCACCGCCGACGATTTTGAACGGATCGCGGACTACACGGTGAAGACCTACGGCGACGGCACGGCCATCGACGCCCTCGGCCCGATCACCCGCGGCGACATCGTCGCCCTGCTCGCCGACACCGCGCGCCAGGACCAGCCGCTCTGATCCCGCGCGCCGCCTTCGGCCTTCACCTCAACCCGGTCCAACCATCTCTATGCAACTCCTCTCCCCGACCCAGCTCGGCACCCTTTCGATTCCGAATCGCGTGCTGTTCGCCCCGCTCACCCGCGTGCGCGCCGACGCCGAAAACGTGCCCGGTGAGCTCATGGCCGACTACTACCGCCAGCGCGCCTCCGCCGGCTTGCTCATCGCCGAGGCCACCATGGTCGCCGGCGACGCCCAGGCCTGGCCCCACCAGCCCGGCATCCACTCCACCGCCCACGTCGCCGGCTGGAAACGCGTGACCGACGCCGTGCACGCCTCCGGCGGCCGCATCTACCTCCAGATCTGGCACCCCGGCCGCGCCACCCACCCGGCGCTCAACGCCGGCGTTCAACCCGTTTCCTCCTCCGACAAAGCCCTGCGCGGCGACACCATTCACACGCCCGAGGGCAAACTCGACTACCCGACACCGCGCCCGCTGCGCCTCGACGAGCTCCCCGGCATCGTGGAACTCTTCCGCAAAGCCGCCGCCAACGCCCGCCTCGCCGGCTTCGATGGCGTGCAGGTGCACGGCGCCCACGGCTACCTGCTCGACCAGTTCCTGCGCGACGGGGTGAACGACCGCACCGACGCCTACGGTGGCTCGCTCGCCAACCGCGCCCGCCTGCTTTTCGAGGTGGTGGACGCCGCCGCCACGGTCTTCGGCTTCGGCCGTGTCGGCCTGCGGTTCTCGCCGCTGGTCGGGTTCAACGACATGGTCGACTCCGATCCCGCCGGGCTCGTCGCCCACGTCGCGGCCGAGAGCGAGAAACGCGGCCTCGGTTTCCTCGAATTGCGCCATGCCCATTTCGACCAGCCCGCCGAATACGAGCTGGCCCGCATCGCCCGGAAACACTTCACCGGCGCGCTGGTCCGCAACGGCGGTTTCACCCGCGACGCCGGCGAGGCCGCCATCCGCGACGGATTGGCCGACGCCATCGCCTACGGCGTGCCCTTCCTGGCCAACCCCGACCTGCCGCGCCGCTTCCTGTTGAACGCGCCCCTGAACACGCCCGACGTGTCCACCTTCTACGTCGCCGCCTCCCGCGCCGGCTACACCGACTACCCCTTCCTGGCGGCCTGATCCGACGCGCCGCGGCACAGAACCACACCTCCCTTTTCGCTCTTTCCTCCCATGACACCGATCCCTCCCGCCCAACTCACCACCGCCCTCGACTGGCGCTACGCCACCAAAAAATTCGACCCGGCCAAAAAAATCCCGGCCGACGTCTGGGCCGCGCTCGAGCATTCCCTCGTGGTCGCGCCGTCCTCCTTCGACCTTCAACCCTGGAAATTCATCGTCATCACCGACCCCGCCGTGCGGGCGAAGCTGGTGCCCGTCTCCTGGGGACAGACCCAGGTCGTCGACGCCGCCCACCACGTGGTCTTCGCGGTGCGCAAAGGGGTCGACGTGGCCTTCGTGGACAAGTTTCTCGCCCGCCAGGTCGAGGTCCGGGGCGGCAGCCTCGAGGCCCTCGCCGGCTACCGCGGGATGATGACCGGCTTTGTGGAAAAGATCACCGCCGCAGGCGGCATCGACGACTGGGCGACCCGGCAGATCTACATCGCCCTCGGCCAGTTCATGACCGCCGCCGCGCTGCTCGGCGTGGACGCCTGCCCGATGGAGGGCATCGATCCCGCCGCCTACGACGACATCCTCGGCCTCAAAGGCACCGAGTTCGCCACCGTGGTCGCTTGCTCCGTCGGTTACCGCGCGGCGGACGACAAATACGCCACCGCCGCGAAGGTGCGCTTCCCGGTCGCGGATGTGTTGAGCCACGTCTGATCCCCGGTCCCGCCCGCAAAACCAACTCCCTCGACCACCGGCCGCCGACGCGCGACCGGTGGTTTTTTTGTTCATAAACTGGCCCGCCCCGCGCCGGCCCGGTTCTGGCTGGCCGCCGCGCCGCCGCCACGCCTCCCTGTGCGTCGCGCCGCCTCCCATGCACCACACGCTCTCCCCCGAACCGCTCTGCCACCGCTGGAACAACACCACGCCCCCGCGCCTGACCGTCGCCCCCGGCGACACCGTCACCTTCCGGTGCGCCGACTCCTCGGGCTGGCAGGTGCGGCCCGATTGGACCGCCGCCGATTTCGCCGCGAAGTTCGACCCGCTCCAGGTCCACGCCCTCACCGGTCCCGTCGCCATCGACGGCGCCCAGCCGGGCGACACCCTCGAGATCGTGATCGAGGCCTACGCGCATCACGGCTTCGCCTGGACCAGCCTCATCCCGGGCCTCGGCCTGCTCGCCGGAGAGTTTCCCGAACACCACCTCTTCCTCTGGAAACTCGAGGACACGCAGACCCGCAGCTTTCCCGGCGTGACCCTCGATCTCCACCCCTTCGCCGGCATCATCGGCGTGCAGCGGGCCGAGCCCGGCGAGTTCCGCACCCGCGCCCCCGGCCCCTTCGGCGGCAACCTCGACGTCCGCCACCTCACCGCCGGCACGCGGCTGTTTCTGCCCGTTCTCACCCCTGGCGCCGGCGTGCTCACCGGCGACTGCCACGCCGCCCAGGGCGACGGCGAGGTCTGCATCAACGGCATGGAAGCGCCCATGGACGCGACCTACACCTTCAAACTCCACAAAGCCCCCGCGAAACCTCTCGCCGGCCCCTACGCGATCTTCCCGGCGCCGAGCTTCACCCCACCGCGCTACGCCACGAAACCATGGCATATGTTCATCGAGAGCGACGCCGACCCGCGCGAGGCCTGCAAACGTGTCGTGCGCCGCGCCATGGAGTTCATCGTCGACCGCCTCGGCGTGACACCTCAGATGGCCTACACCCTTTGCAGCGTGGTGCTCGACCTGAAGGTCAGCCAGCTGGTCAACGTCCCCACCACCACCATCACCGCCTACCTGCCCGAGGCGATTTTTGACTGAAAATCTAAGCGCAAAGACGCGAAGGCGCTAAGATCGATCCGCAAGATACTCGATTGTCGCCATTCCGAACTTTGCGTCTTCGCATCTTCGCGCTTCAAGCTCCCGCCCATGTCCGCCATCGAAACCAAACTCGCCACCCTCGGCCTCACCCTCCCCGCCCCGGCCGCACCCGGCGGCAGCTACCTGCCCTACCGCCTGCACGGGAACACCCTGATCCTCGCCGGCGTGATCAGCTCGTTCAACGGCCAGATGACCCACGTGGGCCAGGTGGGCAAGGAGCACACCATCGAGACCGCCCGCGAGGCCGCGAAGATCTGCGCGCTCAACGTTCTCACCAACCTCAAGCTCGCGCTCGGCTCGCTCGACCGGGTCGAGGCCTTTCTCTACGTCGGCGGCTATGTGAACGGCGTATCCGGTTTCGCCGACGCGCCGGCGGTGATCAACGGCGCGAGCGACCTCTTTGTGGAGCTCTTCGGCGACGCCGGCCGCCACGCCCGCGCCGCCGTGGCCGTCGCCGGCCTGCCCAAGAACGCCACCGTGGAGATCCAGGTCACCGTCGCGGTGAGGTGACTCGCCCGCGTTTCCGCCGCACTCCCGTCGACCCAAGCGCGGCGTGTCCCGCCAGACGGCGGAACGAACCGGCAGCATGCCATCGCGGCACCGCAACCGCGACCCACGTTTCCAAAACGTAGGGCTGAAAATCCCTCGGGGGCATCCGGTGGGTAGGGATGCCCGTTAACCAGACGGCACCGGACTGCCGGCTTGCCGTGCAGCCAAACTCCGCTTCCCAACCGAACCCGGGCCGAGGCCGCCCGGCTTACGGCCGCGAACGCCAAGGCCGAAATACCCAGGGCCGCGCTCGCTTGCTGGACTGATTTAACCTGTCCCTAAATCGGTCCTTACTACTGATAGGAAACTGGTCTGTCCCTTATCCGTCTCGTCCTCGTTACCTAATGTATCTATGTAACGGCCCGACCCCTTCGGCTCGGCCCGCCGGGGATCACTGACTGATAGGAAACTGGATTACTGATAGGAAACTGGATTACTGATAGGAAACTGGATTTTCGCCGGGGATCGGGCCGGGAGGGGTTACTGATAGGAAACTGGATTTTCGCCGGGGATCGGGCCGGGAGGGGTTTACAGGGAGGGCGGTCGTTCAAACCGACGTCAAGGCTTTCGAGTTCCAACTGATAGGAAACTGGATTTTGCGGAAATTAACGGCCAGGCCACAGTCACCCGCGTTGACGGCAGCACAGAAACCATCACCCTTGGCACAGAAATCTATCAGGGGGACATCATCGAAACCGCAGGCAACGGCGCGGTGAACATCAACTTTATCGACGAAACCAGCTTTGCGGTCTCTGAAAACGCACGCCTGTCCATCGACGAATATGTGTTCGACCCCGCAACAGAATCCGGCCAGACGGACTTCTCCGTGCTGAAAGGCATGTTTATATATACATCTGGCTTAATTGGCCGCGAAGACCCGGACGATGTTACAATCGAAACGCCCGTAGGCTCTATCGGTATTCGCGGAACAATCATCGCGGGCGATGTGGACCTTGGCGAAATTACAGTCGTGGAAGGCGCTATCGTGCTGCGCGACTTTAGCGGCAATGAAGTCACGCTGGCTGACCAGTTTGAAAGCGCGCGCTTCAGCACAGACGGCACCGGCATTGAGCCCATGGGGCAACTGGCCGCAAACGATGTTGCCGCCAAGTTTTCCAGCGTTTCAAATGTATCCCCCACTCTGTTTTCATCCATAAACGATGCTGCAGCAGAAACAAAAGACGAAGCCGCAGAGGGTGAAAATGCGGAAGGCGCAGAAGCCGAAGGCACTGGTGAAGGCGAAGCAAACGCGGAAACAGGCGCGCAAGACGGCAAAACAGACGCACCCGCCGCTGAAGCACCTAAGGCGCAAGACGCCAAAGACGGCAAACCAGCCGCAACTGAAGCCAAAGGCGAAAATGCCGCAGCCGATAAGCCCGCCGAAGTGAAGGGCGATAAAGCACCCATGCTGGAGGGCAGAGCCGAGCAAACACCAGAGTCCAGAGCCTTCGATAACGTCATGCAAAAAGCTGCGGTTGAAAAAGCAATCAATACTCTGAACACTGGCGGAAATCAGGCTACGAACACTATTGCTGCAGATAAACTTGGTAAGTTGCTAGCGCCAGCCGCGCAAACAAATACCACAAACAGTTTTGACGCGCCGCCACCTCAAACATTTACAGCGCGCACCACAACAGCGGGCGCGGACGTAACCGCGCCGCACAGAAACCATAATGTGAATCTGGCAAAACTGGTGAAATTTTCTCCTGACGCCATTGACACCGCAAGCGCACCAATCGGCTTTAAATGGGTGATGGATTTAGGCAATCTATTCTCTGACAACAACACACCGCAGCAGAATTTACGCTATGAAATCACGCCCAATTCTGCCACAAACCTTAACAACTTGAAAAGCGCGGGCATTAACCTGCTGGATGACTGGGTTTTTGATGCGGCAACAGGGAATCTGCATTTGGACTTTAACCAAAGCAATCTCTGGAACCCCAACCTTCCGGATTTTGATGATGTAATTATCGAAGTGCGCGCCTTTGACCCCGCAGGCAACAGAAGCGATAGCGTACGCTTCACGCTGGATAGTTTTACGGGGAATACAGCTAATTTTATTAACAATATTTTATTTATTGATGGCAGCACAACTACATACAAGCTGGCTGGTGATAATAATATTTATTATCTGGATAATCAAACAGCATCAAATGTAGAAATTGGTTACAGTTCAGGAATGGGAATCGACAAACAATATTTTAACCTCACCGACAGCACTGTCTACATTGGTAACAACAATGCTGAAATAATCATCGCAGAAGGCTCCCACAATAACAGTATTTACGGCAGTAATAACAACGAGATTTTTCATGTAAAAAACGCCGATAATGATATTTATGCCGGCGATGGAACAGATACAATCAAACTTTTCTGGAGCACAAACAACGTCGGCACAAACGGCTTTAACGGTACCTCCAAACACACTTACGACGGCGGTAACAACGATCAAAGCTGGGCAGAGCAGTATAAATATAACCCTGGCACAGCCTTAGGCAGCACAGGCCTGAATGGAGACACGCTTGAATTTCATAATAATAGCGGCAGCCCCATGATTCTTGATTTCAATCAGATTCTGGCAGATACCACTATCAAGAATATTGAGCATATCAATCTGGAAGGAAGCAGCGCGTCCACAATAATACTGAAGCTGGATCAAGTCATCCGCATAACAGATGATGATAATACCCTTATCATTAGTGAAAGCACAGGCGGAGCTGATACACTGCAAATTGCCGGAATCACGAAGGCAGATCTGGACGGCACAGCAGGCCACGACACAGTATCAATCAACAGCCAAAGCTATAATGTTTACACAGGAACGGGCAGCAACGGTCAAACTGTGACCTTATTTGTTGATAGCGATATTGCCGTTACAGCAGCATAAACTCTTAAGAAAGATTATGGGTAGGAGCACCCAAGTTCTTATTGCCAGTATTATTAGCCGCTGACAATTCATCTCTGCGGCGACGGAGCAACAGAGCAGCCCCACCCGCTGCAGCTCCAAACACTAACGCTACAGAAGTGAGCTCTGGCACTGTTGAAATATGCTCAAAAGAAGTAGCCGTTCCCGTAAAAGTAGTATTATTTAATATAATCGTTAGACCTTTATTAGTTAAATCATCAAAATTACCTTGAATTGCCGAATAGGCAATACTGCGGTTATCGCCCTCAAACAAACTAGGAGTACCTATAAAGAACGCGCTACCATCATACGTAACGGAAGGATCCTCTGATGAAGGCCTGTCATCAAGAACTTGACCAAACACGAGGTCAAACTCACTTGAAAATTGATCCTGCACATACAGCCAATTATTTTCCGCGCCAGTAATAGCACCCGCATTCGGGTTACTAAATGTCAGCAAATTACCATTCACATTGAAGGCAAGCAGATATTCCCGAATACCGGGCTGAAAATCTGAAATGCCAGTGTCTGGGTTAGAATCATTCAACAAGCTGCTATCAAGCCCATAATATAACAGGCCGTTAGTACCTGGGCCAATATTACCAAAAATAGTAGAAACAGTCGGTTGATCGGGATTAACAGTAAAATCGATAAAAATAGCTTCATCAATGATAGGAACAGCTTGCGCCTGCGCATCCGTCGGCATGGCGGCAGAACCCGCAAGAATAGCTGCTGCAGCGCCTGCAGTTTTTGCTTGTGCTGTCAAACGGTTACCTGCCTGCGCCACAACTCCGTATGCTGCCTTGGCACTTTCTAACGCGCTATCCCAAACTGCCGCTAAACCCATTACTGATAGGAAACTGGATTTTACTGATAGGAAACTGGATTTTCGCCGGGGATCGGGCCGACTGATAGGAAACTGGATTTTCGCCGGGGATCGGGCCGGGAGGGGTTTACAGGGAGGGCGGTCGTTCAAACCGACGTCAAGGCTTTCGAGTTCCACACCGGATCGATGAGAAAAAGTGGCGGCCTGAGTCGCGCAGCGCTGGTAGCCCTCAAAATACGGGGTTTCCCTCTGAATCGACAAGTTTTCCGGGCAGCGGCGCATTTGCGGAGACAAGGCTCCGCCTCCGCGCGAGTCAAGTTTCGCGCGATTGGATTTGCTATTTTGGGATTAGCCCAGCGCTTACCTCAGCCCACTTCGGCGTCGGCTTGGTGGCCGTCGTCGCTCGGCGCTTCGCCGGGGTAGAAGCCGGGCTCTTCGCTGGCGCTTTCTTGCCAAAAGACCGGCTCGCCGTCGGGAGGGTCGGGCTGGCTATAGTCGTCGGCGAAGAGTTCTCCCTGGGCCGCGTCTTGTTCCGGCACCCGGTATCCAGCAGCCAGCTCGTAACCGAGTTGGTCATAACTCTCGCCGGGCTCTGCCATCTCCGCCCTGAAGCGGAGTTTCTCTACGCGGGGCCGAAGATAAGGCAGACGCGAGGGGCAGGCGGGCGGAGCGAGCGGATGGCGCGCACCGGTGGCGGCGTCCACGAGGGTGAACGGCCTCACGCAAGGTGAGGCCCTACGGGGCGGGCCGTTGGCCGGAGGGAGGGCCAGCTTGGCCAGGCCAAGGGGGAAGAGGGCGGCATGGATCTCAGCAGGGGTCTCGACGATGGCGACGGGGCGGAGTTGACCGGAGCAAAGCGGGCAGCGCAGCGGGTCGGCTCCCCAAACCTCGCGGATGAGGTCGCGCCAGGCTTTGCGGCGGCGCGGTCGGCGGGCGGGGGCGTGGGTCGGCGGGGAGGCGCGGTCGCCGGCAATCGGCGACCTTACGAGGGGAGACGCGGCGGAGGCGGCGCGGAGGCCGCGGGATTTGTTGCTGTAGTAGCCGTAGTAGCGGACTTGGGGGCAACCGGGCGCGGGGACTTGCGCGAGCTGGGCGCGGATGAAATCGAGGGCGGAAAAAACCTCGAAATTGCGGCGGGTGCGCCAGTGGCGCTCGGAGCGGTAGAGCACGGTGCCGGTCTCGGGTTGGTAGGTGATTTTTTCCAGGGAGTAGGGCGCGCGGAGCAGATATTCGGCGAGGCGGCGGCGGCCGGTGGCATCATCGGCGGCGAGCGGGGCTTCGCCGCCGTCGGCACCGAAGCCGGAGTGGCGCCACTGGAGCAGGCGGGCGAGGGTGTCGGGCGCGAGGGCACCGGCTTCGCGGAGGCGGCGGAGCAGGGCGTGGCGCCAGAGTTCACGCAGGGTTTCCCAGCCGCCGGTGTCGGCGAGGTGGAAGGTGGCGTCGGCGGTGACAACGCCGGCGGTGGCGAGCACGTGGACGTGAGGGTGCCAGAGCAGGTAGTCGCCAAAGGTCTGCACGGCGACGACGAGGCCGGGCTGGCCGGTGGGGCAGGCGGCGCGTTCGCGCAGCCAGAGGGTGAGCACTTCGTGGGTGGCGTGGTAGAGCTCGCCGAGCAGGGCGGGCTCGCGTTGGAAAATTCCGCGCAGCACGCGGGGGAGCGTGAGCACGAGGTGGCGGTGGGGGACGGGTTGGCAAATCTCGTCGGCGATGGCGGCGGCTTCGGTGAGGGTGCGGCGTTGGTGGCAGGTGGCGCAGAGGCCGCGTTGTTTGCAGGTGAAGGCGAGGAGGTAGTCGTGGCCGCAGTCGGGGCAGTGGAGGCGGGTGAAGCCGGAGTGGAGATCGCCGCAACGTTGGAAGCGTGCGAGGGCGCGGGCGGTGGCGGGGTCGAGGTCGGTGAGGCGGTGGGCGTGATCGCGGAGGATTTGCCAGACGGGCGAGGCGCGGTGTTGGCGCGGGCGGTAGCGGGTGCAGCGCATGGCGGGGGGAAAGAGTAAGCAGAATCTGTTTCGCTGTGACGTGACGCCTCAATGGGCGGTTTCGTGGTTGGGTGGGGAGGCCGGTGGGGAATTGAGACACGAAAAAGCCCCGCCGCGCTTACGCGCGGGCGGGGCTCGGTTTGCAGAGAGGACAGGCGGACGCCCGACGCTCCTTGGGTTTACTTCTTCTTCGCGTTTGCGCGCTTCCCCTCGATCGCGGCCTGGGCGGCGGCGAGGCGGGCGACCGGAACGCGGTAAGGCGAGCAGGAGACGTAGGTCAGGCCGCCCTTATGGCAGAACTTAACGGAATCCGGGTCGCCGCCGTGTTCGCCGCAGATGCCGAGCTTGATGCCGGGGCGGGTCTGGTTGCCCTTCTCGCAGGCGGTCCTCGCCAGCTGGCCGATGCCGATCTGGTCGATCGAGGCGAAGGGGTTCTGGGTCAAGATCTCGTTTTCAGTGTAGGTGCCGAGGAAAGAGCCGGCGGTTAAAATCACTTCGTTGTTACCGGCGAGTAAGCGGTGACGATCTGATACACACGGCTACGGGTCAGGTTGTGCAATCGAGCGAGAATCAACGTTGAAGTGCCGGTTTTGTATGCGGTCACTATGGTAGAATTGCGGTCCCGCAAATGGGCACGCGGGCCAGGTGATTTGACGGTGTTGCGACCCGGACCGGCCGGAGGCGCAGCGGCGATTTCATGACGGAGGCGCACCACGTAACCGTAACTCACGCCGTGGAGTTCCGCCACCGCGTGAGGGGCGAGCCCTGCGCGCAGATCGGCTGCGATCCGGGCGGCGCGTCCGCCCTCGCGAGGCCGACGAACTTTGGCGGGCGTTTGGCCTAAGCCAGCATAGGGACCGCGTTTGCGATTACGGTTCGCCCCGCGCATTTCGGGGGTGTTGACAACAAAATGATTGCGTCTGCACCAGCGGAGAAAGTTGGAGACATTCATTTTGAGTTCGGCGCAAACGGCGGTGAGACGCTCGCCGGCATGCACCCGCGAGCGCACAATGCCGGCACGCTCCAGCGTGTAAGTGATTGGCGTGCGGCCGCGTTTACCCATTAATGCTGCATCGAAACGAATTGGGTCCGAAACACAAGTGAGCGGGATGGGGTTCTGCGCTGCGGAGTGCCATGAAGCCGGCGGCCGTGCCCGACGACGACTGGCACGACGTGGATGCTCCGCCCTTCTTCGCCGCCGCGCTCGCGACCGAGGCACGAGTTATCATCACGCTCAATCTAGGCGATTTCGAGCCCGCCACCCGCCACGGTCTGCGCGTGCTTTCCCCGGCGCAGGCGAAGCGGGATTTTTGTAGGGACGCGCGGCATTTGCTTCCGCGTTTTGTTAAAAATCGAGGCGTTTCTTCTGCTTGGCCCGGCACCCGAGCGTCGTCATCCGGGTGCTCAGAGATGAGATATCTCTTGCGCTTAGGGATCAGGCGTGGAGTTCAGGGGGAGACGGGCGCGTCTTTCGGCCGCAGGGCTGTGATGAAATCGCGAAAGCTCGGGGATTCGTTATTATCAACATCCATGTGCGGGCTGATTTCGCGCGCCCACCGGAATTTTTCTGCGCCGGCGACGCGGTAGCCCTGCGCTTCAAGAACGCGCGCACCGCCGGGGTAGAGGGCGTCAGCGAGTAGCTCCCATGTGCCGCAGATGGAATCGTTCACGTAGCTGGCCAGCACAGCGTCTTTGGCTTTGGGAAAAGCCTTTTTGATGGCGGCCATATCACCCAGCAGCCATGCCTCACCTTCTTCGATAGCTAGGCAGAACGCGGTGGACGGGGCTTTTCCCACTCTTTCCAGCACCGCCGAGAGTTCGCTCCGGAATGCTTGTTCGTTTCGATTATCAAGATCGCAGACCACGATGACCGCCGCCGGATACGCCTTGCCGTAGCTTGCGAAAGTTTGTCCAAACCCGGCCAAGATACGGGGGAGTTGGTCGAGGAGTATGCGTTTCTCCGGATCGGTCTTAGGAGAAAGGCCTTTGGGGATGTGGCCGATGCCTTTGTAGGGGTGGATTTCAAACGAGTGTTCCGAGTCCGGCCCGAGAATTTTGGGCACAAGGATATCAAGCATCGCCTTGCCCGAAGCGTCTTCGACGAGAATGGCGAAGTGCATGAGGATCTACTTGGTGTCGAGGTAGTCGCTATACCAGAGGCCGCCGAGAGGCAGGCCTTGCTTGACCATTGCGGACACGACCGGGTGATCGCTCGCCCGGCGGATGGTGGAAAAACCATCGGTCCCCTTTTCTAGAATCCAGACTTCTTCGGGTTTTAGGGCATCCACCAGATACGGTTGGTGGGTGGTCACGAATACCTGAGACGATTGTTTCTTATTGGTGGCGTGGGCCCGGAACTCGGCGACCAAGGATTCCAAGAGCTTATGATATAATCCGTTTTCCGGTTCCTCTATACAGATGAACGGCGGCGGGTTGGGGTCTTCCAGCAACAGCATGTAGGCGAAGACCTTGAGCGTGCCGTCCGACATTTCTTGAGCGAAAAACGGATCGACAAAGCCTTGGTTATTGAAGCGTAGCAGCAGGCGCTTGTCCGGACTGGGCAAAGTGTCGATTTTCTGGATGCCGGGTATCTTTTCGGCAATACGGTTCAGGATGGTTTGGAAACGCGCTTTGTGTTCGCGCTCCATGTATTGAACCACGTTGCCGAGGTTATCGCCGTGGACGTTGAGCTGTTTTTGCGGGCCGGCGAGCGGCAGGCTTCGTGCGGCGTCGGGGGTGAAGTAGCTCAGATACCAGCCCTCAATAAAGCGGCGGAAGGCAGCGATGCGCGGGTGTTGCTTGAGCGAACCCAAGGTGGCGATACCGAGGCGGCGGCTGTCGTCAAGTTGCACCACTTCGGTCTCGGAGCTCTCTGATTCAACACTATTTATAAGTGCATCGACATTGATTGGGGACAGATTCTCGTCGATTTGGCGTCCGGATTGGCCCTTCCAAGCCACACCTTTGCCGCCGTCCAACCAAAGAAATGAAAACGGCCATCCACGGCGTTGATCTTGTCGACGTTGGCGCAACCGCTCACGTAGCACTTGGGGGCGACCGTCGCTGTCCAGATCGATGGCTAATTCATAGGTGATGGGACGATCATTCGTGTCGCCACGATAGTAGATCTCAAATTCGACCGGGCCGGTCTGACCGCGCGAGCGGATACGTTCGAAGCCGCCACGGCCTCGCGCGTCGCAGGCCTCCTCCACGCCGTGCTTGAGGCAATCAGCCAAGAAGCCGAAGGCGTCGAATAAGCTGGATTTGCCGACACCGTTTTTGCCGATGACGACAGTCATAGGACTAAGCGCAGCCTTGTCGTTCTCGTTCCAAAATTTGCCCATCTGCACGTTGTGCAGGGCGCGGTAGTTACGGACTTTAAAGCCTTCGATTTTGGGCATGGGCGTATGGGCAGAGACAGGGCTATGAAACTTGGGCACTCAGGGCGAGACGCGGGGACGGCGGTTAGGAAGTTGTTGTGTGAGGCCACGAAACCAAGAGCGGGGCCGGCGTCGTATGGTATGGTTTCACCGCACCGCTTCCAGCACGGCCTTGGGGTGTTTGGCGGCGACGCGGAGGAGGACGCGGACGGCGCCGGTGGGTTGGCGGCGGCCTTGTTCCCAGTTGCGCACAGTGGCGGGGCTGATGCCCGAAGGCGGTCGAGATCGGAGTTCGGACGTCATGAGGTTAGCTCAAATCAGATCCGACATGATCAGGCGGACGCCAGAAGTTGAGGCTGTTTTTGGGCGATTTGAAGGAGACGAAGGGCGGGGCCGGAGGGGACTCGGCGGCCTTTTTCCCACGAACGCACGGTGTCGGGATTCACATTCAGGTAGGCGGCAAACACCGGGGTGCTGGCGTGGAGTTTTTTGCGAATCTGCGAAATGGCGGCCGGGGTGATCGGCTTCGCGCGGGAGGGGAGCTTGGTCGTCTTCAGGGTCAGCTTGCCTTGGGCGTGCGAGAGCGCTTCACCCAAGCTGGCGATCAGGTCGTTTTCATCGAAGGGGATTTCTTTTTTCATGTGCGGTGGGCGGTTTTGATGGCTTCGGCCAAAGTGCGAACGGCTTTTTTGCCGTCGGCGGAAAGATTGGCGGCGTCGTTTTTGGTGAAAAGGGTGAGGAGGTAGATGAGATGCCGGTTGGGGATATGCAGGTAGAGAATCCGAGCTCCGCCGCTGGTGCCTTTGCTCTTCGCGGCCATGCGCACCTTGCGCACTCCGCCGCAACCCACAAGGAGATCCCCTTTCTTGGGAGACTCGGCGAGCATCTGCTGAAACGAGGCGTAATCTTCGTCCGATACCAAGCCGGTGAGATTGCCTCGATTTGGTGGACAGAGGCCCGCCCGAGTTGACGTCTAGCCGACGGGGCGCTTCCGAGGACAGGAGCCAAAGAGCTTACCGCAGGAAGCGCCCCGTCGGCGGCGCGGAGGTGCGGGGAGCGGGCAGCAGGCAAGGACACCATGAACAAACCGAACGAGAACCAGGCCGGGCGCCGTGAGCGCCGGCATTTTGACGAGACCTACAAACGCCATGCGGTGGAACTGACCTTGCGGAGAGACCGCAGCGTGAGGGCGATCGCCGAGGAACTGGGAGTGACCGACTCGATGCTCTACGAGTGGCGGCGGATCTATGCGCCGAAGCCGTCGGCGTCGGGTCCGGCTCCCCGCTCGCTGGAGGACGCGCAGG